>DATCPK010000021.1:0-22318 GCA_036570125.1 Candidatus Limnocylindria bacterium
GTACGAGGCCGTAAATGAAAAAGGCAACCCCACTCAGCGCCCCGAACAGGTACATCGCCAGACCCGTTCGCCGGACGCGTATCTGCGCGATCGCGGTCGCGCCGATGGCTTCGCCGACGCCGACGGCCGCGCTGATGAATCCGTACATCTCCGCGCCTCCGCCGAGAACGGTCGTGACGAGAAGGGGCAGGGCCACCGCGATCGCGCCGATGAACGCGGCCACGATCAGGGCCCAGCCGAAGATCGTGACCCAGAGCCACTGCACCGAGAACACGAATGCGAACCCTTCGCGAATGTCCCGCAGGATCGACCGCCGCGCCTCCTCGACGAGAGGCCGCGCGCGCGTGAGGGCGACCGCGCCCGCCGATAGGAAGAACGTCACCGCGTCGAACGCGAATGCGGCGGACGGCCCGGCGGTCGCGACGAGCAGTCCGCCCACGATCGGACCGCCGACCCGCGCGCTCTGCCGCGAGAGGCCCTGGACGGCATTGCCGGCGACGAGGATCTCCTCCGGCACGAGCTCGGGGATGATCGCGCCGAGCGCCGGGACGCTGAAGGCGCTCGCCGCACCGAAGAATGCCGCGGAGACGTAGAGATGCCACATCTGCAGCGCGCCGGCGAATCCCAGGATCGCCATGGCTCCGACCGTGGCCCCGCTGGTGAGTTCCGTCACGATGATCAGGGTCCGGCGCGGGACGCGATCCGCCACGGCGCCACCGATCAACAGGAACACGAGGCTCGCTCCCGTGAACGCCGACACGAAGGCGCCCAGCTCGAAGGCCGAACCGCCGAGCTGCAGGACCTGGAAGGGGTAGGCGATGTTCGACACGAATGAGCCGAGGAGCGTCAGCGTCTGCCCCGTCCAGAGCAGACGGAAGTCGCGATGTCGAAGCGGCTCGACGATCCGCGGAAGGCGCACTGCGGCACGTTACCAGCGGTAGTCGGAACACGAGACGCGGGATAGCGTTACTAGACGATGCGACTATTGCTCACGGGCGCGCTTCTGCTTGTCTCGTGCTATTCGGTGACCAACGACTACATCGATTTCGTCCAGGCGAACGGCATCAACTACGTCGGCGTCAACTACTTCAGCGGAGGCACCAGCGTTGGCCGAGCGCTCGTGGAAGCAGATCTCGGCCCCGAACATTTCCGCGTGAAACAGATGCTCTCAGGCGAATCGAAGGGCATCGACTACCGCACCGCCGATGGAGACTCGGCTTTCGTCCCCGCCGGCGAGCCCGTGTATTCGGTGAAGGGCTATGCGACGACGTTCCGCCTCGCCGCCCGCCACAACGGAGAGCTCGTTCTCTACGAGGCGGACAGCAATCCCGCCGCGAAGACCGGGCGCGACCTTCTCGATCTCGAGGGCAAGGTCGTCGGCATCGCGCTCGTGAGCGGCAAGGACGGCCAGACGATCCTCGGGCGCATCACCGAGCGATCGCGCATCGACGAGCTCGTGCGCCTCGTGCTCTCGGCGCCCGTCGATCAGAACCCTCCGCTGGCGTCCCCCTCGCCGCCGCGGACCCCGCTTCCCGTGCCGACCCCGACATTCCAGACCCCGGACTATGGCTTCTCGGTCGCCTTCCAGCTTGTCGATGGCAGCGCCACACAACGCCGCTACGACATCGAGAGCGGCGTCCTCCATCGGGGGATCTACGTCGCGGGGACCTTCCGCTCGGCGATGCAGGAGCTTGTTGCCGCGTCGACGCCGCAGCCGTCCCGCTAAGCCGTGGCGCCGTCCTGAGTGGCGGTGACGAACAGCACGACGCCAGAAAGAACGAGGAGCGGTATGGCCGGCGCCAACCATGGCACGATCGAGAAGGCGATCGCACCGGCTAGGGCGCCGGCGACGAGGGCGATGACGATGGACGCGCGGTGCCACCAGTCCGGCCGAACCCCGAGGGCGCTTAGCTCGGTTAACAGGCCCGTGAGGGTTCCGGTGAGATAGGTGGTGGATCGTCCTGGAGCGACTGCCCGCGTCGTGGCCGCTTGGAGACCCATCGCGATTCCCGATATCGAAATGAGGGCAAGGGCAGCAATACCGTCCGGCGTCGCGTCGGTGAGGATCCAACCGATGAGGAATATCCCCTGTAAGGCCACTTCCACCACGAGAGCGCGCGTGACCGCGCCAGACCACTGCGCCTCGGGAGGAAGCGTGCCAACGAAACGCGCACCGGTGAGCACTCCGATTCCATAGGCGCCGACGGCGATAACGCCGCGGAGCGCATTACGCGCCGCGCCTTGTCCGATGGCGACGCCTAGCAGGACGAGGTTTCCGGTCATCACGGCCGTAAAAACGTGGAGGGCGAGGAACGCGATCGCATCGACCGAACCCGCGGCGAAAGTCAGAGCGACCAGAAGCAGATCGCGACGAGGATGCTCGCGCACGCTCAGCCAGCCGCGAGTTCGGCGATGACGTTCGGGAGCGTCGAGAGGTCGCGAAGCACGCGAGTCGGTGCTGTTTCAAGGGTCTCGCCGTGCCGGTCGATGAAGACTGTCCGGAATCCGAGCGCGGCCGCGGGCCGCATGTCGTGGTACTGGCTCGCGCCGACGTGCACGGTCCGCTCGACCGATGCACCGCTGCGTTGAAGGAAACGGCGCCAGTGCCCCTCGGCCGGCTTGTAGCTGCGGGCCTCCTCCGCGGTGATCGCGAGGTCGGGCCGGATGCCAAGGCGGCCGATGGAAAGTTCGAGCAGATCCTTATCGACATTCGAGAGGATCGCGAGATAGCGGCCCTGCTCGACGAGCGCGCGCAGCGCGGCAGGGACTTCTGGGAAAGGACGCCACTCGGCGAGCGATGAAGGCAGGGGCGACGGCTTCTCGTCGGGTATGGGCACATCCAGTGACCGAAGCACCCGCCGGCCGACGCGATCGAGCACATCCTTATAGAGGTGGTAGCCCTCGGCTTCGAACTGCGCCTCCATCGCGATGTACCACTCCGCGAGCGCTCGCCGGTCCGTCGTCGCGGGCAACAGGGGCAGAAGCGCGTCGGTGATCCCGCGCTCCCAATCGATGAGCGTCCCGTAGCAGTCGAACGTGACCCACTCCACCGCCATCGCGCGAGGCTAATGGAGCTGCGGGAGGATGGACGTCATGAAGTAGGCGCTGTTCTCGAATGTCGTGAGCGCATCGCGCGTCGGGGTCGGCGCGGCCGCGTGGCGCTCGGGGTTGGATCGCTCCGCGATCCGCTTGAGGACCGGCGAGGGATCCAGCTTCACCGCGCGCGCACTGAGATACAGATCGCCGAGCGCCATGATCCAGTCGCGATAGTCGCGGCGCTGATCGTCGATGGAGGCCGCCGCGATCCCACGCTCGAGCCACTCCGGTCGACCGCCCTGCTTCAGGGTGCGCGCCGCGTACGCGACGTAGTCCTCGAGCAAACGACGCGCCTCGCGTTCGTGAACGATGCCGCGAATGATCGCGCAGCGTGAAGGGTCGGATCGCGCGTACAGGTCGCAGAGCTCATCGAAGAGGGCGAAGGCCTCGTCGCGCGGACCGAGCCCGAGCGCCGCGGCCGCGTTCGCCGCCTGCGGCAGGCGCGCCATGAGATTCGAGAGGCGTCCCTTCTGCGGGCCGAACGCCGTCTCGAACGCGCGGTCCCGCTGCTCGCGCCAGATACGGATCGGTGCGTCGAGCCGTTCGAGCCGTTCCCCAAGCTCCTTGAGCGACGGCTCGTCCGTCATCGCGCGAGTCGTTCCGCGAGCTTGGAGACGAGTCGTCGCGCAACTTCGGTCTTCTTCAAGAGCGGCAGCTGCTCGACACCGTCCGCGCTGACGAATGCGACCTGATCGTCGTCGGAGCCGAATACCGACTGCGGAGCCGCGATGTCGTTCGCGACGACGAGGTCGAGCTTCTTCTCGCGCAGCATCCGGCTGGCCTCGGCGGTGGCGTCGCCGGTCTCGGCCTTGAACCCGACGACGATCGTGCCGGGCCGCCGCGCCGCGACGATCGCTTTGAGGAGGTCCGGGTTCTCGGTCATACGGAGCTTCATCTCATTGCCGAGCTCTTTCTTCTTCATCTTCTTCACCGCACGCTCGACCGGGCGGTAATCGGCGACGGCGGCCGCCATGATCACCGCGTCAGCGCGCGGCAGCTGCGCGAGGATCGCGTCCTTCATGTCGTCGGCGCTCTCAACGGGGAACGTGCGCACGCCTGCCGGAGGGACCAGGGCCGTCGGGCCGGTGATCAGGGTGACCTCCGCGCCCGCGTCGCGCGCCGCGGCCGCGATCGCGTAGCCCATCTTCCCGCTCGAGCGGTTCGAGATGAACCGCACCGGATCGATCGCCTCGAGCGTGGGCCCGGCGGTGACCACGACCGAACGCCCGGCAAGCCCTTTCGACAGGCCGAGCGCCTCGTCGATCGCGGCCTCGATGCGCTCAAGAGACGCGAGCCGGCCGGGCCCGATGTCGCCGGACGCGAGCGGTCCCGTCTCGGGGTCGATCACTCGAACACCTCGGGCGCGAAGCGTGGCGATGTTGGCCTGCGTCGCGGCGTTCTGCCACATATGCGTCTCCATTGCGGGCGCCACGATGACCGGCGCGGAGGTCGCGAGCACGGTGGTCGCCATCAGATCGTCGGAGAAGCCGTGCGCGAGACGCGCGACGACGTGCGCGGTCGCGGGCGCCACCACGACGACATCCGCCTGGCGGCCCATGGCGACGTGCCCCGCGGAGCGCTCGTCCTGCATGGAGAACATCTCGATCTCGACCGGGCGGTACGTCAGCGCCTGGAACGTCAGTGGCGTGACGAACTCAGCAGCGCTTTTCGTCATGATCACCTGCACGGTCGCGCCGGCCTGCACCATGCGCCGCGCGAGCTCGACCATCTTGTACAAAGCGATCGAGCCGGTCACGGCGAGCACGACGAAACGGCCGCTGACTCGCGTCACGCGTTCAGCTCCCAGAGAAGGCGGAGTCCCTCGAGGGTCAGGTCCTCATCGACCCGCTCGATACCCTTGGCGAGCGGCGCGATCGTCGCGGCGAGGCCTCCGGTCGCCAGAACGTGCGGCTTCGTCGAACCGAGCTCCGCTATGAGCCGCGCGAGAAGGCCCTCGACGAGCCCGACGTAGCCGAAGACGATCCCCGAGCGCAGACAATCGGCGGTGTTCTTGCCGATCGCGTTCGCGGGCGGCGTCAGCGAGACGCGGAAGAGACGCGCGGCGCGCCCGAATAACGACTCGGCCGAAACCTCCAAGCCCGGGGCGAAGGCGCCGCCGAGAAAGTCACCCTCCGCGCTCACGACGTCGAAGTTCGTGGTCGTGCCGAAGTCCACGACGATCGCCGGCCCGCCGTAGCGGCGATGTGCGGCGAGCGTGTTCGCGATGCGATCCGCCCCGACCTCCGAGGGGTTGTCGACGCGCAGGCGGACGCCCGTCTTCACACCGGGCCCGACCACGAGCGCGGGTCGATCGAGGTACCGCTCCGCGAGTCGGATGAACGACGCCGTGAGAGGCGGGACGACGGAACCGAGAACGAGCGCATCGACGTCGTCGAGCGAGAGATCCTCACGAGCGAGAAGCGCGTCGACCATCACCGCGAGCTCGTCCTCGGTCTGGTCGTGTCGCGTCGCGGTCCGCCACGTCGAGATGAGCTTCGTGCCGTCGTACGCGCCGAGGACGACATTCGTGTTCCCGACGTCCGCTGCGAGCAGCGTGGTCATTAGTCCTTCGCTTCCGTGGCCCCGGTGCGCATGCCGCGCTTTCCCATCACCTTGAGGCGCTTCGCGACGTTCGCCGGCACGTACTTGTCGATCGGAGCGCCGAACGCGGCGAGCTCCTTCACGCGCGATGCGGAGATGAACAGAAACTCGGGGGCGGTCATCAGGTAGACCATCTCGATGTCGGGGGCGAGGGAGCGATTCATGTTCGCCATCTCGAACTCGAACTCGAAGTCCGAGAGCGCGCGGATCCCGCGCACGATGAAGGTCGCGCCGCACGCGTGCGCGAACTCGACCTGCAGCCCATCGAACGCGCGGACCTCGACGTTGCGGTTCTTCGAGCAGGCCTCGCGCATCAGCTCGATGCGCTCGTCCGCGGTGAAGACCGTCTTCTTCGCGAGGTTGCGTCCGACGCCCACGACCACGCGATCGAAGAGACGCGCCGAGCGCTCGACGATGTCGACGTGCCCGTTCGTCGGCGGATCGAAGGAACCGGGATAGATGGCGACGCGATCACTCATGCGGTCGCGATACCTCCTTGGCGTGCACGCCGCACGCGCAGGGTAACGCTAGCCGGTGGGTAGCGGGGTGGCTTCCCGGAGTCGTTGCGTCACGGCGCGGAGGATCTTGACCGCGATCTCACCGTTCTGGTGGAGCACGTCCCGGAATTGGCTGTGTCCGAGGACGAGACAGCGCATCGGAGTCGCCGCTTTCACCGTCGCGGTGCGCGGCCCGTTGTCGATGAGCGCGATCTCGCCAAAGAAATCGCCGGGGCCGAGAGTGCGTTTGCCCTGACTGGCGTCGACCTCGGCCTTGCCCTCGAGGATGATGAAGAAGTCCCCGCCGCTCTTCCCTCTCTCGGTCAGGACCTTGCCGGCCGGCAGATCGACCTCGTCGGCGCGAGAGGCGATGAACTCGAGCTCCTTGTCGGTGCAGCTGCCGAACAGCGGCACCGAACGGAGTCGAGCGATGCGAGCATCGGCCACGGCGCGGAGTTTAGCCCTCGCTAGGCGACCCGCCTCCCAGACGCATACACCTCAGCGATCAGCGGCGCTCCCATGCGATAGGCGAGCTCACGCTCGTCGTCGGTCTCGAGCACCACGATGTCCGCGCGCCGCCCGGGCACGAGCGCGCCGGTGCGGCCGCCGCGGCCGAGGGCGTGGGCGGCGTTGATCGTCGCCGCGACGATGGCCTCGTGCGGCGTGAGCCCGCAGAGGGTGACGCCGAGCGCGATCGCGGTCGGCATGCCCTCGAGTGGCGAGGTCCCGGGGTTGTGATCGGACGCCAGCGCGACGGGGACGCGCGCGGTGATGAACCGTCGCGCTTCCGGCGGCGGGTACCCGACGAAGAAGGCACTTCCGGGTAGCAGGACCGCGGGCACCTCCGCGCGCGCGAGCGCGCGAATGCCGTCGGCCGACGCGTGGGCGACGTGGTCCGCCGAGCGCGCGTGTGTCCGGGCGGCGAACGCGGCCGCGCCGACGTCATTGAGCTGGTCGGCGTGCATCGTCACGGCGAGCCCGGCTTTTCTGGCGGCGGCGAAGAGCGGACGGACGTCATCGACGTCGAAGACTCCCTTTTCGACGAACGCATCGACTGCTTCGGCGAGGCTCTCCTCGGCGACCGTAGCGATCGCCTTCGTCGCCTCGCGGATGAACCGCTTGCGGTCACCGGTATACGGCGCGGGCAGCGCGTGCGCGGCCAGATACGTCACCGCGACGTCGATCGGCGCGTCCGCCTTCGCGCGCGCCAGAAGGCGGAGCTGCCGCAGCTCCTCTTCGGGATCCAGGCCGTATCCGCTCTTCACCTCGATCGTGGTCGTGCCGAGCTCGGCCGCGTCGCCGATGCGCCGCATGAGCAGCGTGAGGAGCTGGTCGTCGCTGGTGCCGCGCGTCGCGCGAACGGTCGCGTGTATCCCTCCGCCCGCCGCGAGCACTGCGAGGTAGTCCGCGCCGCTCCGTCGGCTGGCGAATTCCTCCCAGCGCTCGCCCGCATAACAGAGGTGGGTGTGAGGATCGACGAAGCCGGGCATGACGACGCGGCCCTGCACATCGACGTCGATCGCGCCATCGACCCGCTCGACCATCTGGTGCGCGCTCCCGTGCCCGGTGGCGACGATCGCCCCATCGCGCGATGCGACGAAGCCGTCCATCACCGCGCCGACATCGCCGGCCGCCGGACCGACGCGGGGACGCTCCTCCTTCAGCGGCCCCAGCGTCAGCAGCCGCGCGCCGTGAAGGACGAGGTCCGCGGCGGTCATTCCAGGAAGTGGCTCTCGATGACGCGGTCTCTGGTGAAGCCCTCGAGCTTGAGTGAATCCGCGGCGACCTGCAGCACCGCATCGAGTGGGATGAGTCCGATGAGCTCGCCTCGTAGCACCTTGACCCCGGCCGCGGTCGCACGCGTCTCCACCTCACGCCAGACCGTCGCGAGCGATGTCACCGTGTGATCGAGAAGGTTCATTGAGACCTGTGCGCGCGGCGGGTCCGTGAGCATGAAGCCTTTCGCCTGCACCGCGGGAAGCCCGCCCGACGATTCGCGGATCTCCTTCGCGATGCGCTGCGCCAGCTTCAGGTCCGTCGAATCGAGCTCGATGTTGAACGCGATCAAGAATGGCCGCGCCCCGACGACGATCGCGCCGGCGGTCGCGTGCATGCGGCGCGGTCCCGCATCGGGGACATGCGTCGTGTCGAGGAGCGCCGCGAGTCCTTCGTATTGGGGCTTGCGGATATCGGGAAGCCGCACACGCTCGGGCGACGTTGCCGCCTTCGCGTAGAAGTAGACCGGAACCTGATGGCGCTCGGCGACCTCGCGGCCGAAGCGGTGCGCGAGCTCGACGCACTCCTCCATGGTCACGCCCGCGAGCGGGATGAACGGCACCACGTCGACCGCGCCGAGGCGCGGGTGCTCGCCCTTGTGCGTGTTCATGTCGACGTCGCGATATGCGAGGTCGATGAGCGCGTGCGTCGCGCGCACGACGGCCTCGGGTTCGCCTGCGTACGTGAAGACGGAGCGGTTGTGGTCGACGTCGCTCGTGCGATCGAGAAGACGAACGCCGTCGGTCGCGCGAATCGCGTCGGCGAGACGGTCGATGACATCGCCACGGCGGCCTTCGCTCACGTTCGGAACGCACTCGACGAGGCGCGGCATCGCGGGGAGGCTAGCTCAGGACCAGTCCGCTAGTGCCGAACGGCCTCGGGCGATCTGCCCTCCGCGTTGCGGATGCGACGCGTCAGCATCGGCAGCAGCGCAAGCGCGATCTGCGGGTGGCTCTCGAGGATCCCGCGGAAGTGCCAGCGCTGGATACCGAGCGCGGTGGTCGGCTCGACGGCGCGGACGGTCGCGGAACGCGGGAACTCATCGAGGAGCGCCATCTCGCCAAACACGTCGCCGGGCCCGAGCGTGGCAATCTTCTGCTCCTTGCCCTCGCGGTCCTGGACGATCTCCACCTTGCCTGAGCGGATGATGAACGCGCCGACGCCGGTGTCGCCCTCTCGAACGATCTCCTGCCCCGTTTCGTAGCGCTGCTCCACGGCAGCGTTCGCGATGGCCTCGAGCGAGCGCTGGTCGAGGTCCTCGAACATGGCGACCCGCTTCAGGAAGTCGATGTTCGTCGGCACGGGCGGGATGCTAGCCGATACTCCTTATCCATGCCCGAATTCCGCATAGAGGTGGCCCACGACATCGTCGGCTGCGCGGCCACCGTCGCGCTGCAGGAAGAGACCTGGAGCGGCGACGTGGTCGTCCATCCGCAGCTCATGCTGGCCGTCGTGCACAACGGCGGGTTCGTGGCGCTCGGCTACGCGCCGGAAGACCCCAAGCCGGCGGGCTTCGTCTTCGGGTTCCTCGGGATCGTCGACTACCACTTCAGGCACCATTCGCACATGCTCGCCGTTCGCGATCCATACCGAGGGAGTGGGCTCGCGCAGCAGCTCAAGGAAGCGCAGCGCGATCACTGCCTCGACCAGGGCATCGAGATCGTCGCGTGGACGATGGATCCGCTCGAAGCGCGGAACGCTCGCTTCAACTTCGGGAAGCTCGGCGCCTACACCCGCACCTATTACCGAGACTTCTACGGCGCAATGCCCGACAAGCTCAATCACGGACTTCCGTCCGACCGCATCTACGTCGAGTGGCCGATCGGACACGACCGCACGTACAAGCGCCTTCGCGGCGAGGACACACCGGCGTCGGTCGAGGACGCGGAACGCGAAGGGGTCGCGTACCTGCTGCGCGCCAACGGCGATCGCCCCGGCGCGGTCGCCGAGACGAAGAGCGCGTCGCATCTTCTCATCGAGATCCCGCCCGCGTTCCAGGAGCTGAAGGCGCGCGATCCGAAGCTCGCGCTCGAGTGGCGGCTCGCGGGGCGCGGGGCGCTCGAGCGCGCGTTCGGTGAAGGCTATGCCGCGGTCGAGTTCCTGCGCGCGGCCGATGGGCGGGGCGCGTACCTGCTCGTGCCGCAGCCACGCCGCGATCTCACGCTCGAAACGGACGACGCATGAAGCTCGAACGGGTCGAGCTCTTCGTCGTGCGCCTTCCGCTGAAGAACGCGTACGAGACCAGCGGCGCGCGCGAGACACACATGACGCGCGTGCTCTGCCGCGTCGAGTCAGAGGGTGCGGTCGGTTGGGGCGAGAGCGTCGCTGGAGAGCTTCCGTGGTACTCCGGCGAGACGTGGGGCACTGTCCTCTACGCGCTCCAGGAATTCATCCTGCCCGAGCTCTTCAAGGCCGACCTCGCATCGGCCGAGGACGTCGACCGCAAGCTCGCGTGGATCCGCGAGCATCGGATGGCGAAGGCGACCGTAGAGATGGCGATGTGGGACCTCTTCGCGAAGCGCGCGAACAAGCCGCTTTCGGCCCTTCTCGGTGGAACGCGGGACCGGATCCTCTGCGGCGTCGCGATCGGCATCCAGCCGTCGATCGACGCGCTGATGGACACCATCCGCCGCGAGCTCGAGGGCGGCTACCAGCGGGTGAAACTGAAGATCAAGCCGCGGCTCGAGGTTGAGATCGCTGAGGCCACGCGGAAGAACTTTCCCGATCTCGCGTTCATGCTCGACGCGAACTCCGCATACGCGCTCAAGGACGTCGCGCTCTTCAAGCGGATCGATCCGACGAAGCCGACGATGATCGAACAGCCTCTCGCGCACGACGACCTCATCGACCACGCGACCTTGCAAAGGCAGATCGCGACGCCGATCTGTCTCGACGAATCGATCCACACCGGCGAGGACGCGCGCAAGGCGATCGAGATCGGCGCGACGAAGGTGATCAATATCAAGGCGGGCCGCGTCGGCGGCCTGGCGTCCGCCAAGCGCGTGCACGACGTATGCGCCGCTCACGACATTCCGGTGTGGTGCGGCGGGATGCTCGAGATGGGCATCGGCCGCGCGCACAACGTGCACCTGGCCTCACTCCCGAATTTCCGAATCCCCGGCGACGTGTCGGCGTCCGCCAGATATTTCGAGACGGAAATCATCGGCGAACCGTTCACCGTCGAGAAGGACGGAACGATGAAAGTGCCGAAGAAACCGGGGATCGGGGTCACCGTGCTCGAGGATGTGATCCGGAAGCTTGCAGTCGAGCACAAAGAGATCCGAAGCGGCTAGGTCGGAACCGCGGCCAATCGCGGGCGGTATCTGAGGCGTGAGTCGGCTTCTGGTCCTGGTTTTCTTGCTCGTCGCGTGCGAGCCGAGCGCGATCGCTGTTCCGACGAATTCTCCGCTCGCTTCTTCAGCGTCGCCCGAGCCATCTCCCACAACTCCGCCGTCCCGTACCGCGCCCGAGGCCGCAGGTTGTCCGGTCACCTTGCCGGCTAGTTCATGGATCGCCGACCTGACGGGGCTGAACCCCCTGCCCCCGACGCGGTTCAGTTGGTACGGGCAGAAAGACGTGCTGGCGGTCGAGCTACCGATCGATGGGGTCTATCGAATCAACGCCGAAAGTTCGAACCTCAGTGCAAAGGTCGCCTGGTATCGATATATCGCGGGTGCGGTCGATATCACCGCCCGTCGCGTTGACGGAAGCGGTCCTGAGATCAAGACCAAGACTATCGATGGCTACCGTCCCACCGGTTTCAATCCGTCGGGCATCGAGTTCACGAGTGAGGGTTGCTGGCAGGTGACTGGTTCTTTAGAAGGCCACGAGCTCACCTTCTTGATGTTCGTTCGTCGAGCCGCCATCGGAGAGCCAAACCCGTGAACGGCAACACCGCCGAGTAGGTGCCCTAGCGCGCTGCTTTCGCGTCCGCCGGCTTTGCTTCTACCGGCTTCTCCTCAGACCAAACGACAACTTCGTCGACCACCGTTCCGAAGGCGTCGACGAGTCGGACGTAGTCAGCTTTCTTCCAGATCAATCTGGCGGCGCCGACGGGGCCGGCGGCGTATACGTGCTTGCGGCCAGGTGCCATGTCATCCGCTAGCGGATGTGTGGCGGCGCGGGCGCGCGAGCCCGAGTGGATGCGGTAGACCTCGCCGGCTCTGACGAACGCCGGCGAGCCCCACGTGTAGACCCACTCCCACTCGACTGGCTTGGCGACCTCGGGCTTCCAGAGGCCGCGCAGGTGCTGGAGTCGCCAGTTGGCGAAGTCGCTCGAGAGATCGGCGATGACCTCGACCCATTCAGCGTTGGCGTCCTCGATCGGTGTGTCGGCGGACGCCGGATGGATCATGAGGATGTGCCCCTTGTTCGCCTCCACCGGGCGGAAGTCGGCCATGTGTGCAGAATAGCCGCCGGATGACAGGTCACGTGCGCGCGTTGCTCGCGGAGGTCGCGGGGACCTTCATGTTCTTCTTCGTCGGCGCCGGCGCGATCGTCGCGACCGGCGGCGACAACCTCGTCGCCATCGCCCTCGCGCACGGGCTCGGGTTGTCAGTCGCGGTCTCGGCCTTCGGTGGGCTGTCGGGCGGCCAGTTCAACCCGGCGGTGACGTTCGGGCTCGCGATCGCTGGCAAGCATCCATGGCCGCGCGTGCCGACCTATTGGCTCGCGCAGGCGGTGGGCGCGCTCATCGCGGGATTCGCTCTTCGCTACGCGTTCGAGTACGACCCGAGCGCGCTCGCACGAACCCATATCGGAACCCCTGCCCTCGCCGGCGGCGTGACGGTCACGGCCGCGATCGTCGTCGAGGCGATCCTCACGATCTTCCTGCTCTGGGCGGTGTTCGGTACGGCCGTGTCGCCGCTCGCGCCGCGCATCGGCGGCTTCGGGATCGGACTGATGGTCGCGGCCGACATCCTCGGCGGCGGCCCGATCACCGGTGCGGCGATGAACCCGGCGCGCTGGCTCGCCACGGCGGTGCCAGCAGGCTTCTACGACAACTGGTACGTCTATTTCGTCGGGCCGCTCATCGGCGCCGCGATCGCCGCGCTGACATACCGCTACATCTTCGCGCCGCCGCCCGACCTCGCGCCTTCAAGACCGGTAACGCCGGAACCCTGACGCGGCGGCTTGCGCCGCCGCGTCACAGATCTACTTCTAAAGCCGGCTAGCCAGCAGGATCAGTAGATCGGCGTCTTCCGGCGTGATCGCCTTCCCACGCTGCGCATTCACCTCGTTCGCGAATGCTTTCAGGATGTTCTGCGCGGCTTTGAGGTCACCACGGTTCCGTGCGGCAACGGCGTTGTCAAGCTTCGCGCAGAGCGAGGTCGCTACCCCGCTCTTCGTGGCGACTCGCTGTGCCAGCGCGCAAAGCGTCGACTCGTCGTTCATGAGGATCTTCACGACGGACGGGTCGTGGTCGCTGGCCTGGTCTGCAAACTCCGCGTTGACGTGAACGACGTCGAGCGTCGAGCGGTTCAGAAGTGAGCCGCTCACGAGGATGTGGTCGAGGGTCTGCGAGTTCCCCTCGAAGACGTAGCTGTAGCGCTCGGCGAGCGGGACCGTGTCGTATAGGTCGGTGAGGCCCGCGCCCTCGAGGATGTGGATCGTCTCGGAGAACTCGAAGTCGTTCAGGTCGCCGAGGACCACGACGTCGGCGTTCGGGTCGATCGCGCGGATCTGCTGAACGAATCCGGCCTCGATCGTGGCCTGCTGGTGGCGCTGCACCTCAGACGACCGGACCGGCGGCTGGAACTTGCCGGTGAGGGGCTGGTCCCCGCCCTTCGAGTTGAAGTGATTCGCGATGACGTAGAGCCGCTGGCCGTTGAAGACGAATTCCGCGGCGAGAGGCTTGCGGCTCGAGTTCCAAGCGGTGTTCGTCGGGTCGATGCGACCCGGGCTGAACGAGAGCTGTGCTGTGCCGCCGGCGTCCGTGACCGTCGTCGCCGTGGTCGAATCTCCGCCGGGACGATCGACGAACGTGAGCCCGCGGTCCGTCCGGAACAGGAAGATCTGGCGGATGTTCCCACCCGGCTCGCCGCCGTCCTGATCGTTGACCGGGTTGATCTGCCGGTAGTTGTAGGTCGGCCCACCGGCGGTCGTGATCGCGGCGATAAGGGTCGTGACGGTGATCGATGGGTCAACGATGCCGTTGTCCGTCGCTCCGTTGTTGTCCTGCACCTCTTCGACCGCGATCAGGTCCGGGGACTTCATGTTGTTCACGATGAGCGCGGCAAGGGTGTCGAACTTCGCCGCACCGTCGCCCGGATCGAGGTTCTGCACGTTGAACGTCGCGACCGTGAGCTCGTTGACGGTCGGCAGAGTGGTCGTCTCCTTTGTGAGGAGACCGGGGACACGCGTCGGAGACTGCGTCAGCTCGACCATGAAGAGCCCGAAGTTGTAGTCCATGACGCCGATAACGAATCCGGCGAAGTGATCCCCGACGTTGAGACCGCCGGGGATGGAAACGATCGCGTCGTCGACCGTGATGCGCTCAGGGTTGCCGTCCTCGTAGCTGTAGAGGATCCCGCCATGCGCGGTGCGCGGACCGGCCCAGGAGCCGTTGTCCGGGAGCACCGGGATCTCGTTGAACGAGTTCGTCGGGCCGACGATCACGGGATCGTTGATCTGCACGAGCATGCCCTCGAGAGATTCGTAGAAGTCGAGGCCATCGCTCGCAGGATCGAAGACGCCGCTGGTCTCGACATTACCGCTGCTTGCGTCGTCTTCGATCACGGACGTCGGCGGCATCCGCCCGCCGAGCCCGATGATCGTCGCCGAGGGGACGACGTTTCCGTGCGACAGCACGGTGGTTGTCGGAGCGGCAAGTTCGGTCGTGGTCAGGTTCGCGGTCGCCGCGCCGCCCGGGCGGAACTCGCTGACGGTCGCTTTCACGCGAACCGCGTCGCCGACGCTGACCGACGTGGGTGCGCTACTGGTGAACACGAAGATGCCTTCGGACGTCGCCGGGTCGGAGTCAGGATTTGGATCCTGCAGGTTGTATCCGTTGCTCCGCTTCGAGGTCACGACCCCCGGGATGTTGCCGAAGGTCTGTCCGACCACGGGAGAGATATGCGCGGCTCCCTGAATGTCGTGAATGAACATCGGCGGCGGCGGGGGCGCCTCCGTCGTGAAGCTGAACACGAAGTTCGCGGACATGTTGTTCGGCGGGTCGACCGTGTCCTGGTCGGTGACCTCGGACGCGAGGACGGTCACCGTGCAGCTCTCGGAGAACGCGAAGTCCGCCGCAGGGTCAAGCGAGAACGTCGTCGGTCCGCCGCTCTGGGCGGCGGTGTGCGAGCCGCTCGTCGCGCAAACGATCGTGTACCAAGCGCTCGAGACGTTCACCGGCTCGCTGAACGTGATCGTGATGTTCGTGTTGAAGGCGACCCCGGTCGCCCCGGCGAGCGGCGCCGTCGCGCTCACCGCCGGCGCGTTGTCGCCAGTGCAGAAATGGAAAGGCGATGCGGTGTTGCGTGGTGAAGGTGTGAGAGCCTCGAAGTCCGCGGCGTTGCTATCGGTTTCGGTGCAGCCCTCGTTCTTGCGGATCGCGGCGGTCGTGTTCGAGAGCGTCGGTGCCGGTGCTCCTTCAAAGAAGTTCGCGCCGTCGTAGCCGACAAGATCGACGATCGTGGCGAGAGCGGCCGCGGAGCATGGTGAAGCGGCGCTGCCATTGCACCCGAGAGGAGTCGTTGTATTTACGAGGGCGACCTTGCCGCCCGTCCCGGACATGTTGATCGGAGTGGAATCGGTCACATCAGGCGGCGGAAGCGCGGCGCCGACTGCTGCATTAGAGGCTTCCTGAACCAGCAGGTACTGACCGGGGGACATCGATCCTGAGAGGGGGGTGATCTGGTTCGTTGCGTTGCCGAACGTTCCGGTGCCGGTCGCACTTGTGTACTGGATTGACCATCCAGCGATGCTCACCGTAACCGTCCCTCGGTTGAAGAGCTCGACGTAGTCGTTCTGATACGTAGCGCCGGAGTTCCCGCCTCCGCCGTAGACCTGGCTGATCACGATCGTCGGCGACAGGGCAGCGGCAGGTTGCGCGAGCGGCACCAACGCCATGACCATCGAAACAAAGACAACGAAACTCAGCAAACGGCTACGGAACATCCCCACCCTCACTTAAGCGATTCGGCCGGCGCGCCTCGGCCTCAGGCAGAGTACCGGAATGACGAGCATCTGGCTCGATGAAATCCCGCCGCAGATTCATCCTCCGCTCGACGAGGACACGAGCGCCGACGTTGCGATCGTCGGCGCCGGCATCGCCGGTGTCGCGACCGCGTACAACCTGTCGCGGACCGGGGCAAAACTCGTCGTGATTGAAGCTCGCACGGTTGCCGAAGCAGCGAGCGGGCGGAACGCCGGCTTTCTGCTCGCGGGCGTCGCGGAGAACTTCGTCGCCGCAGCGCGCCATTACGGCGAAGAACGTGCGCTCCGGATATGGCGATTCACGCGGCACAATCAGGAGCTCGTCCGCGCGATCGTCGAGCGAGAACGGATCGCGTGCGACCTCGCCTGGAAGGGCTCGGACCAGATCGCGGGTGACGATGAGGAATGGGCCGAGGTCCGCGAGAGCGCCGAACGCCTCAAGAAAGAACGCGTGCGCGTCCGACTCGTCGCGGGGGACCGCGCGGCCATCTACGAGGAGGACGGCGAGCTACATCCCGTGCGCTACGTCCGAGGGCTTGCCGCCGCGGCGGTCGCGGCCGGCGCCCGCATCCACGACGGCACACGCGCGATCGCAGTATCGAAGGGCGAAGTACGCACGGACCGCGCTCGGGTGACGGCCGGCGCCGTCGTGGTCTGCGTCAACGCGTACTCGCAGCATCTCGTCCCCTTGCGCGTGCGGCCGGTGCGCGGGCAGATGCTCGCCACGGCGCCCGTCGCGCGCCGCGTCTTCGACCGGCCGGCCTACGCCAACCGTGGCTATCGCTACTGGCGCCAACGCAGCGACGGCAGCCTCCTCGTCGGCGGTTGGCGCGACACCGCCGCGGAGGACGAGGTCGGCGAAGAGGAGCGGACGACGCCGCGCATCCAGCAGCAGCTCGAGAGCTTCCTCCGCGAGCACTGCGCCGACGCGAAGGTGACTCATCGTTGGGCCGGAACTATGGGCTTCTCGCACGACGCGCTGCCGTACGTCGGGCGACTCGAGAGCGGCGTGTTCGTGAACGCGGGATTCACCGGGCACGGCATGGCGTTCGCGACGGCGACCGGCGAGCTCGTCGCCGATCTCGTCCGCGGCAAAAAAAGGAATGACACCGATCTGTTCGCGCCGGAGCGTCCCTGAGCGGCCAAGCAGGCGAGCCTTTCCTGCGATCCAGAACGTTGAAATCCATAGATGCACGCGTCGCTCGTCCCGACCGCGAACGACCTCGCCGGACTGCTCGCCTACGTGCTCGGCAACCCGTACCTCTTCATCAGCTCGAGCACGGTGATGACGACAGGCCTGGTCCTCGGCGCGGTCGCCGTGTCGATGGTCCCGCGGAGCGCCCCGGTGATGCGCGTCGTCGGACCGCCCCTCGCGATG
Organism: Candidatus Limnocylindria bacterium; assembly: GCA_036570125.1. Classification (GTDB taxonomy): domain Bacteria; phylum Chloroflexota; class Limnocylindria; order P2-11E; family P2-11E; genus 3-1-20CM-2-70-9. The sequence goes on from DATCPK010000021.1 coordinate 17,506, forward strand.
CTGCTCCTGTACTTCGGCGTCGGCAGCATCGTGCTCGCAACCGAAATTCTCCTGCGGTTCCATTACGCGATCCCGGACGCCACCGAGACGCAGTTCGCTTCGGGCCTGGGCCACTTCCTCGAAGCGGCCGCGGGTATCGCGGTCCTCACCCCACACCTTCGTGGTCGCTCGCGAAGCGTCTGGGTGGTCGCGAACGCCATAGCGGTCGCCTACTGGTCAGCTCACGTGATCGTGCTGACGCCGCCGTGGTTCGCCTTCCAGGGTCAGCTCGACGTCATTCGCGTCGCCGCCCTCAGCGCACTCGCGGCCGGCGCCCTGGTCAGTGCGTTCCTCTGGCGTATCGCTCCACGGCCGCGATGAGCGCGTCGATCTCGAACGGCTTGGCGAGGTAACCCTCGGCCCCGATCTCCTCGGCCCAGCGGCGCGCGTTCTCTGCCGCCGTCATGACCACGATCGGACAGCGATTGCCGGAAGCGCGGAACTCGCGAGCGAATCCCCAGCCGTCGAGTACGGGCATCCGCATGTCGAGGAGGACGAGTGCGTGACCATCCGCCTTCGTGAGCGCGTCGGCGCCGTTCTCCGCCGACGTGACGTCGTACCCCTCGGCGATGAGGATGTCCGACACGACCGCGACTATCGACGGATCGTCGTCCACGACGAGGATGCGGCTCAGCGTGCGCCCTCGAGCGGGAGGACGACGTGAAACGTGCTGCCGGCGCCCACTCGACTTTCCACCCAGATCCGACCCCCATGTTGCTCCACGATGCCCTTGCAGATAAAGAGGCCGAGACCCATACCCGCGAAGCGGCGGTCGTCGACGTTCGAGGCGCGGTGAAAACGATCGAAGATCTGGGGTAGGTCGCCGGCCGGGATCCCAATCCCCAGGTCGGCGACGTCGACAAATGCTTCGCCGTTCCGCTGGGCCACTGCGATCGAGATCTCGCCCTCGTCGGGGCTGTACTTGACCGCGTTTTCGACGAGGTTCTCGAGCACCTGACCGATCCGGCGCGGGTCGTAGCTGCCGACGACCGGAGCGTCGGCGGAAACGACGATCCGCCGGTCCTGATAGCTGTCGCGGCGAGCGATGTCGCGCGCGAGCTCGACCAGATCGACCGGCTCGCGCTCGCCGACGAGCTTGCCCTGCTCGAGGCGCGACGCATCGAGCAGCTCGAGAACGAGGGACGAAAGCCGTTTGGCCTCCCGGACGATGCGCCGGAGGCCCGGTAGATCCGCGGGTGCCGCGGGCTCTGTCTCGGCGCGACGCTCCAGGAACTGCGCCTGCGCGACCAGGGTCGTGAGCGGCGTCTTGAGATCGTGTGCGGCCGCCGAGATGAAGTCCTCCTTGAGACGCGCCGCTTCCTCGTGCGCGCGCACGCGCGCGGCCTCGTCGATGAGCGCGCGGCTCTCGAGGATGACCGCGGCCTGATCCGCGAGCAGCTGGACGAGATCGAGGTCGTCCTCGCTGAACACGGGCTGGTGATCGGTGTAGGCCTCGAGCGCTCCGAGCCGCTGGTCCGCCGCCGAGATCGGCGCGATCAGCAGCGACCGCACGCCGCGCACGCGGTACGCCGAGGCGAGCGCAGGGTGCGCGCGCGCCGCGTCAGGGAAGTACTCGGCTTGCTGCGTTTCGAAGACGCGCCACGCGAGGTACTCGCCCTGCCCGATCTCGCTCGGCAGGACGCCGTGTGGATCTTGGAAACGCAGCGTCTTCGTTTCGGGGTCGAACAGCCCGATCGTCGCCCGCGCGCCGAGGGTCGAGCCCGCGCCGTCTTGCAGCGCGCGCACGATCGACGGCGTGTCCGGCAGGCGCGGAAGGCTCGCCGCGCGACGGAGAAAGGCACGCAGCTCGGGCTCCTGCCACGCGCGGCGGAGCACCTGCGGAGGCGCGAACCCGATGAAGTACGCGATCGCGGATGCGAGCACGAGCACCTGGGTCGCACCGCTCGGAAGTCCAGCGAGCGAGACCGGCAGGAGCGGAATAAAGCCCGCGGCGAGGATTCCGAGACCAAGCAGCAGCGTGCCGGCCGCGACCGCCTGCAGCCGGCGCCGGGTCACGCCCGCCGATCGCCGCGCAGCGCGAACGAATGCGATTGCGCAGTAGAGCGAAAGCGCGGCGAAGTAGAGGACGACCGCGAGAAGGAGCGGCAGCGGAACCGTCCCTTCGACCGCGATGAACGCGATCGCCGAAAGCAAGAGGCCGCCTTCGGCCAGCCGCTTGACCTGGATCGGTACATCCGAGAAGTCGTCGACCAGGCGCAACAAGAGATATGGCATCGCGACGATCAACATCGTGACGATGTCCGTGATGAGCTCCACCTGCTGAAGTCGGAACGTCGTCGCGATGCGGGACTCGACGATGGCGATCGAGATCGCCCCGAAGAACAGCGCGATGTCGACGCTCGTTTTCGTTGGTCGGCGGATCAAACTCCACACGACCAATAGGAAGATCCAGACGAAGATCGCTTGCGTCAGTAAAGAGACGAGCTCGAGTGCGGTCACTCGAACGCGATTCTAGGTAGCCTCCCTGCTCCGCAGGAAGTGCGACGAGCCCTAGTTTGTTCGCTGCGCATACGCTGCGCAGAGCATCCCGAAATACGTCGGTGCCTCATAAGAGAGGAGCTCGCCCTTCCACCGATCGCGCCCGAGCGCGCCCTCGAGCATGAGCATCTGCCAGTAGCTATCGGCTTTCGCCTCGCGAGCGAACCCCGATCCGAGACGCGAGAAGCGCAGCCCATCACCATCGCGGATCAGGCTCACGACGGCGTCGTCGAACTCTTTCGACTTCGGCGTGAAGCCGTACGGCCCCTTGGCATCGTGCCCGTGCCCGTGATCGCAGCTCGCGATGAGCGCCACGCGTTTTCGCGAAGCCGCCGCTGCGCGCCCGATCGCCTCTCCGGCTCGAACGTGCACGTCGTCGGCAAGATCGCGCGCCGGCGCGACGACCGCGACCGGCACCTGCGGCGCCGAGCGCCCGCCCATGAAATGCGTCGGGATGAGCACGGCCCAGTCCATCGGAAAGACCGCGGTGATGGGGTCGTTGCCGCCGTAGCTCACCGCGACGACGGGGATCCCGGCGGCGCGGATCGCGTCGCGGACCGACAGCGCAAGTTCGCGATCAATGGAGAGATGCATGGAGATCGGATTTCCCCACTGCACCAGGTCTCCGGAGATCGTCCCGGCGTCGATCACTGCCATCGCTCCCTCGACGTGGATGTTGTGCGGGGTGAGCACGATCGAGACATCCGGTTCCGCCGCGGCAAAGCGCCGGCCGAGCTCGTTCATCCCCGCGGTGGTCGCGCTCGCGAGCGTGGGCCGGTCCTTGGGTTTTGCTTCGGGAATGGCGATCGATCCGTGGGGCGCAATGCACGCGAACACGAGCGGCATTCGCGGGAGTATGCGCGCCTAAACTTGATGCACTTCGCGGGCCGCTAGCTCAACGGTAGAGCAGGGGACTTTTAATCCCTTGGTTCCGGGTTCGAATCCCGGGCGGCTCACACGTCAGGAATCGATGAGCCACGCGAGGGCACTTGCGCGATCCCTGAAGACACTCACCGTGTCGATCGGAGCGCCGTGGCTCGACGCCAGGCGCCAACGAACCGGCCAATGTCGCCGGGTCCCACGAAGCCGGGGTTGAGGCCGGTCTCGTCGATCAAGACACGCAGCGATGCGTCCTTTGCCGCGAGCACGTTGACCTGATCGAGCATCTTGACGATCGCCTCAGGTCGAGGCGTGCCCGAGAGCTTCACGGAGATCACTCCCTCGAGCTTCGACGTCTCGATTGATATCCCAGCGCTGCGGGTTTGCCTCGATGCGAGGGGATGGACTCCGGGCAATGAGCCTTCTGCAGTCGTCTTGTCGATCACGGAAGGGCCTCCCTCCTGGCGAGTTACCGCGCTCGGGCGGTCAACTCGAATCTAGAAGGCGATTCGCGCGTCGCTATGGACAGTTGGTAACCAATGCCGCCGAATGGCGCGGGCGTCTGTCGCGGTTCAACACCAAGGGCAACGCGTTCACGCGCACGCTGTCGCGACGTCCATTCATGGCGCGTATCGGAGCGCGCGCTAGTTGAGGACCGCGCGCTCCACTTCGCCGACGAGCTCGTCGACCTGGAAGGGCTTCCCGCAGACAAACGCCGCACCCAGAAGGCTTGCTATCTCCCGGCGATCGGAGCGGCCGCTCACGACCAGGATCGGGACGTCGTTCGCGTCAGGCCGCCTCTCGCGCCAGCGCGCGATGAACTGCGTCCCGTCGGAATCCGGCAGCCCGATGTCGAGAACGACCGCCGCGGGCTTCCGTGCGAGCGCGGTCCGGAGCGCCTGAGCGCCGTCGATCGCCGCGACCACGTCGAGCCCCACGCTCGTGAGAGCCTCGGTGATCAGTCTGCGAATGTCGTTGTCGTCCTCGATAACGAGGACCCGTCGATTAAGCCTCGGCTGCATTCGTGCGGATGGTGTCACCGAACGCGACAAAGCGCCAGGAACAAGCTCAGAAGCAAGCCCTAGATGCCGCGGAGGCGGTCAGCCAAGGGGACATCCAAGCGCTTCGCGAAATGAGCGAGAGCCGAGAGAGACGGCGCGACGCGCCCGGTTTCCATCTTCCAGACGTACTGGCGCTGGAAATAGACGACGCCCTTGGGACTCGCGCCGAGCTCCGCCATGGTCAGTCCTTTCTCCTCACGAAGCTCGCGGATCCGCTTCCCCACCTTGCGGAGGAGCCGCGGCTCGCCAGGGACGTCCGGATTCACCCGCGCCGGCATACGAACTCCACGATCTCACCAAGCGCCTCGTCCCCGTACGCAGCGCTGAACATCGCG
>DATCPK010000022.1:0-8261 GCA_036570125.1 Candidatus Limnocylindria bacterium
CGTCCACGAGGACCACGGGATCGGGCGATTCGAGCGGTTCATCACCCGCGAGATCGCCGGGGTCGTGCGCGAGTACCTCGAGCTGCAGTTCGCGGGGACCGACGTCGTGTCCCTTCCCACCGAGCGCGTCGACAAGGTCACGCGCTACGTCGGCGGTACGCCACCGGCCCTCTCCGCGCTCGGAGGGCGCGAATGGGGTGTCACCAAGCGCCGCGCGAAGAAGGCCGCCGAGGAGATCGCGAAGGAGCTCCTCCGCCTGTACGCGGCGCGCGAAGCGACGCAGGGCTTCGCGTTCGGGCGCGATACGCCGTGGCAGATCGAGATGGAGAACGCGTTCCCGTACACCGAAACGCCCGACCAGCTGCAGGCGATCGATGACACCAAGCGCGACATGGAGCGCGGCCGGCCGATGGATCGCCTCGTCGTCGGCGATGTGGGGTACGGCAAGACCGAGGTCGCCCTGCGCGCCGCGTTCAAAGCGGTCCAGGACGGCAAGCAGGTCGCCATCGTCGTGCCGACCACCGTCCTTGCACAGCAGCACTACGAGACGTTCGGCGAGCGGCTTGCGACGTTTCCGGTGAACGTCGAGATGCTCTCGCGATTCCGCTCGCCGGCCGAGCAGCGCGCCGTGGCGGAGGGCATCGCCACCGGAGAGGTCGACATCGTCGTCGGCACCCACCGCGTGCTCCAAAAGGACGTCCAGTTCCGCGATCTCGGCCTCGTGGTGATCGACGAGGAGCACCGCTTCGGGGTCAAGCACAAGGAGCGCCTCAAGCAGATGCGCACGGAGGTCGACGTACTCTCGATGACCGCGACGCCGATCCCGCGAACGCTTCACATGGCGCTCTCCGGCGTGCGGGACATCAGCGTGATCGAGACGCCGCCGGAGAACCGGCAGCCCATCGAAACGCACGTCGTCGAGCGGAGCGACGACGTGCTGCGCGAAGCGATCGTTCGCGAGATCGACCGCGGCGGCCAGGTCTATTACGTCCACAACCGCGTGCAGGGCATCGAGCAGGAGGCCCATCGCCTCCGCGAGCTCGTGCCGAACGCCCGCTACATCGTGGCGCACGGCCAAATGGACGACCGGAAGCTGGAGCGCGTGATGGTCGAGTTCGCCGACGCCGAGCACGACGTCCTCGTGTGCACGACGATCATCGAGTCCGGCCTCGACATCCCGAACGTGAACACGATCGTCATCAACCGCGCCGGAACCCTCGGCCTCGCGCAGCTCTACCAGCTGCGCGGGCGCGTCGGCCGCAGCGCCGAAAAGGCCTACGCCTACCTTCTCTATACGAAGGAGCAGCACCTCACCGAGCAGGCTCGCAAACGCCTCCAGGCGGTCTTCGAGGCGAGCGAGCTCGGGGCCGGCTTCAAGATCGCGATGCACGACCTCGAGATCCGGGGGGCGGGGAACATCCTCGGGGCCGAGCAGCACGGGCACGTCGCCGCGGTCGGTTTCGAGCTGTACACCCAGCTCCTGGAAGAGGCCGTGAACGAGCAGCGGGGCGCTCCGCAGGCGGCCGCCCTCCCCGAGATCACCGTCGACCTCGCGCTCTCGACCGCCATCCCCGACGACTACGTCCCCAGCCGCCAACGGAAGCTCGAGCTCTACCGGCGCATCGCCCAGCTCGCCGTCCTGGACGACCTCGTGGGCCTGCGCGACGAGCTTCGCGACCGTTACGGGCCGCCGCCGGAACCGGTACGGAACCTCCTCTACGGCGTCGAGGTGAAGCTGCGCGCCGTCAAAGCGGGCGCGACGGAAGTGCGCGCGCGCGGCCCCGAGCTGCGCGTCGTACTAGGACGAGACATCCAGGCAGACGAACGCACGCGCGTTCTGCGCTCGTTCCCGAAAGCGCAGGCCGGACAACGTCAGGTCCGCTTGTCGGTCCTCGATGTGAAGGCCGACTGGCGCGATGCGCTCACCGGTTTGCTCGATCGACTCGCGTCTTGATGAGACTTCGCTGCGACCACTTGCGGCAGCGTTCTGTCATCTTTGGCCAGCAGCATGAATACCGCGCTTCGCACCATCGTCCTCGCGGTGCTGGCGCTTTTGCCGACTCTTATCGCGGGGCTCACGCTCCGCTAGATCCCCGCGCGGCGGCCTCATGAAGATCGGCATCGACCTCGACGACGTCATGGCGATCTGCTCCGTCCCTTACCTCCGCCGGTTCGCCCAGGAATTCAACGTGGAGCTTCCGGACGATAGCCAGATCGGATGGCACCTGCTCTCGCAAAAGGAGAGCGGCGCCGGTTACGACACCGTCGTCCCGGGTCTCGAGCGCGTGACACCGGAGCAGCGCGACCAGTTCCGCATCCGCCTCTACGACAGCACGTTCTTCGCGGAGCTCGAGGTCTACAAGGACTGCCCCGTTGTGCTCGAGCGCCTCGTCGCCGCAGGGCACGAGCTCTACTTCATCACCGCGCGCGCGGAACGCCGCCGGTACATCACCGAAACGTGGCTTCGCGAGAAGGGCATCTTCGACCACGCGAAAGCAGTGCACCTCAAGCCCATGGGCGATTTCCGCCCCGAGTATCCCCGCGGCCGGTACGACCCGGCCGGGTCGGCCGAATACAAGGTGCGTCTCGCGAAAGAGCTCGAGCTCGACGCGTTCTGCGAGGACGACGTGATCATCTCGCCGACCCTTGCGAAGGCCGACCTGCAGGTCTTCCTGTTCGACCAGCCGTGGAACCGCGAGGTGTCGGGCGAGCGGATCACGCGAGTCGCGGGCTGGAGCGACCTCGCGGAAAAGCTCGGCGTCTAGTGAAGCCGACCACCTTCTATTTCGTCCGACATGGTGAAAGCGAGGGCAACGCCGCCAAGATCTTCACCGGCCAAACGGACTCGCCCCTGACGGCGCGCGGGCGCGAGCAGGCGGCCACGGTCGCCGACGAGCTTGCGAAGGTGAAGTTCGACCGGATCATCTCGAGCGATCTGTCGCGGACGCGCGATACCGCGGAGGTGATCGCGAAGCGTCACGGGCTTCCGGTCGAAGTGACGCCGGAGCTGCGCGAGATCGACGTCGGCGACAGGACCGGAAAGACGTTCGACGAGACGCGCGGCCTGCCGAATTGGAACGACGACGGTTTCGTCTCGTGGCCGAACGGCGAGACGCTCGATCAGGTCCTCGCGCGCACGCTCGGCGCGATCGATCGGCTCACCCGCGAGAGCCCGGGCAAGACGATCCTCGTCGTGGGCCACGGCGGCGTGAACCGGATCCTGCTCTCGCATTTCCTCGGGATCCTTCCCAAGGTCGACCGAAGCCCCGGCGGTAATACGAACATCAGCGTCGTGCACACCGATGGGAAGAAACACACGGTCGAGCGACTCTTCGCCACAGACCACGTGTCGAGGGCCGACCGCCCGATCAGTTGATCCAGAGTACCCGTGAGAAGTTCGGCGGCCTAACAGCAGTTTGAACACGAAGCAGGACGGCGGGCGGTCCCAGGCGAACAGTGAATTAGTCAGTCAGGCACAATCTCGCGAGAACGCGGCCAGCGAAGACGCGAGCGCGATCGCGAAGCACGAAGTAGTACCGGCCGTGGCAGAGAGTCAGCGCTTAGGCGGGAACAGCTTCCAGTGCCCCTCAGAGATCACTTCGACTTTTCCGTCGACCACCTTGATGGCGGTCTCATCGTCGATCCCATACGTCGGCACCGGTACGCCAGCAGCCCACGCTTCTACGTTGGCCAGGGAGTTGTCCGGCATGGACGGGTGATCCAGGTGCACACCCAACGCGAAGTCGACCAGTGCCAGCGCTCTGTAACCCGCAGTCGGGCGATCGTTGTAGGTCTCTCCGAAACTGGGCGTCACTGCCATGCTCCCGGCGCTCACCCCCACATAGACCATCTCGCGCCGCAGCGATGGCAGCAGCTCCGCGAATCCGGACTGCCGCATCCAGTCGCAGAGATACATAGGGTCGCCCCCTCCGACCAGTAGGGCATCGACCTCGCGGACCAGAGGGACCCAGTTCTCTTTATCGACGCTGGGCAGAGCAGTGAGCTCCAGCACTCCGAGCGATTTCCAACCGAGTTCGCACAGGGGACCTCGGGCCGTTCCGCTGATGAGTCGGTAGGCGATCGCAGGTCCTTGGGAGAAGTAGTACGCCGCAGTGGGAATGACCAGGGCGCTGCATTCGGCGATCGGTCTGCCCAGCAGCTCGACCAGCGCGTTTCGGATGCTCGCATTGGTGATGCCCGCGGAAGTCAGAAGAAACCTCACAATCCCTCCCGGCAAAGCGAACGAGTTAGCCGTGGCGTTCCTGAGACAATCGCTGAAGTCATTGTGAGTTCACTTGGATCACCTCGGGTCGGGAGCTGGCTAGCGCGGCAGCGTCTCCGGTTCTGAATTGCAGATTGGTGGGCGAACCTGACTACGAATCGGTTTGCAGCCGAAACTCTCGCCCCGGGGAGCCGCTCGAGATCGACCTTTTCCGCTCATCCCGCCCACTCGGAGACGCGTAACACACCGGTCATCGGCAGGGAGGCTCCGGCATCGACGTTCGCAAACGACGGTCGGGCGGTACGGTGAGTTCCACGCACCCTGGCGCTCGATGATCGTCGACTGCAGAATCCGCGGGTGAGCGAACGCCCGCCGGTCCAGCGTTGGTGGGCGACGTACGTCCTCATCGGTGCCGGCGCGGTCGTCACACTCATCGCCGCGTTCGAGTCGGTGGCCAGGTTCCTCGCGCCGCTCGGGCATCTCGCGCTGGTCGTGCTGCTTGGGATCGTCGTCGCGTTCATCCTCGCTCCGATCGTCGCGCGCCTCGAGGGCATGACCCACCGGCGCGCCCTAGCGGTTCTCCTCACCTTCTTGGTCGTGGTCATCGTCCTCGTGGGCGTGCTGGGCGTCGTCGCGGCGCCGCTTGTGACCGAGTCGACGCGGCTCGCGGCCCAGATCCCGCGATACGTCGAGCAGCTGCAGAGCAATGCGCCGGTCGTGGTCCTGGGATATCAGATCCCGGACGAGCTGCGGGTCCAGGCCGGCGCGGTCCTGGGGACCGTCGGCGGCGCGATGGCCGGCCAGGCGGTGACGATGGTGGTCGGTCTGGTCAGCGGCATCGTCGACCTGTTCTTGGTCCTGATCATCGCGCTCTACCTGTTGCTCGATACCCGTCGAATCCGATCGAGCGCGCTGCGCATCGTGCCCAAGCGGCAGCGCGAGCAGGTCGAGAAATTCGAGGCGGAGGTCGTCCGCGTCTTCGGCGCGTACGTGCGCGGCCAGCTCATCCTCGCGGTGATCGTCGGCGCGGCCGCGACGGTGGTCCTGCTCCTGCTCGGCGTGCCCTACGCGTTCGTGCTCGGCATCTTCGCCGGCATTGCCGAGCTCATCCCGATGCTTGGTCCGATCATCGGCGCCGTCCCCGCAGTGATCGTGTCCATCTTCCAGCCGTTCCCGCTCGTCGCGTGGGTCGTGCTCGCTTTCATCGCCATTCAGCAGGTCGAGTCGAACCTGCTGCTGCCGCGGATCTCCGGACACGCCGTCGGGCTCCATCCGCTCGCCGCGATGCTCGTACTGCTCGCGGGATTCGAGGTTGCCGGCGTCGTGGGCGCGCTTTTCGCGGTGCCGCTCGCCGGCATTGCGTGGGTGTTCGCGGCGGCCGCGATCCGCGCGCGGGCTGCATGACTTTGATCGTCCGGCCGCGGTCCTTTGTAGCTCTCCGGCGGGCGGCCTGAGTCGCGAAGGGCGCGACGAGGACGTTTCCGCGACGCGCATGAACTGCGCGCGTTAGCGCGGATCCAGAGTCAGGGAAACGAAAAGCCCGCCGAACTCTCGTCCGGCGGGCTCGGGCTGAGATCGTCGGTTACTTGACGGTGAAGGCGATGTGCATTCCGAGCGCGTAGTGCGCGGGCTGGTTGCAGATGAGGACGTAGTTCCCGGGCACCAGATCGAGCGTGAACGATGTCTTCTGAGTCGGGTCGAGGTCCCCGCTCTCGCCCTGGCTGCCGTCCTCGGACATCTTCCCCGGCTCGTCCGGGTTCGGTGCGATCTTGTCCGCGGCGATGTCGGTCTTGAGCACGACGACCTCGTGGGTCATCGTCCCCGCGTTGTTGACGAGGAACGTGATCTTGCCACTTGGGACCGTGGCCTGGTCGAGAACGATCTTGCTGTCGCTCAGCGTTGCGTTGACGATTCGCGCGTTCGGGTTGACCGTCGGAACGCTCGTGGCTGTGATCGTCGTCGCGCTTGTGGCGTCGACTTTCGTTGCGCCTGTTCCCCCCGCGGTACCGCACGCGGCGAGGAGCAGGACTGAGACCGCGGCTGTTGCCAGAAGAGTCTTCATGTGTCCTACCTTCTGCCGGAGCACCCGATCGAGCGAATGGCGGCGATCCATGAACCGTAGGGTCCTTGCGCGCCGCTCGAAGGTGCCGTTCGGACCGTTTGCGACCGCCATTCGACCCATTCGCACTGCGTGATCACTTAGCGCCGTCCCCAGATCCGCCGGTCGCCCACATGAAGACGCGCGCGCTGAACATGCCGAAGCCGGCTGCGAGGAGGATCAGCACCGCCAGACCGATAAGGATCTGCGCGAGGTCGTTTGGCATGCCCTGAGCGTGCGCCTTCGCGACCCAGGAGGAGAGGGCCGAACGGCCCTACCTCGACGGGACTTCCCGAGCCGATCAACAGGACATCCGGCTCTGTCCCCGCTGCGTCGGTGGAACGAAAGTAAGCGCTGAAGGAGTTCAATTGTGAAAGCAACATCAACCGTCAACGGCCACCGGGTCATCGCAGACCCGCCTCTCGCGAGGTTCCTGTTCTCGGACACGCGCATGGCCATCGTCTGGCTCGTCCTCCGCATCTATGTTGGATACAGCTGGGTCGACGCCGGATGGCACAAGATCCTCGACACCGGAGCGAAGACCAACTACATCATCGACGGCTCGGGCCTCCTCGCCTTCTGGCAGCGGATCGCCGCCGTCCCCGCCGCACCGGCCAAGCCGGTGATCATCTACGACTGGTACCGCGGCTTCATCCAGCTCCTGATCGACAGCCACGCTGAGACCTTCATGGGAAAGGTCGTCGCCTTCGGCGAGACCGCCGTCGGTGTAGGCCTCATCCTCGGAGCGTTCGTCGGCATCGCCGCAGTCGCGGGTGGGTTCATGAACATGAACTTCATGCTCGCTGGGAGCGCCAGCGCCAACCCCGTCCTGCTCATCCTCGCCATCGTTCTCATCCTCGCCTGGAAGACCGCCGGGTACATCGGACTCGACCGCTACCTGCTCCCGATCCTCGGCACTCCCTGGAAGGCGCCCAAGACCGAAACTCCCGCCAAACAGGTGCTCGTACCGCAACTGGCGTGACGTCCTATTCCTTCACGGACACAGAGAGGAGCGGAGAGATCCGCTCCTCTTCCGTATGGCCGCGCCGATAATCAGCCTCCTGACGAACGCTCCCGACACTTCAGCCACGGCGTTGCCGGCGCGCCTACGCCTCGCCGCCTTCGTCCTTCCCTCTTTCCTGATAGCCGCTCTCGTCGGCCTCGACTATTTCGTCCTCGAGCCGGCCATGCCGACAGGAGTCGCGCACCTGGTGATGCTTGCTGTCGGCATCGCCGGTGTGCTCGGCTTCTCCTCGGTTCTGTTCGGACGGCTCACGGTCCTGCAGACGCGAGATCGCGAGCAGACCGTGCGGCTCCGGGCGCTCAACGTGGCGGGCATGTCACTCACGTCTGAGCTCGACAGCGCGGCGGTGCTTCAGCGAGTCGTCGATCAGGCCCGGGAGGTCGCGAGCGCGAGGTACGCCGCGCTCGGCGTGTTCGACAAGAGCGGCACGGTCGAGCAGTTCATCACATCGGGGATCACCGCCGCGGAACGCGCGCTGATCGGCGCCTTACCTCACGGCCTCGGGCTGTTGGGCCTCCTTCAGCGCGAGCCGCACGCGCTGCGGCTGCGCGATATCAAGGACCATCCGGCCTCGGTCGGGTTTCCGCCAAACCATCCGCCGATGCGTAGCTTTCTTGGCACGCCGATCCTCTGGCGCGGCGCGGCGCTCGGCAATCTGTATCTCACCGAGAAAAAGGGCGGTGCGGGTTTCAGCTCCGACGACGAGCAAGCCGTGGCGACCCTCGCCGCGCAGGCCGCGATCGCGATCGAGAACGCGCGCCTCTACGAGCAGACCGAGCGCGTCTCCGTCCTCGAGGAGCGCCACCGCATCGGCATGGACCTTCACGACGGCGCGATCCAGTCGCTCTATGGCCTGGGCCTGCTTCTGGAAGGCGCGGCCGACCGGATCGAGCGCGAGCCGGCCGCGGCCCGGGAGG
>DATCPK010000023.1:0-1888 GCA_036570125.1 Candidatus Limnocylindria bacterium
GAGGCTGTTCGAGTCGATCAGGGCAAGGCGTTCGGTCACATAACGAGTATCGCCGTTAGGTCGAGCGAAGCCTCCGGCCGACGATGAACGAAAGCCCGGCGAACGCGATCGCGAGCACGAGCCAGAGCCAGGGCAAAAGAAGGAACGCGAACGGTTCGGACGTGGTCGCGCGCGTGGACTGGTCCGCAGAGACCGCGAAAGAACTCGACGAATCCTGGCGACCGACCTCCTTGGACGTGTCGGCCGGGCTGGGCGAGGCCGCGGCGTCGGCCCGGCCACTGGCCACACCGGGCGCTGGAGATGAAGCCTGGAAGTTCTGCGAGGTCGGTGCCCCTGCGGCGCCGCCGGCGCTCGACGCGAGGGGTGCGCTGACAGCGTTCGGCGCGGGCGCGCCAGCGGTGGTCGCGGACTGCGTCCGCGGGAAGAACGCGATCACCGAAGCAGCGAGGAACAGGAAGAGGGCGGCCCCGCTCGCAAAGGTCGAGAACGTCCGCAGCGGAGCGAGCCAGAACGGCACGGACACGCGCGGGACGAGCGAGCGCGATGGCACGGGCATCGGAAGCGAGGCGATGAGTCGAGCGGTGCCCCGAAGCTCCGACAGGCGGGTCCGGCAGAGGGCGCACGTGTCGAGGTGCGCCTGCACCGAGGCCCGAGCCTCGGACGACAGCGCCTCGTCCAGATACGCCGAAAGGTCGCCGAACGGATGCACGGCCTAACCTCCTATCCCTAGGACGCCACGGGGCCAGATCGGTTCCCTCACCCGGTTGATCCCTTCCAGCCACGGCTGATCAGGATGTTTCGCACCGCGAGACGGCCCCGATGGATGCGCGATTTGACGGTCCCGATCTCGGTCGACGTGATGGTCGCGATCTCCTCGTATGCGAACCCTTCGACGTCTCTCAGGAGAAGGGCGGCGCGTTGGTCCGCGGGGATGGTCGCCAGCGCGTCCTCGACGACGCGAAGCGCTTCGCGATCGGCCGCGAGATCGGCGAGCTCGGGTCCCGGCGCGACGGGCTCGGCCCAGTTGACTGAATCGTCATTCTCCGACGGCGGATCGAGCGGAAGCTCGGGACGCCGCTTACGCGAACGCAGTCGATCGAGCGCGCGATTGGTAACGATACGAAAGACCCATGCGCGAAACGAAGTTCCTTCGAAAGATGCCATCGATTTCCAGGCCGATAGGAGCGCGTCTTGCACCACGTCTTCGGCATCGTCATGACCCAGCATGCGAGCCGCATGGCGATACAGAGGCCGTTCGATCTCGAGAGCAAGCTGCTCGAAGGCCCGAGCGTCGCCACGTCGCGCACGCTCGACCCGTGCATCGCTCGCTCCCCCGAGTTCCGGCCCCATCAGCGAGCTTTCGCCTGCTCACGGTTTCTTCTGTAGATTGCCGCGTGGAAGACATGGACCGTAAGAAGAAGGTCATCGTCATCGGCGAAGATGACGAGCCGATCGCGACGCTCCTGCGCGATTCGATCAACGACGAGGACGGCTACCAGTCCGTCGTCGTGTCCGACGGCGCGCTGGTCATCGAGACGGTGCGTCAGGTGCACGCCGACCTCCTCATCCTCGACATCATGATGCCGGGACTCAACGGCTTTGAGGTGTTCGATCGGGTTCGGGCGGACACCGACATCCGCGACATGCCGGTGCTCTTCGTGAGCGCAGCGACGTCTCAGTACGACCAGGATTTCGCGCAGCGAGGCATCAAGGATGTGATCTCGAAGCCGTTCGATCTAAACGATCTCCTCGAGCAGGTCCGGGTACTCTGCCCAGCCGATGCCGGAGACAAAACCTAGCGCGCGCGACCGTGCCCGTTACGCGAGGCTCGCCCTCCTCGCCGCCGAGGCCGCCGTTTCCGTAGGCGACGCGATCGCCGTCGACGACA
>DATCPK010000024.1:0-22432 GCA_036570125.1 Candidatus Limnocylindria bacterium
GGCCGTAACGAGTGCGAGCGAGAGCTGACCGAGAAGCATCAACTCTGCGCGGCCGCCCCCGAGCGGCCACTGTCTTCGGATCTTGCGGATGCTTCCGAAAACGATGAACGGCAAGAGGAGCACGTAGGCGACATTTGTGAACGACGCCACCTGCTTGAGGCCCTCGTCGTTCGACGGTGGCCACGGGATCGTCGAAAGACCCATGTCATAGATGTTTCGGAGGATCACCCGAGCGTGGCCGAGGCCATCCGCGGCGATGCAGCTCAAGCCTTGCGCGTAGAAGAACTCCTGGTCCCAGATCTGATGGTCGGGGAAGCTCACGTTCTTTCCCCGGTCGAGCTGAGTGGCCACCGGCGTTTGGAATTGGTACGTGAGCGTTTCGGGAACTCCCGTGGTGACGCGTCGGATGTCGCAGTGCCCAAGATAAAAGGTGAGAGCGCTGTTCTCACTGACGCCGACGACGCGCCCAACGATGAGCGCCTCGTGAGCGAGGACGAGCACGAGGACGAGTGCTGATCCCGCCGCAAGGGCGATGAGCGGGGCTGCGCGGATCCGCACGCGACGCACGAGCGGGACGGCGGCGAGGATGACGTTCAGCGCGAAGGCCGGACGGACGGCCGACGCGATCCCACCCGCGAGACCCGCGAGCAGACCGTCGCGGGTGGAGAGCGCGCGCACGCTCCGCTCCGCGAGCCACAGCGAAAGCACGAGGAAAGCAAGGCCGGGCGTCTCGGACGTGAAGAACCCGGCATATGCGATGTGAAGCGGAAACAGCGCGCAGAACGCGGCCCCGAGAGCGGCCGCGGGCGGCGGCAGCAGGAGGCGCAGATAGCGCCACATGAAATACGGCGTCAATGCGGAGAGGACCACCCACAGCACCGCAGCCGCGGTCAGGCCGTCCTTATCGGCGCCGATCAGCGCGAGCGGGATCGCGAGCAGGACCCGCGTGCCCGGCGGATAGAACGCATCGAACCGCTCGGGCGGCGCCAGCTGAGCGAGATGCATCGCGGTGTCGACGTACGTCTTGGAATCGGAGTAGATGTTGTCGAGCGGCGAGTGGAGGACCAAGACCCAGGTCGCGCGTATCGCGGCGCCGACAATGATCGAGACGCGCGCGACCACATCCCAATCCCACTCACGGAGATACCGCACGTTCGGCTGGTGTGCAATCGGCCTGCCACCCGCCTAGAAGACCGGTGCGATCTCCCGGAACCGCCGCATGACCGTCACGTGCGCATCCAAATCCGGTAGCTTCGAGCCAGCCGTCCGCAGCTCGAGGTGCGTCATCCCCATGTCGCGGCAGATCTCGGCACTTCGCGCCCACTCATCAGGTGAGCCCGTCGCGGCGACTCGTCCCTCGACCCCGACACGTGCCGGATCGCGTCCCGCCTCGCGCACGTATCCGCGGAATCGCTCGAGGGCGGCGCGGCCTTCCTCGTTCGGCGACAGATGTGAGAACCAGCCGTCCGCGAGCCGAGCGACGCGCTTGACCGCGACTTCCTGGTCCGCGCCCATCCATATCGGGATGGGGCGCTGTACCGGCAGGGGCTTGATGCCCGCGCGATCGATGCGGTGCCAGCGGCCGGTGTAGTCGACGAGCTCCTGGGTCCATAGGAGACGAAGCACGTCGATCTGCTCCTCGATCCGCTTCGCGCGGTCGCGCCAATTCATCCCGAGCGCTTCGTACTCGACGTGATTCCAGCCGATGCCCGCACCGAAACGAACGCGTCCGCCGGAGAGGACGTCGAGGGTCGCCGCCTGCTTCGCGACGAGCGCGGTCTGACGCTGCGGCAGGATCACGATGCCGAATGCGAACTCGATCTTCTTCGTGATCGCGGCGAGGTAGCCGAAAAGCACGAACGGCTCGTGGAACGCGTCGCGATGCGTGTACGCGCCCTTCCACCACTCCGGCCGATTCGCGGGGTCCGCGCCGACGACGTGGTCGTACGCGACGATGTGGGCATATCCGAGGTCCTCGGCGGCCTGCGCGAACGCAGCGATGCGCGCGGGATCGTCGCCGATCTCCTGATGCGGATACACGACGCCGACACGCACGGTCGCATCATGGCATCCGTGGAGATCGAGAGCGCGCTCCGCCGTGAGGCTCAGGACGTGTACGGGTGGTCCAACGGGCCAGGGGATACGTACGCCGAGCACGAGCACGGATACACGAAGGTCCTCTACTGCACGCGCGGATCGATCGATTTCGTGCTTTCAGATGGCGAGCGAATCCCGCTGAGGCCGGGCGATCGGCTCGTGCTGCCGCCGAGGACTCGCCACTCGGCCGTCGTCGGACCCGAGGGTTGCGCGTGCGTGGAAGGAAAGCTTCAGCCCTAGACTCATCCCGCTTCCATGCGACCACTCGCAACACGAATGTCGCGACTCGGGACGGAGACCGCGTTCGAGGTCCTCGCGAAAGCGCGGGCGCTCGAGGCGAAGGGACGCGACATCGTCCACTTGGAGATCGGCGAGCCGGACTTCGACACGCCTCCCGCGATCGTCGCAGCCGGCGTCGCGGCGCTCGAGCGCGGAGAGACGCACTACACCCAGTCGGCAGGCGTGATAGAGCTCCGCGAAGCGATCGCGCTGTATCTGAAAGAGCGGCGCGGCGTGCGCGTCGATCCCGGACAGGTGATCGTCACTCCGGGCGCGAAGCCGATCATGTTCTATGCCCTACTGGCGCTGCTCGACGACGGCGACGAGGCCATCTATCCGGATCCCGGCTTTCCCATCTACTCATCGATGATCGAGTTCGCCGGGGCGCGCGGCGTGCCGCTGGCGCTCCGCGAGGAGAACGGGTTCCAGCCTGACCTCGACGAGCTCCGCAAGCTCGTCAATCGGCGGACCAAGGTGCTCGTCCTCAACAGTCCGAACAATCCGACCGGTGGCGTGCTCTCGCGCGAGGCGATCCGCGAGATCGCGGCGATCGCGCGTGAACACGATCTCTGGGTCCTTGCCGACGAGATCTACGGGGAGCTCGTGTACGAGGGCGAACACCATTCCATCGCCGTCGAGGAAGGGATGGCCGAGCGGACGATCCTGCTCGACGGGTTCAGCAAGACCTTCGCGATGACCGGATGGCGTCTCGGCTACGGCGTATTCCCGCGCATGCTCGTCGAGCCGGTCACGAAGCTCGTCACGAACTCGGTCTCGTGCACCGCGACCTTCGTCCAGCGCGCGGGCACCGTCGCGCTTTCGTCGCGTCCGCCCGAGGTGGATCGGATGATCGCGGAGTTCCGACGCCGCCGGGACGCGGTGGTCAAAGGGCTGAATGCGGTGCCCGGGATCACGTGCCGAGCCCCGCAGGGCGCGTTTTACGTGTTCCCGAACATACGGGCGCTCGGGCTGCCCTCGAGCGCCGAGGTTGCCGACCGCCTTCTCAATGAGGCTGGAGTCGCGGCGCTCGCCGGCACCTGCTTCGGCGCGGCCGGCGAGGGTTATCTGCGGCTCTCCTACGCGAACTCGCTCGCGAACTTGGAGAAGGCCGTGAGTCGCATCGCCGACTGGTCGTCCCGCTTGACGCCTCTACCCACGAGCCGGTAGCCGACGCCCGGCCACCCGGGCGAGTAGAGATTCCCGCCACGTGTCGAAGCCGAGACTCGCTGAAGGCGCTCGCGGTCTCTTGTTTCGAACTGTCGTCGCTCCGTTACCCGATTGAGGTGTTGGCAGCGGCGATTCGTTACGCGCTTCTAAAGCGGTGGAGCAACCCGTGCTTTTGCCGGATGGCGAGGGCTCACGCCCATCTCGCAGGAAAGGCAGTGCGGAGGAACTATGCGCAAGGCAGCCGGATATCTGGCGATCCTCATGAGCTTCGCCTTGATCTTCTTGGCGACCGCCGGTGCAAGTCCCGCGTGGGCTACCCCGAATAGCCCCGGGAACAACGGCACGGTCAAGATCGTCAACGACCAGGGCGATAGCGAAAACGACCCGGACAACGATCCCCACGTCTGTACCTTCCACATCTACGGATTCAACTTCGATGACAACTCGGGCGGGTGGTGGCACATCGAAGCTTGGTCGCCAGGCGGCGGCCCTCTAGTCGCGACGCAGCAGGATGGGCGCTGGAACGCGAACGGCAAAGGCGAGTTCACGGCGAAGCCCATGCCTCAGCCTTTCCCGAACGGCCACTACAAGCTGACCGTCAAGCAAGACCGCCCCTCAACTCCGGGCGGTGACAAGCAGAAGGTCTTCTGGGTGAAGTGCGAGAGCGGTTCCACGGGCGGCTCTTCGAGCTCGTCTGGCGGATCGACCGGCACGAGCACCTCAACGACGACCGGCACTTCGACCGGTACATCAACCGGTACGACGACTGGTACGACGACGGGCACCAGCACGAGCACATCGACCGGGACCTCGACCGGCACGAGCACCGGGACATCTACCGGTACATCGACGGGCACGAGCACCGGCACATCAACCGGCGGAAACACTTGCAACAAGACCGGAAACGACATGATCACGTGGCACAGCGCGATCACGGGTGCCGTCGAAGGCGGCACAGCATCGGTGACGTTCACCGTCGCCGAGAACTGCACCGTGACCGTGTCCTTCGTGAGCTACAAGGCGCCTTCAGCTGAGTTCGACGAGAACACGGCGAACCAGCAGACGGTCTTCGCTCACGTCACCGTCACATTCACAGGCGGGACGCACACCCTCACGATCCCCGTGCCGTCCTGCTTCTTCCAGGTCGACTTCGTCCGTGGCGAGATCATTGAGCATCTCGGTCCGGCGGGGTCGAACAACTTCTACAGCGCGCAGGGCCGGCTCATCGCCGGTGTAAATGGCGGAAGCCACAGCTGCACCACGAACACGTCCGGCACCACCGGCACCTCGACGAACACGACGACCGGTACGAGCACGTCGACCTCGACGAGCACTTCGGGTGGCACGACAACCGGGACCTCGACCTCGAGCACCGGTGGTCACGGGAACTCGGGTGGCGAGTCGAGCACAGGCGGCAATACCTCAGGCGGTGAGTCCACGACCGGAACGACCGGCGGCTCAAACACCGGCGGAGACGAAGACAACCGCGGCACGGTCAAGATCGTCAGCGGTACAGACAACGAGGACGATCAGGACGAGGACAGTCACGTCTGCACGTTCCACATTTACGGGTTCGGCTATCACACCGATGCCCACGGAACTTGGAAGATCGAGTCCTGGCCGCCGACCGGTGACAAGACGGTTGTCGCCAGCGGCACATGGAGCGCGAACTCTCAGGGCAAGTGGGACTCGGCAGAGATGACTCTGCCCGATGGCCACTACAAGCTCTTCGTCGAGAACCTTGCCGCCAAGGGCGGCGAGAAGCAGAAAGTCTTCTGGGTGGAGTGCGAGCACGGCACGACCGGTACGTCGAGCGCATCGACGAGCACGACCGGGAGCACCTCGACCAACACCACCGGAAGCACCTCGACGAACACGACGGGCAGCACGTCCACTAACACGACGGGCAGCACGTCGACCGGCACGACCACCGGTACCTCGACCACAACGACGACCGGCGCGACCACGGGTGCCACCACTGGCGCCACGACTGGTGAGACGACCGGCGCGACCACAACGACGACCACCGGGGCCACCACTGGTGAGACCACCGGCGCGACGACCACGACAACCGGTACCTCGACGACAACGACGACCGGCGCGACCACGGGTGCCACGACTGGTGCCACGACTGGTGAGACGACCGGCGCGACCACAACGACCACGACCGGCGCGACCACGGGTGCGACGACGGGCGCCACGACTGGTGAGACGTCCGGCGCGACCACGACTACGACGACCGGCGCGACCACGGGTGCGACGACGACGACCACCACGGGTGCGACGACCGGAGCTACGACAACGACGACGACCGGTGCGACCACCGGCGAGACCACAACGACGACGACCGGCGCTACCACGGGTGCGACGACGACGACCACCACGGGTGCGACGACCGGCGCGACCACAACGACCACCACGGGTGCGACTACAACGACGACCGGGGCCACCACCACGACTACCACCACGACCGGTGGCAGCACGGGCGGGGAGACAACCGGATCGACCGGCACCTCAACGAGCACGACCGGCACAACCGGAACATCGACGGGCACGACGACCGGTACGAGCACCTCGACCGGAACCACGACGGGCACGTCGACCTCGACCAGCACGACTGGCACGACCGGTGAGACCACCGGCGCGACGACGGGCACGAGCTCGTCGACGACGGGCACCACCGGCACGAGCTCTTCGTCGAGCAGCACGACCGGCACGACTACGGGCACGACTACGGGCACGACCGGGGAGACCACGACGGGTACGACCGGTACGACCACCGCGACAACGACCGGTACGACCGGCACTACGGGCACGACCGGGGAGACCACCACGGGTACGACCGGTACGACCGCCACGACGACGACCGGTACGACTGCTACGACCACGACCGGAACGACCGCGACGACGACTGGCACGACTGGCACGACTGGCACGACCACCGCGACCACGACCGGTGGATCGACCTCATCGACCAGCACGTCCAGCAGCTCGACGACGGGTTCGAGCGGAACCTCGAGCTCGAGCACCACGACCGGAACATCCGGCACGACCACCACTAGCACCTCGACCTCGACGGGCGGAGCCGCCCCAACGGGTGTCCTCGGCGTGCAGAACCTGCCGTCGACAAGCACCGATTCCCACGACACGGGTGCGCTCGTGCTCTTCGGACTCATGCTCATGGCGCTCGGTGGCGGACTGCTTCGTTGGAAGCCCGCTACCCGAATGAACTAGCTGGCTCCGGGCTGCAAAGCCCAAGCCTTGCGCTGGGGAGCCCCCGAAAGGGGGCTCCCTTCGTTTTCCGCGGAGGCACACGGCGTGCACAGTCGCCCGCCCGGAGAGGAAGCAAGTGCAAAGGAAACAAGGCAGGATTTCGCTGGTGGGCAGACTCCGAGAGTTCTGGATCGGTCGCGCTGATCTAGCGCCGGTCGCGCTCTTTCGGATCGTCTACGGCATCGAGCTATTCAACTGGTTCTGGCAGCTGATCCCGAACATCCCCGCGTTCTTTACGGACGAGGGATTCATGCCGCGCGGGCTCCTGGTGAGCATGTTCCCCGATCGCTTCTCCCTGATCACCGGGATGGGTACGTGGTGGCAGGTCGGCATCTTCCTGGCGGCGTGCCTCGTCGTGGCGGTGATGCTCACGATCGGATGGCACACCAGGACCGCCTGCATCCTGGCGTTCGTCGGCGTCGCGAGCCTGGAATGGCGCAACCCTCTCCTCCTCGACGGGAGCGACATCGTCTTCCGGGTGATCCCCTTCTGGCTCGCACTCACGAATTGCGGCGACCTCTATTCGGTGGACGCCGCGATTCGTAAGGCGCGCGGCGAGGTCGTGACCGGCAACGGCCCGGCGCTTCCCATACGGATCCTGGAGCTCCAGGTCGGATGGATCTATCTCATGACAGGGCTCGAGAAGATGGCAGGCACGCTGTGGAAGGGCGGGACCGCGACCTTCTACGCACTGCAGCTCGAGCACACCTTCGGTCGGTCGTGGGCATATCCGCTTGCGACGAACATGATCGTCGTCCACCTGATGAGCTGGGGAACGCTCATCGTCGAGCTAGCGTTCCTTCCGCTTTCGATGATCCCTACGCGCATCACACGGCTTGCGGCGGTCGTCGGCGCGGCGATGTTGCAGGGAGGGATCCTCACGATGATGAACGTGGGGAACTTCCCCGTGATCATGCTATCGACGCTGATCCTGTTCCTGCCCGCGGAGTGGGTGCGCTCATTCATCGCGGCGCTTCAGATGCGGATCTCGCCACGCTTCACCCCGCGACTGGCCGCCGCGACGGCTGGCGCGACGCGCGAGATGCGGCGCGCGTCGGCCATTCCCGTGAGGAGCGGAAGCTTCACGGACGTGCGCGGCGTTCGCATCGCCGGAACCGCGATCTTGCTTGCGGTCACGGCGGTCGCGTTCGCGAGCGCGTTCCCATCGTGGGCCGCGGCGTACCGGCCGCAGGGCGACCTCGCGCGGGTTCTCGTGTTCTCGTCGCTCGACCAGCGTTGGGACATGTTCTCGCCGGACCCAGCGCAGGCCGACGGGTGGATGCTCGCGCCGGCGAAGCTCGCCGACGGAACGACCCTTGACCTTCTGACCGGTGGACCGGTGAGTACGGCTGCACGCTGGTCGGATCCGCTCTACACGCGTTGGGTCAAGGTCTTCGAGCGGATCGCGAATTCCGGCTACGCCGACTACCGCCTCGAATTCGGACGCTCGTTCTGTCGCCTTCGCAACTTTCACCTGCAGCCCGGGCAGAGCCCACTCGATACGTTCGACCTGAACTACGTGGAGCGGACCATCCATGCGCCCGGTGAAGCGCCGACTTTGCAGGAGTTCCACGTCTGGTCACACCAGTGCTGAGATACGAGTGACAACGTTCTGTTCGAAGGGAGCCCCCAACGGGCTCCCTTCTTTTTTGTCCGCGGACTTACGCTGGAGGCTCGTTCTGTGAGGGAGAGCCGAAGCTGGCCTCAGAAGCGCTGACCGCAAGCCCGCATCAGGAGCGCCGCCTCGTGACGGTGCTGTTCGCCGACTTCGTGGGATTCACCTCGCTCGCCGAGGACCTCGATCCCGAGGAGCTGCAGATGCTCGTCTCCGGGATCTTCGAAGACCTCGCCGAAGAGGCGCTTCGGTACGACGGCACCATCGAGAAATTCATCGGCGATGCGATCTTCGTGATCTTCGGCGCGCCGATCGCCCATGAGGACGACCCTCAGCGGGCCCTGCGATGCGCGATCGGGATGCAGAAGCTTTTCGCCGATCACTCGGCGCGAGTGAAGGCCCAGCTCGGCATCGAGCTCGGACTGCGGGTCGGCGTCCACAGCGGGATGGTCGTCGCCGGCGCGGTCCGCGCGCCCGCCGAATACGGCGTCATGGGAGACACCGTCAATACTGCCGCGCGCCTGCAGCAGGCCGCTGCGCCGGGCGAGATCTACGTCACGCAGGCGACCTTCCGTCTCACCAACCGGGAGTTCAGCTTCCGCGAGGTCGGTCCGATCGAGATGAAGGGCAAGGACCGGCCGATCCTGGCGTACGCCCTCACCGGCGAGCGCACGACACCGAGAACCTCGATCGACATCCAGGCCCCGCTCGTCGGTCGATGGATGGAGCTCTCGCGTCTCGACCTCGCGTTCCAATCGGCGCGCGTCGGCCGCACCGAGGTAGTGCTCATCGCGGGCGAGCCCGGCATCGGCAAGAGCCGCCTGCTCACCGAGTTCATCGGCCTCGCGACGTCGGCCGAGGACGGCGTGCGCAGCGACGCCCCGCGCGTTCTGCGGTGGACGTTCTCGCGCGTGAACCAGCGCAGCTATGCGGGATTCATCGAGCCTCTTCTTGTGGAGCTGCGCATCGATCCGAACGATCCCGAGGCCGCGACAAAGCTTGCGGACAAGGTGCGCGGTCTCGGGTTCGCGAGCCCGGAGCTCGTCGTGCCGACGCTCGCGCAGTTCTTTCACCTGCCGGGGTCCGTCGAGCCGCCGAGCGACTCCGACGAGTGGAAGCGCTCGATGTTCATCAGCGTGTATGACCTCATCGCGTCCCTAGCGCGCGAGCGTCCGCTCATCTACGTCCTCGAGGACCTGCACTTCGCCGATTCGGCGTCGCTGGAGCTTCTGTGGTTCGTCGCGTCACGCGCCTCGCGCGTCCCGATCCTTCTGCTGCTCGCGCAGCGTGCCGGCCCCGGATCGCCGGAGCCGCGACCCGTACGCACGAACTTCAGCCAGCTCGTGCTCGAGCCGCTGTCCGACGAAGAGGCGGCGCGCATCATCGACGCCACCTTCGACTGGATGCCGGACGAGCTCCGGGACAAGATCGTCGCGCGCGCCGGAGGCAACCCGTTCTTCATCGAAGAGTCCATCCGCTCCCTCGTGGATTCGGGCGCGGTGGCCAAGGACGAGAAGGGCGAGTGGCAGCTGCGCGAGCGGCCAGCGGCGCTCGAGGTGCCGGCGACGCTTCACGGAGTGGTCGCGGCCCGGATCGACCGGTTGCCGCCCTCGGCGAAGGAGACGATCCAGCTCGCATCGGTGATCGGACAGCGGTTCGGCGACCGCGTTCTCCGCGAGGCCGGTGGTCCGCGGATCGCCGACTCCGTCGACGAGCTCATCGCAGCGGATCTCGTCCTCGAAGCCGCGCCGGGCGAACGCCGCGAAGGGCGGTACCGCTTCAAGCACGCCGTCGTGCAGGAGGTCGCATACAACACCCTGCTCGTCAGGCGACGCGTCGAGCTCCACCGCCGCGTCGCGACCGCGTACGAGACCGTGCTCGGCGATGGCGTGAAGGACTTCCTTCCAGCGCTCGCACACCACTATCTGCTCGGCGACGTCCCCGAAAAGGCCGCCGAGTACTCGTGGAGGGCGGCAGAACAGGCGACCGCGATCCACGCGCACGTCGAGGCCGTCCGCCTGGCCGAGCAGGCGCTCGAGCTCTACGAGAAGCTGCAGCGGACCGACGACGCCGTGAAGGCCCTCTACCTGATCGCGCGGGTCCGTCGGTATCGCGGCGAGAATGACGCGGCGCTCGCGGCGTACGAGCGTGCGCTCGCGATCCTCGAAGCTCGCGACCGCAGCAGCAGCGAAGTCGCGACGGTCATCGCCCATATGGCGGAGCTCTGCACCAGGTGGGACGCGAAACACCCCGACCTCGAGGGCCTGATCGCCCGGGGCCTCGCGATCGTCGACGGCAAGCGGACGCGCGAGAAGGTCCTGCTGCTCGCCGCGAAATCGTTCATGTCGCGACGGGGACCGAAGTCGACCGACGAGGATTGGGAGGCGTCACTCGCGACGGCGAAGGAGGCGCTCGCGATCGCCGAGGAGCTCGGTTTGCTGCGCGAGGTCTCGCTCTGCCTCGATGCGGTCGGCTTTGCGTACCGCGAGCTCGGAAACTTCCGAGAGGCGTACGTGCAGAACAAACGCCGGCTCCCGATCGCTCAGTCCCTGCAGGACAGCGACGAGCTCATCGACGCCCACACGATGATCGCGCTGTCGGCGCTTGTGCTCGGCAACTTTGCCGAAGCGATCGACCACGCGTCGACCGCGCGGTCGCTCGCGCTCGAGACGGAAAAACCGCGGCTCGGATGGCAAGCTCTCGACACCGAGGCTCTCGCGCACTTGCTCTCGGGCGACTTCGTGGGTGCGATCGCGGCGGCAGCCCGGCGCGACGGTCTCCGAACGACCTCGAAGTCGCAGAACACGCTCCTGATCGCGAGCGCCGCGGCGGCCGCGCTCAGCTCGCCCGATGAAAAGACCTACCGCGAGCAGCTCGCGGAGGCCGAGGCCACGCCGCTCGAGATGGCCGCGTGCGATTTCCTCACCGCCGTGTACGGCCTGCGCGAGAGCGAATCCAGCTATCACGCGATCCGCAGCGCCGGTTATCCGAAGGGCCAGGTCGACCTCGCGCTGATCGGTCCGGTCGCGGTGCTCGCAGCGGCTCGGTGGCGGATCGACGATCAGCCGTTCTTCGATCGGATCGCGGCCGTCGCCGAACGCACCGGCCACGCGCGCGGGCGAGCGCTGCTGACGCAGGCCGAGGGAGTCCGCGCGATGCAGCACGGCGAGCTCGCCAGGGCCGAGAAGCTCATCTTCGACGCGGTGCAAGCCTTCGCGACGCTGCGCCTCGACTACGAACGCGCCGTGGCGCTCGCCGATCACGCGCGCGTTCTCGCCGCATTAGGGCGAGCCGATCATCAATCCCAGCTCGACGAAGCGCGCGCTATCGCTGAGCGCCTCGGGGCCACCGCACTGCGCGGGGCCCTAGAGCAGGTCGCCGTCCCCAGCTAGCTCCGTGGAGGGTTGCGTCGCCGTCCCGGTCCGTCGCGGGTCCTGTCCCGGCTACGCGGGCCTCTTCCTCAGCGCACCCTCCCCGCCTTGCAGCTCACTGCGTTCGCTGCGGCGGGGCCCCGGGGCACCCGCGCTTCGTAAGAGACCCGCTGCGCCGTGCCACCCGCGGACAGCGCTGGTCAGTTCCGCAGGACTCCACGCAGCGCGCTTCTGGCGGCGTGATATCCGCACATGCCGTGAACGCCACCGCCCGGTGGCGTCGAGGACGAGCACAGATAGATGTCGCGCGCCGACGTCGAGTAGGGATCGAGGCGGAAGAACGGGCGCGTCATGAACTGGAACATCGTGTTCGCACCACCGCCGATGTCGCCACCGATGTAGTTCGCGTTGTGGCTCTGGACTTCGGTCGGACCCATCACCGAACGGGCGAGGATGCGGTCGCGGAATCCAGGGGCGAAGCGCTCGAGCTGCGCCTCCATGCGCTCGGTCATGTCGAACGTCGAGCCGTTGGGGACGTGGCAATACGCCCACAGGGTGTGCTTGCCCGCGGGCGCGCGCGACGGATCGAACAGGCTCTGCTGCCCGACGAGCATGAACGGCCGCTCTGCCGGTTTTCCGCGCGCGACCTGCGCCTCGCTCTCGGCGATCTCGTCGAGCGTGCCGCCGAGGTGGACCGTGCCGGCGCGCAGGCATTCCTTCGCGCGCCATGGGATCGGGCCGTCGATCGCGTAGTCGAGCTTGAAGACGCCGGGCCCATAGCGGAACGAACGGAGCTTCGCGCGATAACGGTCGGAAAGGCGCGGGCCGGCCATTTCATCGAGCTGGCGCGGCGTGACGTCGCAGAGATAGGCGCGCGCGGTCCCAAGCTCGTCGAGGCTGCGTACGCGCCGGCCGGTCTCGATCGTGCCGCCAAGAGAACGGAGTCGCGCGGCGAGCGCGTCGGCGATGCGCTGCGATCCCCCCCGCGGGAGCGGCCAGTTCGCGACGTGCGTCGCCACGGCGAACATCAGAGCGAACGACGCGGTGAGCGGCGCATCGAGAGGAAGCACCGAGTGTGCGGCGAGCCCGGCGAAGAGCGCTCGCGCCCGCACGCCGCTGAATGCGATCCGCGCGAGCATGCGCGCCGGTAGCGCGCCCGGCAGGCCGAGTCGCGCCATGACGAACGGGTGTCGCGGTATGCGGATGAGCGGCCCGAGCGCGTCCGCGGCGAGGTGGTCCCACTCGGGGACGAGGCCCGCGACGAGCCTTCTATATGCGCGTGCGTCGGGGCCGAGGTTCGCGACCGTCGCATCGAGGGAGCGCTCGAGGAGTACCGCGGTGCCGTCGTCAAGCGGATGCGCCAGCGCCGCCGGTGGTTCGATCCATTCGAGTCCCTCGCTCGCGAGGTCGAGCTCGCGGAAGAAGGGCGACGCCGCGCCGAGCGGATGGAACGCGGAGCACACATCGTGGACGAACCCGGGAAGGGTCAGCTCGGCTGAGCGGCAGCCGCCACCGATCGTCTCGTTCGCTTCGTAGACGGTGACGGAGTGGCCCTTCCGCGCGAGCTCTATCGCGGCGGACAGCCCGTTGGGCCCCGAGCCGACGACGATCGCGTCGGCGGTCACGCGCGCCGCAGGTGCCGGTCGAACCAGTCGAGCGCGCGACGGAGTGCGTCGATGCGGTTCTCGGTCGTACGGAACCCGTGCCCCTCGCCCGGATACACGTGGTACTCGTGCGGCTTCCCGCCCTCGCGGAGTGCCGTCACCACCTGCTCGGCCTCGCTACGCGGAACGCGCGGGTCGTTCTCGCCCTCCAGCACGAGGAGCGGCGCGCGGATCTTCGACGCGTGCGTGAGCGGCGAACGCTCGCGGTAGAGCTCCGCGTCCTTCGCAGGGTCGCCGAGCTCGCGCAGCAGGTAGTCGCGCAGATCGCCACGCGTGGTGTCGACCATCGTCTTCCACGAGACGACGCCGACGACCGAGACGCCGGCCGCGAAGCGATCCGGGCGCAGCGCGAGCGACATGAGCGTGAGGTAGCCGCCGTAGCTGACCCCGTAGACGCCGATCCTCGCCGGATCCGCCAGCTTCTGATCGCCGAGCCACGCGGCGCCGCGCGCGACGTCTTCGAGATCCTTGCCGCCCCAGTCTCGACGGTTCCCTTCGCGCCACTTCTTGCCATAACCGGTCGAGCCCCGCGGGTTCGGCTCAAGTACGACGAACCCGGCGTTCGCGAAGACCTGTGTGGCCACGTTCCACTCACGGTGATGCTGCGACGTCGGCCCACCGTGGATGTTGATGATCGCGGGCGCGACCTTCTCACCCCGTAGAGCTTCGACATACGGGAGGAAGAGGAGCGCGGGGACGTCCTCCCCGCCGGCACCGGGGTAGCGCACGTGGGACGGCTCGACGAGCGTCTCGGGATCGATCCTGGCCGGCAACGAACGCGTGATCGCCTTCGCCTCGATCGCACGCTCTCGCGTCACGTACACATCCCACGGACGCGATGGGCTCGAGAAGAGGAACGCGGTGGTGTCGCTGTCCGGGCCGATATCGGGCGACGCGTGCATTCCGGGGATGTCGGAGACGGCGTGATCCGCGTGCGACACGGCGAAGACCCTTCGGAGCGAGACCGCCGCATCTTCGTTGTGAAGGTACGTGAGCGCGCGTCCGTCAGGCCGCCACACCGCGCCGTATTCGTCGTGAATGCTTTCGGTCATGCGCTCGATCCGTCCGATCTCGCGTTCGGCATACGTCGCGATCGCGATCTCCTGCCGTCCGCGCGTATCGGTCGTGAACGAGATGCGCGTCCCGTCTGGCGACCAGCGCGGATCGATCGACTCTCCGTCGACCCCGCCCCGCGTCTCGAGACGAGTCACGTCGCCACCGCTCGCCGCGACGACGTAGAGATCGGCGTTGGTGCGTACGTCCTCGCGGCGCGACCAGAAGACGAGCAGTGTGCCGTCGGGGGACCATCGCGGTTGGAGATCGTCCCGCGCCCCATCCGTCAACGCGCGCTTCGCACCGGTCGTCACGTCGATCACGTGGACGCCGAAGCCCTTGCCTGCGGCATTCGCGGTGTACACGAGCTTCGTGCCATCGGGAGACCACGCGATGTCACGGTGCATCACACCCGGCTCGTTCGTCAGATTCCGCTCGTGCTCGCCGTCACGGTCGACGAGCCAAATGTCGAAACGCTCGTCGCCGCCCCGATCTCGCAGGAACGCGAGCTGCTTTGCATCGGGAGACCAGCGCGGCCACACCGATCGCTCGTTCGCGCCGGTCAGCTGGAAGATGCGCTCGCCGTCGAGCGGTGCGCTGAAGATCTCGAACGTCCCTGAGCGATTCCAGGAAAACGCGACCTCGCTGCCGTCGGGCGAAAGGTCGATGCCGCCCCAGATGTAGTCGACGTACGGCACGCCCGCGAGCTCCTCGACCGAGAGGCGGCGATACCGATCGCCGATGGACCGCGGCGCGACGACCGGCGGAGGCGGCTGAATGTCCGTCGCTGGATTCGCGATGGTGGTCGGAGGACGCGCCGTGCCGCGCGCGTCCCAATCCTCCGCGAAGTTCTTCGGGCGCTTGGACGCCTTCGCGGGCTGCTGTGCCGCGCCGCTCGCTGCTGCGCTCGCGGGAGCGGGCGTGGGCCGGCGAGGTCGTTCGACAAGCTCGCGTGCCGCCGTCGCGACGACGAGTGTCTCTGGACCCATCGCGGCTTCGCGCGCCGCGGTCACTTCACGCGGCACGATCGGATCGTGGGGAACGAGCTTGTCCTCGAGGCGTCCTTTGTATTCGCGGTCCCACGGCGCCTGGAGGAGGATGCCGAACTGTTTCCGCGGCTTGGGCAGCTCGTCCTGCAACGTGAGGAGGTTGTCCTTCCCCGCGTTCCACATCGGGGACCTGCGCGCGGAGAGCACGACGGAGAAGTGCAGCGGAAGGAGCGCACGTGCGGCGTCGCTCGCGAGGTCGAGATCGCCGCAGACGAGGACGCCTCCCGCCTTGCGCAGAAGCAGGACCGTCGCGCCATCGCCGTTCGCGTGCACGCGGATCGCACGTGCATCAGGACGGACGAGCTCGTCGTCGCCGAGAACGAGGTCCGGACCGCCGGGGATCGCGTTCGCATCGTCCGCGTGTACCGCCACCTGAAGCCCGAGCGCCTCGCGGTACTTCGCGGCGTCCGCGGCGCGCGCGGCGTTCGTCGCGACCAGGAGAGACGTCGGCCCGGCGCCGCGCACGAGCCGGAGAGCGCGCTCGCTGAACGGCGGCGCGTCGATGAGGAGGTTCCCGCGCTGTTCGTCGTAAACGATGTACTGGCGCTCGTTCTCGAGGGGTTCGTAGAGCTCGAAGATCCACGAGCGGAGCTGATGAATATCCACAGGGCCGGCCTATCCTAGCGTCGGAAGAACGAGCAGGCCGTCCACGCGGACGAGCGCTTTTTTCATCTCAAGTCGTCGGGCCGCGTGCGCGACGCGATCCTCGCTCCAATCGAAAAGCTTCGTGATCCTGGCTTCGCTCACGCCGCCGGCGAGGTCGAGCAGATGAGCGAGCAGCGTCGTCATGGCGTCCGCGGACGTCGCGCGCTCCGCGGCGCGCACCGTTTCGGGGTAGCGATGCACGAACAGGTCGTACGTGTAGTTGTAATCCTCGCGCCCCTCTCCGACGGCGCGCACCCGTGCCACGTACATCAGCCTTTGCAGCTCCTCGATCGCTTTCGCGTAGTCCGATTTGCCCTCCTGCGACGTGATGCCGAGCACTGAGCGCATCCGCTTGGTCTGCGTCTCTCCGTTGACGGCGAGGAACTCGATGATCCGTCGCGCGATCTCGGATAGCCGGCCCGCGCGCACGTCTTCGAGGTGGTCGTCGGCGTCGCCGGCGCGGCCAAAGGTCGCGTAGAAGATGGGCAGCATCTTCATCGAAACGAACGTCGGTTTTTTGACGAGCAGCTTTCCGTAATAGAGGCGCTTCTTTTCAGCGAGCTCGTCTTTCCATCCCCACATCCATTCCCACTTGCGGCCGTCGCTCCGCGTGTCGAGGTGGTCGAACGCCGCGGGGATGGGGTACGCGGCCTCGCCGGTGAAAGCGAAGCAGAAACCGAGCTCGTCGACCATGCGCACCAGCGCGTCCGCGGTCTTGACGGCGTGGCGCGCTCCGATCCGCTCGCGATGACGAGTCAGCGCCCGTTCCATCTCGCGAGAGATCGCAGGTGCGCGGGTCGTGCGGGGTCGGCGATACTCCGCGGCATCGCGACCCGGCACGGAGGTGTCACGGTGAACGGTCAACCGAGGCTCATCCATCTGAAAGGCGCGTCCGAGCTCGAGCCGAAGTGCGGCGCGACCGACGCGACGAGCACGACGAACTGGATCCGTGGCGCGTCGTTTCCAGAGGTGTACGTGCCGGCGGAGGTGGTCGGCACCGCGGACGTCGTCTGTCGCAAGTGCCAGGAAGCGGCCATCAGCAATGACAGCGGATCCGACGACGAGGTCGTACCCGATGATGAAGAGATGGCCGCCTCGGCGATCGAGGACGTGAGCGACGCGGATCTCCTCGCGGAGATCGCCCGCCGCATGGGGAACGAGGAAGCGCTATCCCAGGAACAGCGCAAGGAGTCCAAAGACCACCGCAACTGACATCGCCCGACGCGAACGCTGGTGCAGCTTCGCGAACTCGATCCGGACCGGCGAGTTCTGCGGCTGATCGTCGAACCCCGGCGTCGCCGCGCGGATCTGCCGCGCGACGGGGTTGGCCCATGCGCTCGAGTAGAGCGTCGCGAGGATCAGCCCAGCGAGGGCGATCCAGCGGACGAGCAGACGCGTGTCCGGCACGCCCGTGACCTCGAAGGCCAGCGCTTTGAGCACGCTCGTGATGGTCAGGACGATCACCGAGAAAATGGCGAGGCCGTCGAAGCGCGCGAGCACGCTTCCGAAGAGCGTGCCCGCGTCCGCACGCGACCGCGACGAGACGAAGAGGGCGGGCGCGACCGCGGTCCCGAGCACGAGCGATCCACCGACCAGGATCGCGAGCGCCAGGTGGTAGAGGAACTGAAGCAGGTCGAAGGACAGCGTCTCCACGGGGGAATCCGAGCATACCGGGAATTTCCGAGCGCACAGGTCGGTTTAGGATTGAGCGCAAGGGAGCTCGAATGCCGACATATCGCGACTTCTTCGCCGACATCAAAAAGCGCATCCACGAGGCGACACCTGAGCAGGTCCAGGACCTGATCCGCTCCGGTGACGTTCAGCTCGGCGACGTTCGCGAGAAGGACGAGTGGAACGCGGGCCACATCCCGGGCGCCGTCCATGTCCCGAAGAGCTACCTCGAGCAGTGGGCTGAGGACCGGCTCCCCGAAAAGGACAAGACGACCATCCTCTACTGCGCCGCCGGCGTGCGATCCGCGATGGCAGCGGACACGCTGCAAAAGCTCGGCTACCAAAACGTGATCTCGATGGCCGGCGGCTTCAACCGCTGGAAGGAT
This sequence comes from Candidatus Limnocylindria bacterium, assembly GCA_036570125.1. Classification (GTDB taxonomy): domain Bacteria; phylum Chloroflexota; class Limnocylindria; order P2-11E; family P2-11E; genus 3-1-20CM-2-70-9. Next base: position 18,271 of record DATCPK010000024.1, read on the forward strand.
TCCGGCAAGCCGTGGACGACGCCCGCGAGCTTCACGCCGGAGCAGGCACAGCGCTACTCGCGTCACCTTCTGATCCCTGAGGTCGGCGAGGCGGGTCAGCAGAAGCTTCTGAAAAGCAAGGTGCTGCTCATCGGTGCGGGCGGTCTCGGATCGCCGGCCGCGTACTACCTGGCCTCGGCCGGCGTCGGTACGCTCGGCATCGTCGACTCCGACGTCGTCGATCTCAGCAACCTGCAGCGACAGATCCTTCACACCACCGAGCGCATCGGCGAATCGAAGGTGTCTTCGGCCAAGCAGACGCTCGAGGCCTTGAATCCCGACGTGAAGATCGTCGGCTACGAGGAACGTCTCACGGCGACGAACATCGACCGCATCATCGAGGGGTACGACGTCGTGATCGACGGCGCGGACAACTTCCCCACTCGCTATCTCCTGAACGATGCATCGGTGAAACATCGCATCCCCGTCGTGCATGGGTCGATTTACCGTTTCGAGGGGCAGGTCACGGTCTTCAAGCCATTCGAGGGTCCGTGCTACCGGTGCCTCTTCCCTGAGCCGCCCCCGCCCGAGCTCGCGCCTTCGTGCGCGGAGGCCGGAGTTCTCGGTGTGCTGCCCGGCGTCATCGGCACGCTGCAGGCGACCGAAGCGATCAAGCTGCTCCTCGGGATCGGCGATCCGCTCGTCGGTCGTTACCTTCTGTATGACGCGCTCGAAGGCAGCTTCCGCGAGGTCCGTTTGCGTCGCGATCCGGAATGCCCGGTCTGCGGCGAGCACCCGACGATCACGGATTACATCGACTACGAGGGCTTCTGCGCGTCGCCCGCGGACTGGCGCGCCGAGCACGCGCCCGCGAAAGTGAGCACTCCCGCCGACTAGCGGCCCCGTATCCTTGAGTCAATGCGCCGTGCGGTTTTGCTGCTGATGGCAGGGGCACTCGTCGCCGTCTCGTGCTCGACCAGCGGCCCGGTGAGCGCGACAACCAACCCCTCGAAGACAATCGACATCAAGCGGTCGAAGCTGGACATCGTCTACAGCGCATTCGTCGATGAGGATGTTCACCACGTCACCAGCAAGAAAACCCTCGAGGCTGCCCTCGAAGCGGTGAAGACGGCGGTCCGCTCGGCCGGCGGCAAGGACGACGTTGCCACTCCGGATTTTCAGGACGTCGACGAGCCCCAGATCGCGGACTTCGACAAGTTCGCGAACGCGGTGAGTCAGCTTGCTGGGCGAGTGCAGCTTTCGAGCGACCGGATCGCCGATGCCGCGATCGTGGGGATGATGAGCGCGAGTCCGGACTGCCACACCTACTACGTGACGACGAGGGGCAGCGTCGCTTACTCGCTCGAGTACACCCCGAAAGGCACGAGCGCCATGATCCCGACGGAGGGGACGAGCCTCGGCGGGCCCGACGAGGCGGGACTCACAGGAAAGATGCTGCCCGGGGGCATCGCCTACATCACTTTCCACGCGTGGATCAACACCGGCACTTATCACCTCAACGACACGTTCCGCGCGATCTTGGAGAAGGCACGAGCCGCCGGCGCGAAGGCCTGGCTTATCGATCTGCGAGGAAACCTCGGCGGCATCGGGGTCGACCTCTCGAGCCTCTTCCTGAATGGCGAGGCGACCCAGGTTCAGACAGTGAAGACCGGAAATGCCGGTACGAAAACGGCCAACAAGGATCTGCGGCTGCCCGACGCGTTCCAGCTTCCGATGGTGATCGTGGCGAACGACCGGACCGCGTCGGGCTCCGAGCACTTCATCATCGACCTGAAGGAAGCGAAGCGCGCGACCATCGTCGGCCAAAGGACCGCTGGGTGCGCCGGCTCGGCTAACGAGATCCGTCTGTCGGATAACGCTCTTTTGTCGGTCGTCGTCGGCGAGATCGTCGGCGCCGCAACCGGGTTCCATTACAACAACGTCGGCATCTCCCCTGACGTGCAAGCAGACGATGCGACGGCAGTGACCAAGGCGATGGAGATCCTGAAGCAGAAGATCTGACCCAACCGTCCGACTATCGAACAAGCGAGCGGTAAGCCCGCGCGCTTCTTCGGCGGATAGGCTTCTCGGCACAGGACATCTGGACCCCCTCCGCTGGGACGATTTTGGTACCCATGGGCCATTGGCGAACAGGGTCGTTGGCCGATATGGTCCCGGTGCGCACGTGAGGAAGGGAAGTGACGACCGCTTGAGGCCAAGCGTCGCCAAGATCACCGCGCTCCCGCTCGAGGTCGCCGGACCGGTTCCGGACGTCATCGCCCGCGCGAAAGCGGGGGATCGTGTGGCGTTCGCCGAGCTGTACGACAACCACATCGATTCCGTGTACCGCTATCTGCTGTACCGCGTGCGTGAGCCCTCGGATGCCGAAGACCTCGCGAGCGAGGTGTTCACTCGAGCGTTCGCGAACATCCATCGCTATCGCTGGCAGGGAAAATCGTTCCTCGCGTGGCTCTACACCATCGCGCGGAACGCGGTCACCGATCGTCGCCGCCGCGAGCGGCCGATGGTCGACCTCGACAACGCATATGGCGTCGCCGAAGAGGGACCGACAGCGCACGAGCGCGCGGTCCATGGCGAAGCGGTCGACGCACTGCGTGGCGCGGTGAAGCACCTCACCACGGAACAGCAGGAAGTCATCGTTCTTCGATTCGTCGAAAACATGTCGAGTCGCCAGGTCGCGAAGGTACTCGGCAAAAATGAGGGCGCGATCCGTGCGCTTCAGTTCCGAGCGCTCGGTCGCTTAAGAAAGCTCTTAACGAGCGAAGTCGCCTGAACCGCTGACCTAGGCGACCCGTAGACTCTTCGATAGGTACTCGTTGATCCGTCTTCGCACGTTCCTGCCTCTCGTTGCGTTCATTGCAGCGGCTTGTTCGCTCGTTCCGGCGGAGCTGCAGCGTGAGCTGCTGCCATCCAACACCGCGTACAAGACCGCGGAGGCCGCGTACCAGGTGCTCATCGAGCGCCACGTCGACAAGCCCACGTCACAGACGCTGATCGACGGCGCTCTGGACGGCGTGGTCACAGAAGCCAAAAAAGAGGGCGCGACGGACACCACGCTTCCGTCGGCCGGCCTGAACCTCACCGGGAGCACCTGGTCCGACTTCTCGAAGTTCTCGGACCGGCTCGATGCGATCGTCGCGGCCACACCGAACGCCGACAAGACGCTCCTCGAACGCGCCGCCGTCGACGGCATGGCGAAGTCCATGAATGAGTGCCACACGTATTACCTCGACCCGACCCGAGCGAAGAATTTCAACCAGCCGCAGCCGCCCGTTTCGGGCATCGGCGTCACCATCAACAAGCCGACCACCGACGCCCCGATCGAGGTGATCCGCGTGATCGCGGGGACGCCCGCGGACAAGGCGGGCATCAAGAACGGCGACAAGATCGTGACCGTGGACGGCGTCGACGTCACCAACCTTCAGACCGACGAGGTCGCGAACAAGGTGAAGGGGCCCGAGGGCACGCCCGTGACGGTCGGGATCCTTCGCGGCCAGGCGACGCTCTCGTTCACGCTCAACCGTGCACGCTTCTCGGTCCCGCTCGAGACGGACACGATGATCGACGGCAACATCGGCCGGATCGAAGTGCCGCAGCTTGTGGGAGCGGTCTCCGACGAGGTTTCCAACGCGGTGAAGCGGCTCGACGCAAATGGCGCGGGCGGGCTCGTCCTCGATCTTCGCGGCGATCCGGGCGGAGACCTTTCCGCCGCGGTCGACATCGCGAGCATCTTCGTCCGGCAGGGCACGCTCGTGTACCAGACCGGGCGCGACGGCAACCGCACGCCCCTCGACGTGAACCGGCGCTTCTACATCGACGACCCCAAGCCGCTCGTCGTTCTCGTTAACAAAAATTCCGCGTCGGGCGCCGAGATCATCGCCGCTGGCATCCGCGCGAACGGCGCGGGCTTCGTCATGGGTACGCAGACCGCGGGTTGTGTCGGAACCGGCCAGCCACGCGATCTGCCTGACGGCGGGATCCTCCTCGTGACGATCACGAAGATCCAGGATGCGAAGACCGGCGCGGACCTGAACGGGCCCGGCAAGGGCATCGTTCCCGACCAGATCGTCGATCAGCCGACCGGCGCCCAGGGTGACCCGCAGCTCGACGCCGCCGTCGCGTATCTGCGAACGAAGGTCGCGCGTTCGAGCGCCGCGCCGGT
>DATCPK010000025.1:0-10901 GCA_036570125.1 Candidatus Limnocylindria bacterium
CTCGAGCGCTCCACGCTCGCGGAGGCGCTCTTCTTCGAGTACCTCGCCGCCACCTAGCGCCATTCCGGCACGCGTCCTGCGGCGTGGCCGCTCATGAAAGATCGCCAGGACATAGACGACATCCCCGATTCCGAGATCGAAGTCGAGCCATTCGCACAGCCCGTCGAGACCGACCCCACCGAATCCGTCGAGGAGGCGGAGCCCTACTTCCCGCCAACCGACCCGGTCCTGCGCGTCGACGACAAGGGCGAGACGCAGATCGCAGGCGGCTTTGGGTCAGGCGAACCGATCGAGCAGCGTCCCCAGGCAGCTACGGGTCACGTCCCACCCGATGAAGCGCTCGAGGACCTGGTCCACCGCGCGTTGCGTCTGGACGCGAGCACCGCGCACCTGCACCTGAAAGTCGGGGTGCAGCAAGGAGTCGTCCGCCTGCAAGGCGCGATCGAGGACGAATCCGACGCGGAGAATGCAGTGGCGGTGGCCGGCGACGTCCCCGGTGTTGTCGACGTCACCGATGAATTGAGTCGTCCCGAGTGATCAATCGTTGCGGGTCCTGTCCCGGGGTCGGGGTTGCGCCCTCGCCTACCCGTCCGCTCGGCCCGCCCTAGTTCGGTTGCCTGTGACGCGGCGGGTTAGCGGCTCGTACGCAACCCGCTCCCCCGTGCCACCCGCAACGACGTTGATCCGTCCGCCACGAGCAGCCTTAGCGAAGCGTGATGGTGCCGAGCGCGACTTCGGTGCCGCCGACGGTGACGGTCACTTTCCCATGCAGCGTCCCACCTCGAGAGGCGTCGTAATTGCGGAAGTAGAGGGTGATCGACTGGCCCTTCTTCGCGGTGAATTGCAGGTCGACCCGGCCCTTGATGGAGCCGGCAACGCAGGTCCCGTCGAGCGAGGTCGAGACGCACGCGCCGTCCACTGCCGATCCGTCTGCGTACAGCACATAGCCATACGCGTGGACGGCCATCGGGGTGGGCGTCGGGGTCGGTGACGGCTTCGTGGTAGTCGTCGTCGGCTTCGGCGTAGGTGTAGGCGAGGCCGTGGCAGGCTTCGGCGTCGGCGTGCGGACGGTCGTCGGCCGCGGCGTTGCCACGGGCGACGGGGTCGGCGTGGGCGATTCGGTCGGCGCCGCGGACGTCTCGGGCGTCGGGCTTGAGCTCGGCAGCGTGATCGCCGTGCTCGCCGACGGCTCCGGGGATTCGCTCGGCTCGGGCGAGATCTGATTCAAGAGGCGCAGGGCCTCGCCCTGCGCGCTGCGCGCGCGCGACGCGGCGAGCGCGTTGCCGGTCGCTTCGAACCGGGCCGCCTCCTCGAGGCGCTCGGTGTAGAGCTGGCTCAGGTAACCCACCGGGTCGGATTGGAACGCGACAAGCGAATCCTCCACGGTCACGCGCGCTCCGTACAGCGGGCTGTCGGCGGCCGCGCGCATCGTGCTGAGCGCGACAAACAGGACGAGCGCAGCGACGGCGAACGCGCGCGCGAACCCCGGGATGACGAAGCGCGAGCGCCTGCGCGTGGCGCGCTCGGCCCACGCGTGTTCGAGTCGCTTGCGGATCTCATCCGACGCGACGTCGTCCATGCCCGCAGCTTTGAGCGTGCCGAGCGCGCGGGCGAGAGAGTCCTGCATCATTCCGCGGCGTCCGCGCCCGACCAGCGTTCGAACAAGGACAGTTCGCCCGTGCGCTCGAGCTCTTTGCGGAGGCGATCGAGCGCGCGGTGCTGCAGCGTGCGCACCGCACCTTCACTACGACCGGTCATGCGTCCCACATCCGCGGCACCGTACCCCTCGACAAAACGCAGGAGGAGCACCTCGCGGTAGTCGGGCTTCAGCTTTGACATGGCGCCCAAGAGCGTGTCGCGCTCTATCGAGCGGACCGCCTCGGCCTCTACGTTCTGACCGGACTCGGGATGGTTCACGAGCTCGTCGATGGACATGTCCGGCCTGGTCTTGCGGCTTCGGTCGATCGCGGCGTTGCGCGCGATCCGGAAGAGGAACGCGACGAACGGCAGACCGCGGTCCTCATACCTGTCGAGCGCTTGCATCGCGCGGATGAACACGTCGGCTACCAGATCCTCCGCCTCGTGTTTCGCGCCGGTCCTCGACAAGCAGTACCGATAGACCGGGTCGCGATAGCGTTCGTAGAGCTGCCCGAAAGCTGAGACGTCACCGGCCTGGGCGGCTTTGACGAGCGCGGCGTCGATACCGCGCTGCTGCGTGCTTCTTGCCGTCTCACCGGTGATGCCGGCTTCCTGGACGATCTACGGGCTCCGGGGCATCTGGTCGGAGAACGACGCTAGTCAACTTTCGATACACCCCCGTGTGGGGGCGGTCTCACCGCGCTTTGTGGCCCTTTTCTCATGAGCGCGGCGTACGAGTGGCGCAAAATCCGACACGTGACTTCCGCCGATTGGGGGATCCTCATCTGGCTCGCGATCGGAGCGGGGATCGCCGGCGGGGTCTTCATCATCGCGCGATCCGCCGTTCAGATCGGAAGCGTCGCGTATCGCGCGATGGAGAAGCAGCTCTCGGGTCAAGCCGCAACGCGTCAGGCCGCGCTGCTCTCGATCGGAATGATCGCGGCGCTCTTAGTAACGGCGCTCATCGCGGGCTACGCGATCTTCGCGATCTTCGGTCAGCTTCTGGACACGACGGGATCGATCAACACGCTCAACAACGGTTCCTGACAAACGAAGAGCGCCGGTCGATGCCGGCGCTCTTTCGTCTTAACGTCCTATTCAGTTGTCGCGAGAGAACTAAGCCGGAGGCTGCCTGACGTCGCCGCCCTTATCGGGTATGTCAGTGGGTCCTTCGATGCTCGGGTTCTCGAGCGGAGCTCCACCCTTTTTGCCGACGTCGTCCGGTCCGTATTCACCCGGACGCTTGGGCAGATCCTTCGACTGCATTAGAGCTTCTTCTCGGTGCCGGGCTGCAAGGGCTTCTCGCTGCCGACGTCACCGCTGCCGCCCTTCTTCCCGATGTCGCCCTGTCCGCCCTGTTTGCCGACCTCGTCGCCCGGCAATGGCTTCTGTGGGCTGCCCATGCCGCCCTGACCCGGCTGGTCTTTCTTTTCCTGCATTTTTTGTATTGCCTCCCGTTGCGTTGTCGCCTCCGTGAGGTGCGTTAAACAATCGAGCATTGATCGTGCCGACCGCTTGGAAAGACCCATAAGTCAGACAAGCCGCGGAGCCTGTAACGAACTTAGCCGCGACTGCAGATCAACCGAGTCGCGTCGCGAGCGCCTTCACTCTCTTCTCTATTCCATCGCGCACCACGCGGAACGCCACGAGACGCTGATCGTCGTCGCCACCGGCGAGAGCGGGATCGGGGAAGGACCATCGCAGCTTCAGGCCCGAGCGCGGTGGGATCGGGCAGTTCGCGTCGCACACGGTGACGACGACGTCCCACCCTTCGCCGACATCATCGACCGACTTGCTCCGTTGCCCGGATATGTCGATTCCCAGCTCGCGCATGGCGAGCACCGCTAGAGGATGAATGGTGGTGGCTTTGGTGCCGGCGCTCTGGACGATGAACCGGTCGGCCGCATACGTCCGTAGAAAACCTTCGGCCATCTGGGAGCGCGCGGCGTTGTGGGAGCAGAGGAACAGGACGCGCTTCACACGCTAAGCATGGCGATGGCGCCGAGCTCACGCCCGGCGCCACCACCCAGAGAGCGCGTGTTCGCGGTCAGGCGATCGACAGAATGTCTAGGAAGGACCGCGTGTTCGTGCCGGAGTTGAAGATCTGGGGACCGGCGTAGAAGATGAGAACGAGAACGATGAGGATGAGCAGGATGATCCCGATGATCATTCCAGCACCGAATCCACCGTCGTTCGACACGACCGGGCCGCCGCCTCCGGGGTTAACGTTGACCTGTCCCATTTAGAACCTCCTCGTGCTAAGTCGGTCGCACCTCTCGCAAGCAGCGTGCCGCGACCCCTCGCTCGTTCGTATGCTCGCTGAGTATGCGGCTCGGCCCGCTCCGCCACCCCTGGTTCGCAGCCTTTTCCGGCTCCGTTGGGCTCGGCGGGATCGGTGACGAGGTCGCGCGTCTCGCATTACCGCTCCTCATCCTCGATCTGACCCATTCCATCGCGGCAGCGGCCGCTCTCCGTCTGGTGCAGGCGCTTCCCTACGTCTTCTTCGGCGGCATCCTGGGCGTTCTCATCGATCGCGCCGACAAGCGGAAGCTCCTCATCGCGTGCGATGCCTTGAGCGTGGCGCTGACGCTCACCATCCCGGTCTCGGTCGCGGCCGGCGTGTTCAGCCTCAACCTCCTGTACTTCATCGGCTTTCTTCTCGGCACCGTCGAAGTCGCATGGGGTGTGACGACGGACTTCAGCGTGATCCCTGCGCTGGTCGGGCCCGACGAGCTCACCAGCGCGAACGCCGCCTACTTCGGGATCGACCGGACCGCACGCATCCTTGGTCCCACGATCGGCGGCCTCGCGATCGCGGCGTTCGGCACGGCGAACGCGATGTACATCGCGTCCCTCGCGTTCGTCCCGACGCTCTTCGTGTTTTTCCTCATGCCGCCGATCTACGACCTTCATCGCCCGACCGCGGCCATCACTCCGAAGAACATCGCGAGCGAGATGGCCGACGGCTTCCGTTTCGTGTTCCGCAACAAGATCCTCCGCTGGCTCCTCGTTCTCATGTTCATCGCGAACCTCGGCCAGCAGGGAATTCAGACGCTCGTGCTCTATGTCCTCCGCGAAGAGAACGGCCTCGACGAGGTCACCATCGGTCTCGCGCTCTCGCTTGCCGGCGCCGTCACGGTCCTCGCGAGCTTCATCGCGCCGCGGCTCGCCAGCGGGAGGCCGCTCGGACACACGCTGCTCGGATCCGCCGCCGCGGCCGGCGTCATCGTGTCGCTGACCGCCCTCGCGCGCGACTGGCGCTGGGTCGTCGCGGGCTTCGCGGCCCGTGAGACGGCGTGGATGGGGTTCATCATCTACGCGTTCGTGCCTCGCCAGCGCGAGGTCCCCGCGCATATCCGCGGGCGCGCGAACGGGGCGTTCCGCACGCTCGTGCTCATCTCGAACAGCTTCTCGGCACCGTTCCTGTCGTTCATCGTCGCGATAGCGAGCTCCTCGGTGGCGTTCGCGGTCGCCGGCGCGGCCGCCCTTCTCGCGGTCGGCGTGACGTACTTCACGCCCCTGCGCGGCTACAACTTGAACGAGCCGCAAGACCACCAGAACGATCTCGTCGAGCCGACCGCCGCCGAATGAGGGCCTACATCTGCGTCACCTGCGCGGTCCAGCAGCCGCCAACCGAGGCGCCACCACGGCACTGCCCCATCTGCGAGGACGAGCGGCAGTACGTGCGGCAGGGCGGTCAAGCCTGGACGACCGTGGAGGAGCTGCGTCTCATGGATCACCGGATCGAGCTTCGTGAGCTCGAGCCCGGCCTCGTCGGCGTGGGCGTGACGCCGTCCGTCGGCATCGGACAGCGCGCGCTCCTGGTGCGGACGGCGAACGGCAACGTCCTCTGGGACTGTGTCGGCTACATCGACGACGCCGCGGTCGCGGCGATCCGCGCGCGCGGCGGGATCAGCGGCATCGCGTTCTCGCATCCGCATTTCTACGGCGCGATGGTCGAGTGGAGCCGCGCGTTCGGTGGCGCGCCCATCTACATCCCGCACGCGGACCGCGAGTGGGTCCAGCGCGACGATCCGGCGATCGTGACCTGGCGCGGCACGCGCGAAGTCGCGCCCGGCGTCACGCTCGTCCAGTGCGGCGGTCATTTCGAGGGGAGCGCGGTGCTGCACTGGGCCGACGGAGCAGACGGCCGCGGTGCTCTTCTGGTGGGCGACACCATCACGGTCGTACCCGACGTTCGTTTCGTCAGCTTCATGCGGAGTTATCCGAATCTCATTCCCCTCCCCGCGGATGAGATCCGTCACATCGTCGATCGCGTTCGTCCGTACGCCTTCGACCGCGTCTACGGCGGCTGGTGGGATCGGGTCATGCCTTCCGGAGGGATCGCCGCGATCGCGAGGTCGGCGGAGCGCTACCTGCGTTGGATTGGCTCGGAGACGCGAGCGCGCTAGTGGCGCGGCGCCTTCTTGGCTTCCCTCGCTCGCCGCGTGCCTGGGTCAGGCGGACGGTTTCCCGCGCGCCGGGACGGTTTCGCGTCGCGCATCTCGGCTGCGTGATCGTGAGCGCCGGCGCGCGGCTCGCGTTTGCCATAACGGGTCTCGGCTGGCGGCCCCTTCGCCGGTTCCACCGGATGGGTGCGCACGAGCATCGGCTCGCGCTCGAGCTCCTTCCGTATCCGCGGCGGTAGCTTCCCGCCGCCGGTGTTCAATGCGGCCGCCTTGCGCGCGGATAGGACTCTGGCCGGCGGCTTGTGCGGCCGCGAGCGGCTCGGCACCTCTTCGGGCTCGGTGCCGGAGACCGTGAACGTGCGCAGCTTTGTCCCTCGAGGCTTTGCCACCTGAACCGCCTCGTGCAGAGACCGTGCCCCGCTAGGCTCGAGCGCTCATGAACGCGAGGTTCGAACACATCCCGCCCGGTGAAGCCGACCCCGACCCGCTGCCCGGCGACTTCATCCTCACGCACGGCGGCGAGTTCTTCAGCCGAGTCATCCAGTTCGGACAGGGACTGCGTTTCGCCGGAAAGGACCGGCCGTACACCTACTGGAATCACAGCGCGCTGATCGTCTCGGCGGATGGCGCGCTCATCGAAGCGCTCGGGCCGGGGATCCGGCGAAACACGCTCGCGGACTACAAAGGCACTCAATACACCGTGGTCCACATCGATGCGTCCGATGAGGACCGCAAAGAGATGGTCGCGTTCGCGGAGCATTGGGTCGGCGGTCGGTACGACTGGGCGACGATCGTGAGCATCACGCTCTCGCTTCTGACGGGCGCGAAGCTGAGCTTCGGATTCGCGGGCCAGCTCATCTGCAGCGGTCTCGTCGCGCGCGCGCTCGAGCGCACCAGCGCGATCTTCGACCAGGAGCCGTCGCACGTGATGCCGGCCGAGCTCGCGAAGATGTTCGACGTCGTTCCGCCGCCCCCCGATACGCCGAAGGGCAAGCCCGCGCGCTGTACTTAGGGCGCGACGACGGCGCGATACGCGTAGAGCAATCCGATTCCGAGCACGAGGACAAGGATGATCACCGCCAGCCATCCCCAGTAGCCGAGTCCGCGGTTGCGCTGTTGTTCCACGCGCCGATGCTATGTCTTTAGCGAAGTCTTACCCCCAAGGCGCTCGGACTCGGTGATGATGTGCCTCGTGAAACGACTCATCGTCGCAACAGTCTTCTCGGTCGTCTTTGCCGCGTGCGCAGGCACGACCGCGAACACGCCGACCGCAACGCCGATCGGAAGTGCGACGACTGCCGCCGCGACGGCCGCCACAGCGACGGCACCCACAACCAATGCGACGCTCGCATGCACAGCGCCGCCAGCGGCGCTCGTCGAGCTCACCGAGGGTCCGTACTACAAGGCCAATCCGCCGCAGAACGCGACGCTGCGCACCGCGGGAGTCGCGGGCACTCCCCTCACTCTGACGGGATACGTGGTGTCCCAGTCGTGCCAGCCGATCGCGAACGCGAAGCTCGACTTCTGGCAGGCCGACGGCAACGGCAACTACGACAACTCCGGCTACACGCTCCGCGGGTGGCAGCTCACCGATGCGAACGGCGCGTACCGCCTCGAGACGGTGATTCCGGGCCTCTATCCGGGCCGCACCGAGCACATCCACTTCAAGGTCACCGTGAACGGCAAGACATACACGTCGCAGCTCTTCTTCCCCGGCGTCTCGCAGAACGAGGGCGACTCGATCTACAGCTCGCAGATGCTCGTGAAGCTGAACACGACGACGAGTCCGGCGACGGGGACCTTCACATTCGTGGTGAACGTGCCCTAAACACCCGCGCGGGCGGCGCGTTTTGGCCGTTTAGAGTCGAAACACTCACTTCGAGGCCGTCTTCGTGCCCGACAATGGATGTATGCAGCGCACCGACATCCGTAACGTCGCGATCATCGCCCACGTCGACCACGGCAAGACCACGCTCGTCGACGGAATGCTCCGGCAGAGCCGGATCTTCCGGGACAACCAGCACGTGGAAGAGCGGGTCATGGACAGCAACGCCCTGGAGCGCGAGCGGGGCATCACGATCATGGCGAAGAACACGGCCGTGATGTACCGCGGCGTGAAGATCAACATCGTCGACACGCCCGGCCACGCCGACTTCGGTGGCGAGGTCGAGCGGATCATGAACATGGTCGACGGCGTGCTGCTGCTGGTCGACGCGGTCGACGGCCCCATGCCCCAGACGAAATTCGTCCTGCGTCAGGCGCTGCGCCGCGGCCACCGCGCGATCCTGGTCGTGAACAAGATCGACCGGCCGCAGGCGCGCCCCAACCACGTGTTGAACGAGACGTTCGACCTCTTCCTCGACCTCGGCGCGACCGAAGAGCAGGCCGAGTTCCCCACCCTGTACACCAACGCCATCCTGGGAACGGCGAGCGCGGACCACCGTCATATCGGGACGACGCTCGAGCCGCTCTTCGACGCGATCATCGATCGGATCCCCGGACCGGATGTGGACCCGGCGGCGCCGGCGCAGCTGCTCGTCACGACGACGACGTATGACGACTACATCGGCCGCATCGCCGTGGGCCGGCTGCAGAGCGGCACGCTCCGCAAGGGCCAGGCGGTGGCGCGCATCGACCACGAGGGCGGCATCACCTCGGCGAAGGTCACGCAGCTCTTCACGTTCAACGGCCTCGCGCGCGAGGAAGTCGACGAGGCGACCGCTGGCGACATCGTCGCGGTCTCGGGTGTGGATGCGGGGATCGGCGACACCATCGCCGACGCGGCCGATCCGCGGCCACTTCCGCCGATCCGCGTCGAGGAGCCCACGCTCCGCATGTCCTTCAGCGTGAACAACAGTCCGTTCGCGGGGCGCGAAGGGAAGTTCGTCACCAGCCGCAAGCTTCGCGAACGTCTCTACGCCGAGCTCGAGCGCGACGTCGCGCTCCGCGTCGCCGACAGCGATTCGGCGGACACGCTCGTCGTGAGCGGCCGCGGCGAGCTGCATCTTGCGATCCTGATCGAGACGATGCGGCGCGAGGGCTACGAGTTCCAGGTCTCGCGGCCCGAGGTCATCCTCAAAGAGGTCGACGGCGAGACGCAGGAGCCGTACGAGCAGCTCGAGATCGAGGTCGCGCAGGAAGAGCTGGGCGCGGTCGTCGAGCTCGCCGGACGCCGCCGCGGAACGCTCAAGGACATGAAATACCGCGACGACGGCATGGTCCACGCCGTGTACAAGATCCCGACGCGCGGGTTGCTGGGACTCCGGCAGGCGTTCCTCACCGCGACGCGCGGGCGCGGCGTGATGAACACGCTGATCGAGGGCTACGGCCCGCTTACCGGCGCGATCGCGACGCGCGAGCTCGGCTCGCTCATCGCGTTCGAGGACGGAACGACGACGTCCTTCGGACTCAACGCGGCCCAGGACCGCGGGCAGCTCTTCCTCAACCCCGGCGTCGAGGTCTACGAGGGCATGGTCGTCGGCCAGCACATCCGCGAGCGCGATCTCGAGGTGAACGTCGTCCGCAAGAAGCACCTCACCAACATGCGAAGCAGCAACTCCGACATCGCGGCGAAGCTCGACGGCATCCGCGAGCTTTCCCTCGACGACGCAGTCGAGTTCCTCGCCGACGACGAGCTCCTCGAGGTCACCCCGAAGGCGTACCGGATCCGCAAGCGTCTTCTCACGAAACAGGACCGCGACCGCGCGATGGGTCAGATGAAGAGGGCGGCCGGGGTCGCGTCCTGATCGTTGGCGTTTGCCTTGCGGCATAGACTCCTCGCATGAACGAAGCGATCCTCCCGACGCCCGAGACCCCGGCGAAGCGGCCGAGCCGCGTCTGGCGGATGGTCCTGATCGTCGTCACCTTCCAGCTCGTCATCGTCGCCGCGGGAATGCTTTTCTTCACGGCGATGGGATTCGCGAACGATGGCACCGGGGGCTGCGGCGGGGGCTAGTAGCTCCCGAAGAGATCGGCGCTCGGCCACACCGTCGTAGCTGCGTAGGCATCGAGCATCCGCTGGTTAATGGACTGATCGACGGTGCCCGCGTCCCGGTGGTTGAACGTCCCGGCGATCACGGTCAGATTCGTTCCGTTCCAGATCCGCATGAGGAACGAGTAGTGACCGGGCATCGAGCCGTTGTAGATGTACACGTAGGACCAGCCCGCCTTCGTGGGGATCGGGCTCTGCTCAGGCGCCGGCACGGTCCCGCGCGCGACCGCGAGGTCGTAGCGCGCCATGTCCACGACCGAGCTCACGAGTCCCACCGCGCCGGTGAACGACTCCAGGTTGTAGCCGCCGTATGGCCACTCGACCCGCCCCGGTGCGCTGTCGAACACGCTCTGCGTGTAGCGCCACGCGTCGGCTTCGTAGTAGCGCGCCTCATCGGTCGGAGTCGCGAGGCTTTGACCGAGGCGCCAGGTCTTGACCCCGGCGGGTGCGGTCATCTCGCGAACGAGGTCGATCCACGCGCGCCCGGTCGCACGCTCGATCACGCGGGAGAGCAGGGCGTAGTTGGTGTTGTTGTAGCGGTAGACCGTACCCGGATCCGCGGCGAGCGCGTAATGCGCGGTCCAGCGGACCATCACGTCGACGCTCGGCGGCGATGCGATCCCGTAGGAGGTCGCGGCAGCCCGCGATTCGAAGAAGTAGTCGCCGCCGAGGCCCGACGTGTGGTCGCGGAGCATTCGCACGGTGATCAGATTTGCGCGGGGGTCGGCGGGGACAACGCCGAGGAAGGGCAGGACCGCGATGTCGAGGTTGAGCGTGCCCCTGGCAACGAGGCTCGAGAGGAGTGAGCCCGTCACGGCCTTCGAGATGCTCGCCTGCCGGTAGAGGGTGAACGGCGTGGCGGG
>DATCPK010000026.1:0-2465 GCA_036570125.1 Candidatus Limnocylindria bacterium
CGGATAGATCACCGACGCGCCCGAGAGCAGAACCGTGAAGAACCCCGCCAGCTGCTCGAACATGTGCGATAGCGGAAGGAACGAGAGTAGGCGCTGCTTGGGGCCGATCGGAAAGATCTGCGTCGCGGCGATCGCGTTCGAGAGGATGTTGCTATGGGTGAGCATCGCTCCCTTCGGATCGCCGGTGGTCCCCGATGTAAAAACGACCTCCGCGAGGTCGTCGCCCGTCAGTGCGGCCTTCTCGAGCGGCGGGCATTCGCGCGCGAGATCCGGCAATCGCTCCATCTCGTGCAGCGGCAGGCCGAGCGTCTTCGCGCGAGCGAGCGTCTGCGACGAAACGATGGCGCCGCTCGCGCGCGTGCGCTCGGCGATCTTCTGCGCGAACTCGGCGGCGTAGCTCGCCTCGAGCGGCACGAGGATCGCGCCGAGCCGCAAGGCCGCGAGAAAGGCGATGATGTATTCGGGTCGATTCACCCCCCAGATGAGGACCCGGTCGCCCTCCTTCAATCCGCGGTCCCGTAGATATCGGGCGACGCGCGGGACGATGTCGTTCAGATCGCGATAGGACCACACGCGCGTGCGAAAGCCGGGCCGGATCATCAGAGCGTCTTTCGTCCCGAACTTCCGAGCCGACACCTCGAGGATGTCGTTGAGCGTCTCCACTCTTCCCCCTAGCCCGCGAGTGCGCGAAGCGCCTCCCGGGCACCCTCCCGATACGGTGCGTAGTGCGAGAACAGGATGGTCTCCACGTCAAGTTCCGCGAGGCGGCCGATCGATTTGCGCGCCAGCGCCATGTCGTCCGTGAAGAACGCGTTCGGGAGGGTGACCTTGCCCTTCACGCGCTGCAGGAGGTCGCCCACGATCACGAATCGGTCCCGGGGCGAGTACAGACAGACGCTTCCGGGCGTATGACCCGGGGTGTGCAGGATGCGGAGACCGCCGAGAACGGGCAGCTCGTCCCCTTCGTCGATCGGCTGCGCATGAGACGGCGCCTTGGTAAGGAGCGCGACGATCGGTCCGGGCGAGAAGTTCGCGATCACTTCGCGGAACCGGATGCGCAGGCGCTCGGCGTCCGCCGGATGGAGCAAGACCTCGGCGCCGGAAAGCGCCCCGATCTCGTGGACGCCGCCGATGTGATCGGGATGGCCGTGGGTGCAGACGATGCGGGTGATGTGCTCCATCGATCGCCCGATGCGCGCGAGATACGGCCGTAGCAGGCGCGCCGAGCCGGCGTGCCCTGCGTCGACGAGCGTGATCTCGTCGCCGTCCACGAGCAGATAGGCCTGGGCGCCGATGAGTCGAACGACATGCACGTTTGGTAGGACTTCCATCACGCTTGATGCTATGTGCGCCGACGCGAAAAAGGTGTCTTAGACGACGAATGTCTGCCAGAGCAGATTCGCGACGCTGGCGACGAGCAGAACGATGATGACCTGCCGAAAGCGCACCTGATCGAGTCGGCCCCGGACCGCGATCCCCGCCATGAGCGCCACGAGCATCGGGATGCACGCGACCACGCCGAGCGTCACGAGGTCCGGCGTGAAAAGCCCGAGCGCGGTGTACGAGATGAGCTGCACGGCCGATGACAGCTGGAAGACCGCCGCGAGCGTGATCACGTATTCGCGTGGCGGCAGCTTCATCGCATGGAAGAACGACCCGATCACGGGGCTCGAGATCGACGTCGTTCCCTGCATGACGCCTCCGACGAACCCCACGATCGGCGTCAGGACCTTCGCACGGCGCGCGCCCGGCTCGCCGACGATCCGATCCCCGCGTGCGAGGAACAACACGACCATGGCAGTGATCAGGATCGCGAAGGTCTTTTGATCGAGCCCGGCAAGGAGCAGGGCGCCGAGAAACGTGCCTGCCGCGTTCGCCACGACGAGCGGCACGAGCGTGCGCAGGTAGCCGAACACGCGCCACGACTGGAGCACAAGAAGCGTGTTCGCGACGAAGATCGGGATCGTGATGATCACGACGGCCTGCTTTGGACCGAAGACCGACGCCAGGATGGGCGTCGCGATGAGCGGAAGCCCCATTGCGGTCGCCCCTTTCGCAAGCCCGGCGATCGCCAGGCCGACGACCAGGGTCAGGAGCTCGAGCGCGCCCAATCCGGCTCGCCGATGAGCGACGGCCAGTCCACCCGATGGAGCCGATCGCTCGCGATGTAGCTGCGTCCCGTCTTCGCGAGCGGACGGCCCTCGACGCGTACGATGTCGGCGGTGTGATCGAACCCGGATCCGTGCACGAGCGCGGAGCCAACGCCGTACACGTCGACGGGCACTCCAAGTTCCTCGAACCGGCGGATCTTCTCGGCATCGAATCCGCCCGACGCGACGATCCGAACGTGCGGGTAACCGCCCTGGTCGAGTGCCTCGCGAAGCAGCTCGATCAGGCGTGGCGTGACGCCGCGAAGCTCGCCCTTCGCCACGCCTTCCTTCGCTTCCAATTCGCGGAGGACCGCG
>DATCPK010000027.1:0-112453 GCA_036570125.1 Candidatus Limnocylindria bacterium
CGCCAAGAGCAATCCGGACCAAGTCACCGGATTCCTGAAGGCGGTGCTTAAGGCGGCTGAGTACTACCAGGCGAACCGCAGCGAGTCGATTCAAACCGCAGTTCAGTACGGTGGTCCGGCGACACCGCTTGGACAGCATCAGTTCCTCTACGACGCCACGATCTCTGAGATGCAATTCGGGCAGGGTAAGAGCAAGGGCGTCGGCTTCTTCACAAAGGACGACTGGCAGAAGCAGATCGATGCGCTCTACGACTTGAAGGTGATCACCGCCAAACCGAAAGTCGACGATGTCGTCGACACATCCTTCGTTGAGAAAGTGCTCAACAACGGCAAGGTCGTTTGGCCCTAATTCAGATGCGACCTAGATGAAAGTCACGTTTGGCAACCTTCCAAGCGTCGGCTGGAAGGACGGTACCGCGCGGCTCGTCGATCTGGCGGTGCAGGCAGAAGCCGCGGGCTTCGCGCGGTACGGGGTCAGCGACTGGAAGTTCTACCAAGATTGCTTCGTAGTAATGACCGCGTGTTTGACCGCGACCAAGACCCTAGAGCTCGAGAGTTTGGTAACCGAACCGTACGTGCGCAATCCAGCGGTGACCGCTGCAGCGATCGCGGCAATGGACGATCTCTCGAGTGGCCGCGCAGTGCTTGGAATCGGTCCGGGCGTTGAGAGCAGTTCTCGGGTCTGGACTTCCCCCTGGGGATTCGAGCGGCCTCATCCGGTTGACGCTGTACGTGAGGCGGTCGATGTCACGCGGCGAATGTGGCGGGGCGAGGAAGTTACGCTCCAAGGAAAGGTCGTGCGCGTCGAAAAGGCGCGACTGAGCTTCGCGACGCGCGCAGACATCCCGATCTGTATCGCTGCACGGAGTCCGCGGATGCAACGGCTTGCCGGAGAGCTCGCCGACATCGCGCATCTCGCCACCTTCTATCAGAGTGTCCCGTGGCTCAAGGGGATCATCGCGAACATTCAGAAGGGCGCAGACCGTGCGGGGCGAGCAAAGGGAACGTACGAGATCGATTTGTCCATGCCGTGCTCCCTCTCACGCGACCGCCGTGCTGCGCGTCAGGCAGCAAAACGACTCGCTGCGATCGGGATCTCCTGGGCCGCAGCCGCAGATGAATACGCCCTCAAGAATTGGACGCGTCCGGCAGATTTTGATGTCCCCGAGGATCTGGTTCGCGCCATTTCGAAGTGGAACTTCCGTAAGCAGCTGGAGCTGCCACAAGAGATCGCGGACGCGATCACTGACGACATCCTCGATGACTTCGCGCTCGCTGGCGACCCTGAGGAGTGCGCAGGTCGCATCTTGGAACTGCAGATGAAGTTGCCCGAGATCACAGGGATTCGGATCTACGCTGTTCCACCCGTTCCTGGTGGAGTCCCTGGCTATAGCGGCTACGCCAGCATGATGGACGATTGCAAAACAATGATCGACATAGTGAACCGGGGACAACGAAGCAATTGATCTTGCCTCGACGATGACGTCAGCGCGGGGGCTGGACGTGAGGGAACTTACGCAGTAGTGGTCCCACCACTGAGCTTCACTTTCGGAAACCTTCCGAACATCGGCTGGCAAGACCCAACGAAACGACTGGCCGACCTTGCTCGCGCCTGCGAGCAGGCCGGCTTCGACAGATTCGCGGTGACGGACGCCAAGTTCTATCAGGACTACTTCGTCGTGATGACCGCGTGCCTTCAGGCAACAGAGACCTTGGATGTTGAGAGCCTGGTCACCGAACCGTATGTCCGGAACGTCGCGGTGATGGCCACGGCCATCGCGACGATGGACGACCTCTCGCGCGGGCGAGCGATCCTGGGTATCGGAGGCGGCGTGGAGAGCAGCTCGCGGGTGTGGGTCTCGCCATGGGGTTTTGATCGCCCACACCCTGTTGATGCGGTACGGGAAGCCGTCGACGTTTCGCGCCGGATGTGGCGCGGAGACGAGGTGACGTTCCGCGGCAAAGTAGTGCGGGTTGAAGCCGCGAAACTAGGTTTTACTGCACGACCGGGCACCCGCGTCCTCATTGCGGCACGCAGTCCACGGATGCTTTCCCTTGCCGGAGAAGTTGCCGAGATCGCGCACATCGCGACTTTCTACCTGAACCTGTCCTGGCAACGCAGGATTCTCTCCGATATCCGCCGCGGTGCCGAGACGGCTGGACGGCCGATGTCTTCGTTCGAAATTGACATATCCGTAGCCTGTTCGATTTCCGCTGACCGCGAGGCAGCCCGGCGAGCTGCGAAGCGTCCGGCTGCAAAGGGGATTCTCTGGACTGCCGGCGCTGACCCCTACGCGTTAAAGACGTGGACTCGTCCAGCGGACTTCACAGTTCCAACGCGACTCATAGAAGAGCTGTCGAATTGGGACTTCCGAGCAGTACCGGAATTACCTAGGGAGATCGAGACCGCTATAAGCGACGAGATTCTTGATGATTTCGCAGTCGCGGGGACTCCTCGCGAGTGCGCCGAGCGAATCGTCGAGCTGAAGCGAGCGTTACCTGAGATAACGGGCGTCCGCGTCGACGCGGTACCACCGTTAGGGGGCGGAAAGCTCCTCTATGACGGCTACATCGAAATGATGTCTGGCTACGCGGAAATGATTCGGCTGGTCAATCAGCGCCTCAGCGCGGCGTAGGCGTCCAGTCGTCGAGTCTCAGGTGTGGTTCGTGAGCTTGATCACGTCGCGGAAGCTATCCATCGCCTCGACATAAGCCTCATAGGGATAGGGAAGGGTCGCCTCCCTGATCGCTGGCACCGCATAAATTCTGAAACCGGTAACTTCCGGCAGCTCCGATGCGAGCGAGCGCAGCCTCTCGGCGCACTCTGCCGGCGTACCAGCGATCGCGAATTGGTCGATCAAGCGGTCGTCTATCGCGTCGCGAATTTCTTCTGGTGGGATTGGTTGCGCACGGAAGTTCCACGTTGAGAGCAAGCGAACGAGATCCTCAGGAACGACGAGCTCCTCCGGTGGTCGCCAGCCTTTCAGCGCGTACTCATCGACCGCAGTCATCCAGGTGATTCCTTGGGCCACTAGACGCTTCACGGCCTGCCGGGCATCGTCGCGGTTGTCGGAAACTGAACACGGGATCGTCATGTCGATCTCGATGCTGCTCATAGGGCGGCCCGCGCGCTGCGCGCCCAGACCGATATTCGCCAAGATCTGTCTTTGCCAGGGAATCCCCAGGTAAAAGGACGCGACATGCACGATGTCCGCAATTTCGCCGGCGAGCGCTTGCATCTTCGGGCTTCGGGCCGCAATGCACACCGGAATTTTCGATGGGCTTGCGAAGCTCAGTTTCGCCTGCTCTACCCGAACGACCTTTCCTCGGTGCGTGACTTCATCGCCGCGCCACATCCGGCGCGAAACGTCGACTGCTTCGCGAACTGCGGCGAGCGGATGAGGACGCTCGTGGCCCCAGGGCGATGTCCACACTCGGAAGCTGCTCTCGACGCCACCACCGATGCCGAAAACGGTGCGCTCCTCTGAGAGGTCGGCCATGGTTGCCATCGCGGCGGCGGTCACCGCCACGTTACGCACGTACGGCTCGGTCACGACGCTCTCGATCTCGATCGCTTTCGTCGCCTGAAGGCAAGCCGTCATGAGAACAAAACAGTCTTGAAAGAATTTCCAATCGCTGACCGCGTACCGGTCAAACCCTGCCGCCTCGGCGCGGCTGGCCAGTTCCACGATTTGCACCGTCCGATCTCGTCTTCCGGCGGTGGGGCGGTCAAATGTGAACTTCAACGGCCATCCCTATCAAAGTGCACGAGGCGATTCTAGGGACGCGGCAACGCTCCATTTCGAGGCAACTGAGAACGGACCGCCGGCCGCCAGAAGCCTTTTCCCGTAGCCATTCCGTCCCGAGTCTAAGAAGACCGTGAGCCTGGAACGCCGAATGCGTAGGAGTCGTTATCGTGCCCGCGTTGTCCTCCCTGACCATCCTCCTCGCGGGTTCTACGGTGCTTGCCTTCGCGCTCGCCGCAATCGCGACGCCGCTCGTCGGCGTCATCGCTCGTCACTTCGGAATGCTCGACATCCCTGGCGGGCGCCGGCGCCACCCGCGCCCGATCCCACGCCCGGGCGGTCTTGCGATCGCGATCGCATTCGGAACGGCGATCTTCGTCTTCTGGCTCATCGACCGGCTCGCCGGTCATCCGTTCCTCATTCCCGAGGAGGTCCGCTCATCGCGATTCACGTTGACCGCGATCGCCGCGTTGCTCGGCATGGCCATCGGTCTCGTCGACGATTTCCTCGAGCTCCGCGCGCGTTGGCAGTTCCTCGGTCAGGTCCTCGTCGCCGCGGTGATCGTGCTCGCCGGCATCCACATCGACTTCGTGAATGACCCGTTGTCGGATCGGTTGATCCAGCTCTCGTACCCGGTCGCCGTCGCATTCACGATGCTGTGGATCGTCGGCATGAACAACGCGCTCAACTTCATCGACGGTCTCGATGGTCTCGCGGCGGGTGTCGCGGCGATCGCGGCGCTCACGCTCGGAGGTCTCGCGCTCCTACCGCAGGTCTCCGAACCGTTCGTCGCATGGATGGCCTTCTCGCTCGCCGGCGCGATCGCGGGATTCCTGCTCTTCAATTTCCACCCGGCCCGCCTCTTCCTTGGGACGACCGGCGTCGTGTTCCTCGGGACGATGCTCGCCGTGTTCTCGATCTTCGGAACGGCCAAGGTCGCGGCCGCGCTCCTCGTGCTCGGCGTTCCGATCATCGACACGTTCTACGTGCTCGTTCGCCGCGTCATTTCGGGGCAGCCGCCGTTCGCGCCCGATCGCGGCCATTTCCACCACCGCCTTCTCGACGTGGGGCTCACGCACCAGCAGGCCGTCCTTCTTATCTACGCGATGACCGCGCTTCTCGGCACGCTCGCGTTCATGACGAGCGGGCGCGGGCAGATCGCGGGCTTCATCGGCCTCGCGGTGCTGCTCGGGATCCTCGTGACGGTGCTCGCGCAGCGCAGCTCGAAGGCCGAAGAGCTCGACCCCGGTCTCTACAGAGAGGAAGCCGATCGCTTCTAGCTCAATCTCTGGGCTTCGCCCAGGAGACACGCTCAAGGCTGGCGGATTTGCTCCTCACGGCCAAGCCGCTCGTCGCTCAACCTGATGTCAAAATCAAAAACCAAGCTTCTCGTCGGAACGTGCTCGTGGACGGATCCGACGCTCATCGAATCCGGGTGGTACCCAGCGCGCATCAAGGACGACGCCGACAAACGTCTGCGTTTCTACGCCGAGCACTTCCCGATCGTGGAGAACGACGCTGCGTTCTACGCGCTCCCGTCCCAGAAGCAGGCCCTCCTCTGGGCGGAGCGGACGCCCGACGAGTTCGTAATGAATTTCAAGGCTTTCGCGACGCTCACGACGCATCACACCGATCCGAAGCGCCTGCCGAAGGACATCCGCGAAGCGCTCTCGAAGGAGGCCGCCGCGAAGCGGCGCGTGTACCCGAAAGACTTTCCGAAGGACGCGGTCAATGAGCTGTTCGCGCGGTACTGGGTCGGGCTCGAGCCGCTGCGCAAGGCCGGAAAGCTTGGCGCGATCCTGCTGCAGTACCCGGAGTGGTTCGCCATCTCGAGGCAGAACAAGGACGAGATACTTCACGCGCGCGAGCTGCTACCCGACGATCGGCTCGCGGTGGAATTCCGCAACGCGACGTGGATGAGCGAGCGCAATCGCGCCGAGACGCTCTCGTTCCTCGAAGAGCACGGCCTCACCTATGTCGCGGTCGACGAACCGCAGGGTTTTCCTTCGAGCATGCCGCCGGTGGCCGCGGTGACGAACGACGCGCTCGCGATCGTGCGGTTCCACGGGCGGAACGCCGAGAACTGGAAGAAGCCCGGCCTGACCGCCGCGGAGCGCTTCGACTACTCCTACAAGAAGAAGGAGCTCGAGGAGTGGCTCCCGAAGATCCGTGAGATGGCCGAACGGGCAAAGGAGATCCATCTCCTCATGAACAACTGCTATGGCGACAAGGCCGTGAACAACGCGTCGGAGCTCGCGAAACTGCTCGATTAGCCTGACAAGTCTCCTTGACATAATGTCGCTAACGTGCGACAGTCCTCCCGGTACGAAGAAACGCGTCGGAGGACGTTCATGAGTCAGAAATCCGCCGCCCGGGCCTACACGCGCGAGTTCGGGGTCGCCATGACGTGGTACGTCATCGTGGTTCTGGCGTCGATAAGCCTTGTCGGCGGTCTCGGCCAACCGATCAAGACGATCGTCGCGCTGACACCGCTCATCCCGGCGACATTCGCGCTGTTCGCTTACTTGAGGTTCGTGTCGCGGATGGACGAGCTCGGGCGGCGAATTCAGCTCGAGGCGCTCGCCTTCGGTTTCGGTGCGGCGGGCATGCTGACGTTCGCGTACGGCTTCCTCGAGAACGCCGGCTTTCCGCAGCTCTCCTACATCTGGGTGTTCCCACTGATGATCGCGCTGTGGGGCATCGGGGGCGCGGTCGCGTCGTACCGCTACCGATGAAGAACCGCCTTCGCGTGCTGCGCGCCGAACGCGACTGGTCGCAGGGCGAGCTCGCGGACAGACTCGAGGTCTCGCGTCAGACGGTCAACGCACTCGAGAACGAGAAGTACGACCCGAGCCTGCCTCTCGCGTTTCGCATCGCGGCGCTCTTCCGCATGCGGATCGAGGATATCTTCCAACCGGAATAGCATCGCCTCGTCGTGGCGCAACGTCCGCTCTCCGATTTCCACCCGCGCGAGCGTCTCGCAGGCGTGCCGCACACCACCCGCCGGTTCGCGTGCCGTTCCACGCTCGCTCTTTCGCCGGATGCGCAGACTCTCGCAATCGTTTCCGATCAGGGCGCCGGCACATACGAAGCGTGGACGCTGCCAGCCACCGGCGGAAAACCGCAACGCGCGATCACGATCGAGGGCCATGCGGTCCGGAGCCTTTGCTGGAGCGCGAACGGCGAGCTCGTCGCGGCGGCGGACCGTGGAGGCACGGAGCTGCATCAGCTTCACGTGCGGCATCCCGATGGCCCCACTCTCTCGCTCTCGACCGATCCCGCGGGGCGCGTCCAGCGGCTGCTCTCCTGGAATGCCACGTCGCCCGACGGCGCGCTCGTAGCCTTCTCGAGCAACGCGCGGGCCTCGACCGACATGGACATCGTCATCGGGGATCTCGGGGCGCGCACCGAACGGCCGCTCCTGACCGGCGGGTTCTGGCATGTCGTCGGCGGCTGGTCGCCGGACGGAAAGCGTCTCCTGGTGATGCGGGTCTTCGACAACACGACGCAGGACCTGCTCGTCGTCGATCCGCGCACCGGCGATGCCCGAGAGGCGACGCGGCATGCCGAGGACGTATCGCACATTCCCGCGGGCTGGCTGGCTGACGGACGGGCTCTCGTGATCACAGACGAGGACAGCGATCACCTGTGGCTCGGCGCGTTCGACGTTGAGACCGGGAAGCACGAGCCGGTGGATCGACCTGAGTGGGACGTCGAGCTCGCGGCATCGTCGGCCGACGGACGAACGCAGATCTGGTCGGTCAACGAGGACGGTTATTCGACGCTTCGCTGGCGGGTCGGCTTCGATCCGATCCGCGAGCG
This sequence comes from Candidatus Limnocylindria bacterium, assembly GCA_036570125.1. Taxonomy (GTDB): domain Bacteria; phylum Chloroflexota; class Limnocylindria; order P2-11E; family P2-11E; genus 3-1-20CM-2-70-9. Next base: position 7,569 of record DATCPK010000027.1, read on the forward strand.
GCGTTTGGACCGCGCGGCCTGCGACGATCTGGTCATCTCGGCCGACGGATCGCGCGCGGCGTTCACACGCCTCGGGCCGACCGAACCGTGGCAGGTCTGGACGCTGGACATCGCCACCGGCGACGCGCGGGTCGCGCTCGCTTCGACATTCGCGGTTCCCGCGGCCGAGCTCGTCGCGCCTGAGCTGATCCGCATACCGGGTCCCGACGGCGATATCCCATGTTTCGTCTATCGCCCCCGCGGCGCGCGCGGGCCGACGCCCGCGGTGCTGTATCCGCACGGCGGACCCGAGGGCCAATCCAGGCCCGCGTTCGGGTCGCATCTCACGCATCTGGCCGCGCTCATCCACCGCGGGATCGCTCTCGTGGTGCCGAACATCCACGGCTCGACCGGCTACGGCCGGAAATGGCAGGCCTCGATCCACAAAGACTGGGGCGGCATCGACCTCCGCGACCTTCGCGCGGTGACCGATTGGATGACAAAGCAAAAGGATTTCGACCGCTCGCGTCTTGCCGTCTATGGCGGGTCGTACGGTGGATTCGCGACGCTCCTCTGCGTCACGCAGATACCTGATGCGTGGCGATGCGCCGTCGATGTCTTCGGCGTCGCGAACCTCGTGACGATGATCGAGAACGCGCAGCCGAACTGGCGGCGGTTCCTTGCGCGCTGGATCGGCGATCTCGAGCACGATCGTGCGAAGCTCGTCGAGCGTTCGCCGATCACGCACATCGACAACGTGCGCTGTCCGATGCTCATCTTGCAGGGCGAGAACGACCCCCGCGTCCCCAAGGATGAATCGGATCAAGTCGTCGAGCGCCTCCGCTCCCTTGGTCGCCGCGTCGATTACGTCGTGTATCCGGACGAAGGCCACGGGTTCACCAAGCGCGCGAACGCCGAAGACGCGTACGGCCGGATCGTGGACTTCCTGACGACGGAGCTCGCCGTCTAGCACGGTCGCCTTGACATGTGACCATATAGTCACCTATGGTCGTGAGCGTGGACAAGGTGTTCAGGGCGATGGCCGATCCCACGCGGCGGCGCCTGCTCGACGCGCTCTTCAAGGACGATGGGCAGACCCTCACCGCGCTCGAGGGGCGGTTCCGGATGACGCGCTTCGGCGTGATGAAGCATCTCCGGCAACTGGAAGAGGCGGGCCTGGTGGTGACCAGGAAAAGGGGACGCGAGAAGCTCCATTTCCTGAACCCTGTGCCGATCCGGCTCGTCCACGACCGATGGGTGAGCAAGTACGCCGAGCCCTGGGCATCAGCGTTGAGCGGACTAAAAACCAAACTGGAGGCATCGATGGAAAAGGTGTTCGAGATCTACATCAAGACGACCCCGGAGCGGTTGTGGGAGGCGATCACCGACCCTGAGATAAGGAGCAAGTACAACTTCGGTACACGGATCACCTCGGACTTCACGCGCGGATCGCGTTACCAGCAGACCCATCCATCCGCGCGCGCGCTCATCGGAGAGGGAGAGAACCTGGAAGTGGATCCGCCGCGTCGGTTGGTTCAGAGCATGAGGGCGCTCTGGGACGAGGACGTGAAGAAAGAAGGAACCTCGCGGGTCACGTGGGAGATCGAGAAGGTCGGCGATTCGTGCCGCCTCACGGTCACGCACGACCAGCTTCGTGAGGGCGCGAACGAGGAGCTCTACGGCGGGTGGCCGATGATCCTGTCCGGGCTCAAGACCTGGCTCGAGACGGGGGAACTGCTCACGACACCGGGGTCCTTGATGTACGCGACTCCGGCATCGGGCACGAAGCGGTAGGACCTAGCGGAGCGTGCTCCCGAGAAGGACACCGTTGGCCCAGTACATCCCGGTCGCGCCGGCCGGAAGGACGTCGAACGTCGACCCACCCGAATAGGGACTGAGCGTCGCGCTCATGACGATCGCGCCGTCATAGCCATCGCCGGCGGTGAGGTCGCCGACCTTCCGACCGTCCGCGGTCGGATGACCGGGAGAGACGTCGACCGCGCGGCCGTCCGAAAGACGCAGCTGCACGACGCGATGTGTCGCCGGTACAGGTGTGCTTCCGATCTCGACGAGTGGAACCGCGACGCGAACGCCGGCATCGAGCGTCCACACGAGGTCGCCGACCCTCAGGTCTTCGACTGCGACGTCACCTGACGGCGTCGCGATGCGCGTGCCGCGCGCGAGGCAGATGGGGCACGGCGGCTGCCCGCTCGGCGTGCGGCTCGCGACTGTCACGTTCCCTCGCTCATCGATGATCCCGTCGACGCGACTCGCCAGCTCTGGAGTTCCGAAGACCGCAAGGAAGTGGAAACCGCCGCTCACTTGCTCCAAGCGAAGCGCGTTGAGCATCTTCCAGTCGCGGTAGATCGCGAGCTCCTGATCGTTCGTGTACGACGGAGCTGCGCCCATTCCGAGGTGCGAGAGGATCGCGGTGAACGTCGGCGCATCCTTCTGGATCTCGGGCAAACGCTCATGTGCGAGCGCTCCTTCGTCGGCGCGCGCGACGGGGTAGTAGTCGGGATCGCAGAAGAGCAGCCGGCCGAACTGGTCGACCAGCCGGTACTTGAGTTGCGCTTGAGTGGGTCCGCCCGGTGCCGGACTGGGAGTCGGCGAGGGCGACGCGGTCGGGTTCGGCGGGATGGTTCCGGGAACGATCGTGCCGGTGATGGCCGTGGCGGTGACCGTTCCCGCCGGGCCGATCGTGGCCGCTCCGCCGGTCGCGCTGGGCGCGGGCGACGAGAGCGTCGCGGCGCCCCCGCACGCCACGACCGCGACCCCAAGTAGGAGCGCACAAACGCGCATGCCTTAGGAACGTCCGGGAAGGCTCGGTGGTTCCCTCTTTCCCGGGCGCCGACGGCGAACGTAACGGGCCGCATACACCTCCGCGCCGAGCGAGAGGATCTTGTTGTCGACCCAGCCGGTCTGGAGCATCGCCTCCTGAGCCTCCTCCCAGCTGGACGCGCCATCCGTCAGGAACGCCTTCTTCCATACGACGATCCAGATCGCGCCGTCGGGGTGGCTCACGCGAACGAGGTCAGACGCCAGCCGGTCGAGCGGAACCGGGTCGAGGGCGAAACAGAGCACGAGGCCGAATCGTTCATCCTTTGCCCGGAGCGGTAGTCGCAGATCCAGGACGTCGAGCTGCCCGGCGAGATGCTCGATCGGGCGGTCGTAGGTTGCGACGTTTCCGACACGTAGCGCGGGCGTGCCCGATTTCACGCCTAATTTCGGAACGACCTCGACGGCGGTCCGCATCCCGCGAGGCACTTTCACCACTCATTTCCCTGACTGGGGAACGCGGTATGCACTCAGTGCAGCATGGCGTTCGGCATGATTTCGCGCCCGCGACCGGTCCTCATCGTCGACGACGATGTCGCGACCCTCGCGGCCGAGCGGGAGCTGCTCGCCGAAAGTGGCTTCCGTGTGGTCGAGGCGCACGACGGCGCCGAGGCGCTCCGCATGGTGCAGGAGGATCCGCCTTCGGTGGTCGTCCTCGATGTGCAGATGCCCGGAATGGATGGTCCCTCGTTCGCCCGCGAGCTACGCATGACGCTCAAACGCGTTCCCCTCGTGATCCTCACCGGCGTCGCCGATCCACGACGCGAGGCCGACCGCTGCAACGCCGAGGCGTTCCTCTCGAAGCCCTTCGACGCGGAGCAACTCGTCAGCGTCGTTCGCCGTTTCGCCGCCTGACCGCCGCGCATACTTCGAAACGTGCCTGCTCGCCTCCTCGTCAAAGAGCACAACGCCGTCGTCGATCACCCCGCGGACCAGCTTTCCGAGCTTCGGGGCGAGCATCCGTGCTGGCTCGACATCTCGAACCCACAGAGTGAGGAGTTCGACCTCGTCGCCAAAGAGCTCGAGCTTCACCCCCTTGCCGTCGAGGACGCGCGGCACGGCCACCAGCGACCGAAGATCGATCAGTACGAGACGCACTACTTCATCGTCTTCTATGCACTCGAGTCCCCGGGCCCAGGCGTCGTCAACTATCACGAGATGTCGATCTTCGTCGCCCACAACGCGATCGTCACCGTTCACGAAGGCGACTTCTCCGCACGACGGCTCGTCGAGAAGCGCTTCGTGGAGGGTCATCTTCCGACGACCGGTCTGCTTCTCCACGCGCTGCTCGACACGATGGTCGATCAGTACTTCGAGGTCGTCGACCAGTTCGGCGAGCGCATCGAGCTCCTGGAGCAGTTCGTAGCCGAGGAGACCGGACCGAACCTTCATCGGGCGCACGCACCTCTCCGCGAGCTCTTCCTCGTCAAACGCGAGCTTCTGCAGCTCCGCAAGACGATCGCTCCCGAGCGCGACGTGCTCCAGGTCCTCGTGCGCGGCGACATTCGCGAGCTCCGCGAGCCCGGGAAGCGCGCGTACTTCCAGGACGTCTATGACCACATCCTTCGCGTGACCGACGAGATCGACACCTTCCGCGAGCTCACCTCGAACGTGATCGACTCGTACCTCGCCGCCGCGTCGAACCGCCTGAATGAGGTCATGAAGGTGCTAACCAGCATCGCGACGGTCCTCCTTGTCCTCACCGTCGTTACGAGCTTCTTCGGCCAAAACTGGGAGTTCATCCCATACGGATCGGTGACCCTGTTCTGGCTCTCCATCGTCGTGAGCGGCCTCCTCGCGGTCGGACTGACGATGTACTTCCACCGCCGCGGCTGGCTGTAACCGCGTTTTGAGTGCGCCGCGATCCGCTGGTAGGCTTGTCCCGCATTGCCCGAGCGGGCTCCGCGTAGTTACGGGGGCGATCTCCTAACCATCGGGTTCCAGATAGCGATCGTGGTGGGCATCCCCTTGCTCGCTGCGGCGTTCATCGGGGACGCTTTGGATCGCCAACTGGGTACGACGCCGACGCTCGGTCTTGTATCGATCCTGCTCGGGCTGGCGATCGCGGGGCTCGGTACGTTCTTCGTCTTGCGGCGCTATCTCGCGGCGAACCCGGACAAGCCGGCGAGCGAGAAGGCGCGCGAGGCGGGACGGGCGTGGGACCGCGAGATCCAAGACCGCGAGCGAAAGCGCGACGCAGGGGAGGACCAGTGACGACCGCGAGCTGGCCGCAGCGACTGTTCGAGCTTCCGACGCGCGGCGTTCTCGCCGTCGTCGCCGGTTTGAACGTGCTCGCGATCGTCTTCGCCGCCCTCACCGGCAATCTCCCGAACTGGCCTCCGGGGCAGGCGGACATCCATGTCGCCGACCAGACCGGCACGCCGATCTTCACGTTCTCCGGACACGACGCGATCTCGCCGCTCGGCCCCATCACGCTCTGGAACGACATCTCGATCTCGAACTCGATCTTCACCGCGTGGATCGTGATGGCGCTGCTGGTGATCCTCGCGATCCTCGCGACCGCCCGGCTCAGCGAACAGCCGGGAGGTCTCCAGAACTTCTTCGAGCTGATCGTTCAATTCTTGGTGGACTTCATGCGCGAGGCCGGCGGTCCCGGAGTGGTCCGGTTCCTTCCGCTCTTCGGCTCGCTATTCCTGTTCGCTCTGTTCAGCAACTGGCTTTCGGTCGTGCCGCTCGTCGGCCAGATCGAGCTTTTGCATTCGCCGACCGCGGATTACCACACCAACCTGGGTCTCGCCCTGACGGGCTTCGTCTGGTACCAGGCGGCCGGCATTCGTCAGAACGGGATCGGCTACTTCACGCGGTGGTTCAACTTCACCGGATTTCGCGAGGGCGTTCTCGTCGGCGGCGTGATGATCATCGTCGGCATCATCGAGCTCTTCAGCGAGCTCTTCCGCATCCTTACGCTCACCCTTCGACTTTGGGGCAACATCTGGGGAGGCGAGATCGTTCTCGCAGTCCTGGCGGCCCTTCTTTTCGTGCCGAGCTTCTCGCTCCCGTTCATCGGGCTCGAGCTCTTTATCGGCTTCATTCAAGCGTTCGTGTTCGCGTTCCTCGTGCTCCTGTACATCATCCTTGCGCTCGAATCGCATGGCGGGGAGGAGCACGAAGCTCACGAGTCCGAAGTGCATGACGAAGCACTACCCATGGCGGCCTAATTCGCGAGGAGGTAGCAACCATGAGTCTTGCCTGGCTAGGCGCTGGCATCGCGATCGGTTTTGGCGCACTCGGTGCGGGTCTCGGGATCGGCATCGCCGGCTCGAAGGTCGCCGAGGCGACAGGGCGGAACCCCGACGCGGCTAACGCGATCCGAACGAACGGCATCATCATCGTGGTCTTCGCGGAATCTCTCGGCATCTTCTCGTTCGTCATCGCGTTCTTGCTCCAGGGCAAGGCTCTCTAGATGGCGTTCGGCGTTCTCTTGGCGGAGGAAGCCCCGACCGGGCTGGTCGTTCACCCCTTCTGGGTGATCGTCTCGGTCGTCAACTTCCTCGTCATCCTTTTCCTACTGCGTCGGTACCTGTGGGGACCGATCCTCACAGTGCTCGCGAACCGTGCGGAGAAGATCCGCGAGGGCCTGGCGATGGCCGAAGCGGCGAAGGCCGAACGCGAACGCATGAAGGCGGAGGTCGAGCGTCTCCTCGCGGACGCCCGACGAGACGCGCAGGCGATCGCGGAGCGGATGACCAAAGCCGCCGAGGCGGCCGCAGCGGACATTCGCGCCCAGGCGAAGACCGAGGCCGACCGCATCCGCGAACGCGGCCGCGAAGACGCCAAGCAGCTGCACGATCAGGCGCTCGCACAGCTGCGCTCGGAGCTGGCCGGCATGGTCGTTCTCGCGGCGAGCCGCGTACTCGGCCGCGAGCTGGACCCCGAGAAGCATCGCGCGTTGATCGAGCAGTCCCTCGACGAGGCGGCCCCGCAGCTCACGGAACAGGGCTAGGTGGCGCTCTCCGGGTCCGCGGCGCGCCGCTACGCGGAAGCACTCCTCGCGTTGTCCCCGAACGAGCGCGCTGTCGCCGAGCTCCGCACCTCGCTCGAGAAGCTCGCTCCGGTCTTCGACCGTGCCACGGTCGCCGGCCTTCGCGATCCATCGGTTCCGATGAAGCAACGGATCGAGGCGCTGAATTCGGCGCTCGAAGGAGAGCCCGCCACCATTCGATCGCTCATGGTCCTTCTGCTCGAGACGGATCGGATCGCGCTCGTGCCGCAGATCGCACTCGCGTACGGCGATCTCGTCGACCGGCGTGAAGGGATCGCGAAGGCGCGCATCACGACGGCCATTCCGCTGAAGGACGCAGAGCAGCGCGAGCTCGTGAGCCGTCTCGAGCGCGAGTCAAAACGGAAGCTTCGCGCGACATTCGCGGTCGACCCCACGCTCATCGGTGGCGCGAAGGTGCAGATCGGCGACCACCTGATCGACTCGTCCGTCCGCGCAAAGCTCGTCGCGCTCGGGCGACAGCTCGCTTCATAGGAGGGGATCACCATGGCCACGACGTCCTCAGAGATCACCGACATCATCAAGGCGAAGATCAAGGGCTTCGAAGGAGGAGCCGAGTCGGTCGACGTCGGCACCGTGGTCGAGATCGGAGACGGGATCGCCCGCGTGTACGGCCTCGCGAATTGCATGGCGTCCGAGCTGCTGGACTTCGGCAACGACGTGTTCGGCCTCGCGTTCAACCTCGAGGAAGACACGGTGAGCGCGATCATCCTGGGCGACTACACCGGCATCACGGAGGGCGGCGAGGTCCGCACCACCGGACGCATCGCGGAGACACCGGTCGGCGATGCGCTCGTGGGCCGGGTCGTCGACCCGCTGGGCCGCGCGCTCGACGGCAAGGGCGACATCAAGACGAAGGACACGCGACCGGTCGACGTCGTCGCTCCGGGCGTGATCATGCGGCAGAACGTCGACACGCCGGTCCAGACGGGCATCAAGGTCATCGACGCGATCACGCCGATCGGGCGGGGGCAGCGCGAGCTGATCATCGGCGACCGGCAGACCGGAAAGACCGCCGTGGCGATCGACACGATCATCAACCAGAAGGGCAAGGACCTCACCTGCATCTACGTCGCGATCGGGCAGAAGGAATCGTCCGTTGCGAAGATCGTCGCGACGCTCGAGGAGAAGGGCGCGATGGACCACACCATCGTCGTCGTGGCAGGCGCTTCGGATCCGGCGACGGTGCAGTACCTCGCGCCGTTCGCGGCGTGCGCCATGGGCGAGTTCTTCCGCGACAACGGTAAGGACGCGCTCATCGTCTATGACGACCTCACCAAGCACGCCTGGGCGTACCGGCAGGTCTCGCTCCTAACGCGGCGCCCGCCTGGTCGTGAGGCGTACCCGGGCGATGTCTTCTACCTGCACTCGCGGCTCCTCGAGCGCGCTGCCCGCCTCAACAAGGACGAGGGCGGCGGATCGCTGACGGCGCTTCCGATCATCGAAACGCAGGCGAACGACATCTCGGCATACATCCCGACGAACGTCATCTCGATCACCGACGGGCAGATCTACCTGGAGACGGACCTCTTCAACCAGGGTCAGCGACCCGCCATGAACACCGGTCTTTCGGTCTCGCGCGTCGGCGGCGACGCGCAGACGAAAGCCATGAAGGCCGTCGTCCGCAGTCTGAAGCTGGAGCTCGCGCAGTACCGCGAGCTCGCGGCGTTCGCTCAGTTCGGCTCCGACCTCGACAAGGCGACCCAGCAGCAGCTCCGCCGAGGCGAGAAGGTCACCGAGATCATGAAGCAGCCGCAGTACGAGCCGCTGCCTCTCGAAAAGGAGGTCGTGATCATCTTCGCGGCGACCAACGGCTACATCGACGACGTTCCGAAGGAGCGCGTCGTGGATTACGAGCGCGACCTGTACCGCTTCATGGACTCCGTCGGCAAGAACGTCACCGCGAAGATCGCGAAGGACAAGGCTTGGAGCGCCGACATCGAGAAGGAAGTCCGCGCGATGCTCGATGAGTTCAAGAAGACGAACCCGTACACCGACGAGAAGCCCGGCGCCGCAGCCCCTGAGGACAAGAAGCCCCAAGCGCCGGCGCAGCCGGAGGCCAAGAAGCCAGAGACGCCCGCGAAGCCGGCGGCCAAAGCTGAGGCGACGAAGGCTTAACGAATGCCGTCAGAGCGCGAGCTTCGGAGACGTGTCCGGAGCATCAAGAACATCCAGCAGGTCACGCGCGCGATGCAGCTCGTCGCCGCGTCGAAGATGCGCCGTGCGCAGGCCTCCGTCCTGGCGTCGCGGCCGTACGAGGAACGTCTCCGAACGGTGTTGAACGAGCTCGCGCCGTACGCAGATCCCGAGACCAGCCCGCTCCTCGCAAAGCGCGAGGTCAAGCGCGTCGGGATCGTCCTCGTGACCACCGATCGCGGGCTCGTTGGGCCGATGAACGTGAACCTGATCCGCGCGACGCTGCGGTTTTCACAGCAGCAGCCCGCGGCCTCGTTCGTCGCCGTGGGACGCAAGGGCATCAACCAGCTGCGCCGGCTGCGCGCCCCGGTGACCGCCGAGTTTCCGGGGATCCCGGACCGGCCGACCAGCACGGACACGAACGTGATCGCGCGCGTCGCGGTCGAGGAGTTCGTGACCGGCAAGGTCGACGAGATCTATCTCGCATTCACCAGGTTCGTGAACACGCTGCGGCAGGAGCCGACGATCCGACGGTTGCTCCCGTTCGTCCCAGAGGAAGAGGACCGGGACGATCAGCCGCCACTCCAATACCTCTTCGAGCCGGATCCGGAGACCGTACTGAACGAGGTCATCCCGCGCCTGATCGAGGTGGCGGTGTTCCAGACGATCCTCGAGTCGAAGGCATCGGCGTTCTCCGCGCAGATGGTCGCCATGCGCAACGCGACGGACGCGGCCGGCGATCTCATCGACGACCTCACGCTCGCCGCGAACAAGGCACGTCAGTCACGCATTACCAAAGAGATGCTCGAGATCGCGTCGGGGGCTGAGGCCCTCGGTAAGGGGTAGGTAGAGATGGCGTTAGCGATGAGTGGTGCCACAAGGAAGAAAGCCGGGAAGGACGCGGGCAGGATCGTGCAGATCATCGGCCCGGTCCTGGATGTTCAGTTCGAGGAAGGTCACCTGCCCAAGATCTACGACGCGCTCGCTGTCACGCGCGAGGACGGCACCGAGGTGATCGCCGAAGTCCAACAGCATCTCGGCAACAACTGGGTGCGTGCCGTCTCCATGGCGGCGACCGACGGTCTCCGCCGCGGGATGGAAGCGGTCGCGACCGGCGGGCCGATCACCGTGCCCGTCGGCGAAGCGACGCTCGGCCGCCTGTTCAACGTCATCGGCGAGCCGATCGACGGCAAGGGCGAGGTGAAGGGCGACCGGCGCGATCCGATCCATCGCGCGCCCCCTCCGTTCACCGATCAGTCGACGCAGGCAGAGATCTTCGAGACGGGCATGAAGGTCATCGACCTCATCTGCCCGTTCCTCAAAGGAGGTAAGTCGGCCGTCTTCGGCGGCGCCGGCACGGGCAAGACCATCGTCATTCAGGAGCTGATCCGTAACGTCGCATCCGAGCACGGTGGCTACTCGGTCTTCTGCGGCGTCGGCGAGCGATCGCGCGAAGGAACGCAGCTGCTCGGCGAGATGAGGGAATCGGGGGTCATCGACAAGATGTCGATGGTCTTCGGTCAGATGAACGAGCCACCCGGGGCGCGCCTGCGCGTGGCGCTCACCGGTCTCACCATCGCGGAGTACTTCCGCGACGAGCAGGGCCGAGACCTCCTCATCTTCATCGACAACATCTTCCGGTTCACGCAGGCGGGCTCCGAGGTGTCGGCGCTTCTGGGCCGCATGCCGAGCGCCGTGGGCTACCAGCCGACGCTCGCTACAGAAATGGGCGAGCTGCAGGAACGCATTACGTCGACGAAGAAGGGCTCGATCACTTCTCTGCAAGCCGTGTTCGTCCCGGCCGACGACTACACCGACCCCGCGCCGGCGACGACGTTCGCCCACCTCGACGCCTCGATCCGGCTGGAGCGCTACCTCACCGAGCTCGGCCTGTACCCGGCCGTCGACCCGCTGACATCCACCAGCCGCGCGCTCGACCCGAACATCGTCGGGCAGGAGCACTACGAGACCGCGCGTGAAGTCCAGCGCGTGTTGCAGCGCTACAAGGACCTTCAAGACATCATCGCCATCCTGGGGATCGACGAGCTCTCCGATGAGGACAAGCTGCTCGTCGCCCGCGCACGCAAGCTCCAGCGATTCCTCGCGCAGCCGATGTTCGTCGCCGAGCAGTTCACCGGCGTTCCCGGCCAGTACGTGAAGGTCGCGGACACCGTTCGCAGCTTCCGCGAGGTCCTCGAAGGAAAGCACGACGACCTTTCGGAGCAGGCCTTCTACAACGTCGGAACGATCGAGACCGCCCGCGAGAAGGGCGAGCGCATGGCGAAAGAGGGCGGGTCCTAGCTTGACGAAAGCCGAGCGACGAACGGGTCGCTCCGCGCCCAGGGGCCCCTACCCCTGCCGGCGAGGAGCGAGTCCGCGCGTCTGCGACCCGCTACCCGGCGAAGCCGGGAGCTTGAGCTAGTGCCGCTGCATCTCGAGGTCATCACGCCGGAGCGCAAGGTGTACGAGGACGACGTCGACATGGTCGTCGCGCCCGCGAGCGAGGGCTACGTCGGGATCCTCCCGCACCACGTCCCGCTCTTCACGACGCTCGGCCCGGGTGAGTTCAAGGTGAAGAAGGGCGGCGTCGAAGAGGTTCTCGCGGTATTCGGTGGCTTCATGGACGTGCGCAGCGACCGCGTCGTCGTGCTGACCGACGCTGCCGAGTCGGCCGAGGAGATCGACGCGAGCCGCGCGCAGCAGGCGCGCGAGCGCGCTCAGCAGATCCTTGCCGCGGGGCCCGCCAGCGCCGCCGACGAGCAACGCGCCCGAGCGGAGCTCCAGCGGGCCCTGGTGCGGCTGCGGGTCAGCGAGGGGCGGCGCCGCCGCAGGTGAGAGCCACCTAGGCGCTCGCTAAACCGCCTAGGCTCTGCCGCGCTGGGGCTGGTGGGGGAATGGCGGCAGGGTTCGTTCGAACTTTCGCGCTCGCTCTGATCGGGACGATCGTCTTCGCGGCATGCGCGTCGACGACCGTCGAAGCGCCCGTTGTGGAAGAGGTCGCATCGAGTCAGTCCGAACCCGCGACGCCGATAGCGTCTCCGACGCCGACGCCGATGCCCGCGCCATCGCCCACGCCGCTCTACGCGAAGCTTCGTATCTTCGTCGCGTCGGAGAGCACCGATCAGGTCTGGGTGCTCGACGGAAAACCCGGCGAGCCCTATGCGCTCGTCGGAAAGATCTCGGTCGGCAAGCTCCCGCACCAGCTCGGTGTGTCGCCGGACGGGAAGTGGGTCGCGGTCAACAACCGCATGGGCAACACGACCTCGATCATCGATCCCTTTTCCATGAAGGAGGTCGTGCGGTTGATGGTCGGCAAGCAACCGCACGGGATCGCGTGGTCACCCGACGGCAAGACGCTCTTCGTCGGTCACGAGCACGACACGTACATCGCGCGGTTCGAAGCCGCGACCTGGAAGCCACTTCCGCCTCTGATGGTCGGCGTGCCGCAGCACGTTCTCACCATCGCGCCGAGCCGGCCGAACGAGCTCTGGTTCACGCTCACGAACACGACGCAGGGCGACGTCCTTCGGGTCTACGACCTCGAGACGAACAAGATCACGCCGATCAAGGTGAGCGATGTGCACGACGCGTACTTCACACCCGACGAGAGCGAGGTCTGGTCGAGCTCGTCTGGATTCCTCGACAAGCCGTCCGACCGGATGGTGATCTACGACCCGGCGACGAAGACCGTGAAGAAGGAGATCCACCTTCCCGGCACGTATCCGTTCCACACGGAGAAGGTCGACCAGGATGGCGTGTACTTCATGGCGGACCGCTCGCTCATGGTCCTATCCGATCACCTCGGACCTGGGCTTCTGTGGGTCGATTGGAAGGAGCGCCGCGTCGTCTCTGAGACGAAGCTCGGCCAGCAGCCCTTCCACACGACGTACGACCCGGAGGGCGATCGACTGCTCACGACGACGAACGTCGACGGCATGGTGAACGTGATCGACGTGAAGACCCGCGCAGTCGTGCAGAAGGTGCCCGTCCCCAAAGCCCACGGAATAGGAGCAGTGCCGATCGGATTGCCTTAGTTAGTCTCTGGTCATGCTCTTTCGACTTCTTGCAGTCTTCTACAACGCGCTCCCCGTCCGCTGGCAGCGGCGCATCCTCGATCGCACCCAGTCGCGGTTTCTCGTCGGCGTCGTGGGTCTCGGCGTCGATCCGAATGGCCACGTGATCCTGGCGCGCCACCGTTTCGGAGCGCCGGAGTGGCGTTTTCTCGGCGGCTTCCTCTCACCTCGCGAACGACTCGAGGACGCGCTGGCTCGCGAGGTTCGCGAGGAGACCGGCATCGAGATCGAGGTCGGTCCGATCCTCGAGGCGAGCCAAGGTTTCCGCTGGCAGCGCATCGAGCTTGTCTATGCGTACCGGCCTCTGGGCGGCACCGAGCGTCTGTCGGAAGAGCTCGTCGAGGTACGCGCGTTCGATCCAGCGGATCTTCCCGAGGTGCGGGCCGATCAGCGCGGGATCATCGAGCGCCGCGCGCCCCAGGCCGTCGAGTGGGCGAAATCAAGACGGTAAGGCGTGCCTTCACCGTCCTGATCGTTCTTGCGATCCTCGCGTGGCTGCTTCTCCCGGTCGCTCGTGCGTACTCGCTCGTCTCAGCGCACCACTCGGACCCCATCGTGCCGACCGACGTTGGCGTCGCGGACGTCACTTTCGATTCCACCGACGGCACTCCGATCCACGCTTGGCTGGCGCTGGCGAAAGTCGGCGCGCCGGCGGTGGTTCTCGTCCACGGCTTCAAGACGTCGCGCGCGGAGATGCTGCCGTGGGCGCGGTTCCTCCACAGCGCCGGCTACAACGCGCTGCTGCTCGATCTACGGGGGGCGGGACGGAGTGGCGGTGGAACGATCGGTCTCGGGGCGACAGAGCCTCGCGACATTGTTGCAGCGGTGCAGACCGCGGGCGAGGCGTTCCGTACGGACCATGTTGCGGTGCTCGGGATCTCACTTGGCGCTGGGGCGGCGATCCTCGCTGCCGCCGACGATCAGCGGATCGCCGCGGTCGTCGCAGACAGCGCGTGGACCGACCAAGACTTCCAGCTCGCGCGTCTCGGCGTCGTCGACATCGGGCCGGTTCGATTACCGCTTCCGCCCTTCGGCGTATTCGCCGCGAACGTCATGGTCGGTGCCGACGTCACGAGAGCCCGGCCACTCGATGCGATCGCGCGGATCTCGCCTCGGCCGATCCTGCTCATTCACTCCGCCGACGACGAAAACGCGACCACGCCGCTCGAGGGAGCGCGCAAGCTGTTCGCGGCCGCAGGTGAACCGAAGGAGCTCTGGGTCGCACCGCGCGGCGGACACGTTGGCGCGATCAACGCTTTCCCCGACGAGTACCGCGCGCGCGTGCTGGCGTTCCTCAATTCGGCGTTGCGCTAGCCTCAGTCCGGCGGGCGTTCCCCTCCGAGCGCGGCGACGATCTCCTTGATGTGCCCGAGGTGCTCGAACTCGTGCTCGAGGATACGGCGCATGACCTTGCGCGTCGTCCATCGTCGTCCCATGACGACGTGATCGAGGGCCGTATCGGCGGGCTCCATGATCGTGAATCTCTGGAACGCCATGCGATGAACTGCCTGCAGCGTGTTGTATGGATCGGCCGGCCACTTCTCGAGTCGCGACAGAAGCGACGCTTCGGTGAGCATCACGTGCTCGAGCGCTTCGCGCACGCTCCACATCGCGTCGTTCGGCTTTCGCTCGAGGTTCTCCGCCGAGATGTCGCGGACGAGCGAAAGGAGCGCCGCGCGCGAGGCTTCGAACTGATGCAGGAAGTCGCGGAGCTCGTGCTCCTCCATTCGTCCGAGGTCCTCGGGCACGACGCGATCGGCGGGTAGGTCATGCACTTCGAAGGTCGCGGGATCGAGGTCCTTCCAATGGTCGATCGAGACGCCACGCGCGTCGAGCAGCTCGAGGTACGCGCGGAAAGCGCGGCGCGCGTTCGCGATCGCCTCGTCCCGAGTCGTCCCCGACGCGATGCACCCACGCAGAACCGGAACGTGCGCGAGCCAGTAGCTGCCCTCGCCCTGAACGTAGATCGCCGGTTTCTCTTTCATGCTCGGACCCATACCTTCTGCCCGCAGTCGGCGCGGATGGTTCGCTCGCTGCCGTCGACCATGACACGGATCGGCTGTCCCTGCCGCAGATCGATGACGCGAACGTCAACGCCGGGCCGCAGACCCTGCGTGTCGAGGTACTCGAGGAAGCCGGGCTCGTGCTCGAACTGATCGGGGATACGTTCGACCGTCGCCGTCGTGCCGGGCACAACGCGGTCAAGCGGCTTGGTGGGTCGCGGCGTCACGCCCGGCATGGGGTTGCCGTGCGGGCAGGTCTGCGGATCGCCGAGCACGCGTTGGATGCGCTGCTCCATCTCGGGCGACATCGCGTGCTCGAGACGCTCCGCCTCTTCGTGGGTCTTCCACCACGCGAACCCGAGGATCTCGACGAGGAACCGCTCGGCGAGGCGATGGCGGCGAACGATCGAATCGGCCTGCTGCTGGCCCGTCTTGGTCAGATGCACTTCTTTACGCTCATCCAGCGCGATCAGGCCCTCCCGCTCGAGCCGATGGACCATCTCGGAAACGGCTGGTGCTGAGAAGCCGAGAAACTCGGCAAGACGCGCCGAAACGACGTGGCCGTTTTCGTCGCCGAGCGTGTAAATGGCCTGGAGATACTCCTCGACGGCTGGCGAAGTGGTAATTGTTGACCTCCGCGGTCGGAAATGGTTAGGCTTGCCTTAGCCGCTTGGGACGACCAAAAAAAGGGGCGCTCCCTGTGGCGAGTATCGCACCGGGGAGTCACAGGCCGCGATGTCGATGGGCGAGATCCTCGCGCTGGGCGCGATCGCGGGCTTCACCGTTTTCCTCGGTTTGCCGCTCGGCCGTATGCGCGGCGCGTCGACGCGGATGCGCTCGCTACTCAATGCCGGCGCGACAGGAATCCTTCTCTTCCTTTTCTGGGACGTCCTCTCAGAGGGGATCGAGCCTGTCAACGAAGCGCTCGCGGAGGCCACGAACGGCGGCGGCACGTGGCTCCATTTCAGTTGGCTCGCGGTCGTCTTTGCGGTGTCTCTGACCGTCGGTCTGATGAGCCTCGTCTACTACGACCTCTGGCTCGCGCGTCGGGCACGCGCGACGATGCGGTTCGGCCCCGGCGCTGCGGACGTTCGCGAGTTTCGCGCGGGGCCGATTGCGCGCCTCGGGCCGGCCCAGCGGCTCGCGTTCTTCATCGCACTCGGGATCGGTTTTCACAACCTCTCGGAGGGTCTGGCGATCGGCCAGTCCGCGGCCGGAGGGCAGCTGCGTCTCGCTCTCGTACTCGTCATCGGGTTCGCATTGCATAACGCGACCGAGGGTTTTGGCATCGTCGGGCCCCTCGCGGGTGAAACGCACCTGCCGAGCTGGCGTTTTCTCGGCGCACTCGGCCTCATCGCGGGCGGTCCGACGTTCGTCGGGACGATCATTGGTCAGTCCTTCCAGAATGAGACGGTCTTCGCCGCGTTCCTCGCCCTCGCGGCGGGATCGATCCTCTATGTGGTCATCGAGCTTCTCGCTGTCGCGCGGAAGCTCGGACACAAAGACATGACGACCTGGGGCATCCTGGCAGGGCTCATCCTCGGATTTGCAACCGACTTCATCCTCACAGCGGTCGGTGCATGACCATCTAGGGCACCTTTCGGTCATTTAGCCCGTTAGAGTTCACCGCGTGTTCTCCCGCCAGATCGGCATAGACCTCGGCACCGCCAACGTCATCGTTTACGTCCGTGGGAAGGGGATCGTCCTCACCGAGCCATCCGTCGTCGCGCTCGCGAAGGAGGAAGGCTCGAACCGGCCCCGGATCGTCGCGGTCGGTGAGGAGGCGAGACTGATGCTCGGCCGAACGCCAGGCACGATCACCGCGCTCCGTCCGATGCGCGATGGCGTGATCGCGGACTACGTGATCACCGAGTACATGCTCCGGTACTTCATCAACAAGGTGTGCGGCCAGATCCGCATCTTCCAGCCTCAGCTCATGATCTGCGTGCCCTCCGGCGTGACGAGCGTCGAACGGCGCGCCGTCAAGGACGCGGCGATCCGGGCGGGCGCGCGCGAGGCGCACCTCATCGAGGAGCCGCTCGCCGCTGCGATCGGCGCGAACATCCCGATCTCGGGTCCTTCCGGCAACCTCATCATCGACATCGGCGGCGGGACCGCGGAGATCGCGGTCATCTCGCTCGGCGGCATCGTGGTATCGCGCAGCGTTCGCGCGGCGGGGAACAAGCTCGACGAAGCGATCGCGAACTTCGTGCGCAAGCGCTACAACCTGATGATCGGCGAGCGCACCGCCGAGGACGTCAAGATCCAGATCGGGTCGGCGCTGCCGATGGACCCCGAGCTCACGATGGAGGTCCGCGGCCGCGATCTCATTGCCGGTCTGCCGCGCACGATCACGATCGGTTCGAACGAGATCTCCGAAGCGATGGACCCCGTTCTTCAGCAGATCATGGGCGCGGTGAAAGCCGTTCTCGAAGAGACTCCGCCGGAGCTCGCATCCGACGTCATCGACAAAGGCATGGTCCTTTCGGGCGGCGGCGCCCTCCTCCGCAACATGGACAAGCTACTGACGCAGGTCACCGGCGTCGCCTGCTATGTCGCGGAAAACCCGCTCTACTGCGTGGCCAAGGGCACCGGTATGGCGCTCGAGCACCTCGACTTCTTCCGCAGAAGCCTCGTCGCAGTCCACTAGCAAGGAAGCCTTGGCGCCGGCGCGCGTCGACATCCTCGGCGTCGGCTTCGACCGCATCGACCTCGCCGCCGCCGCGGAGCGGATCATCGAGCGTCACGCCGCGGGGCAGCGGACCTTTGTGATCACCGCGAATCCCGAGTTCGTGATGCTCGCCCGCGCCGATGCCGATCTTCGAACGATCGCGCGTGCGGCCGAACTGGTCGTCGCCGACGGCACCGGGGTGCTCGTCGCGTCCCGCGTGCTGCGCGATCCCCTGCCCGGCCGGGTGCCCGGGCGTCTGCTCGTCCCCGCGGTCCTTCAGTTGGTGAGCGGCCCTGTCTTCCTCCTTGGCGCCGCGCCGGGCGTCGCCGACCGCGCCGCCGCAACGCTGGCGCGCCGAATTCCGTCGCTGCAGGTCGTGGGCACCCACGCGGGCTCACCGGTGCCGGAGGAGGATGAAACGATCCGCGCGCGCATCGAGGCGTCAGGCGCGCGTGTCCTCCTGGTCGCCTACGGCATGCCGGCGCAGGAGCGTTGGATCGCGCGGAACCTGCCGCTTCTGCCGTCGATTCGCACCGCGATCGGCGTCGGGGGAGTGTTCGATCAGCTCGCCGGCCGGGTGCGGCTTCCGCCCCGCATAGTTCACGCTGTCGGACTCGAATGGCTCTGGCGGCTCGCGTTCGAGCCAAGACGGTGGCGGCGACAGCGCGTCCTACCCGTCTTCGTCGCGCTCGTCGTCCGCCAGCGCATTCTTGGCCGGTGAAGCTCGCGCTCGCCCACGAGTACTTCGTCGTGCATGGCGGCGCCGAGCGCGTTGTGGAGACGCTCCACCAGATGTGGCCCGAGGCGCCCGTGTACACGTTCTTCCACGATCGCCGCCGCTACGGCGATCTACCCGGATGGACGATTCGCACGAGCTATCTCCAACATCTCCTTCTCGGCGAGAGTCATCGGCTGCTGCTCCCGCTCTATCCGAACGCGGCGCGAGCTCTTCGCGTCCCGCCGGAGACTGACGTCGCGCTCGTCTCGACCAGCGCGTTCATCAAGTGCATCGGTCTTCCGGACCGGACGGTCGCGGTCGCGTACTGCCACTCGCCGACGCGCTACCTGTACGACTGGAGCGACCGTTACCTACAGGAGGAGGTGCCCGCACCGCTCGTCCCGATCGTGCGCGATCTCCTGGGCCGTCTTCGCGACGATGACCAGAAAGCGGCGCGTCGGTTCGATCGATGGATGGCCAACTCGACCGCGGTGCGAGCTCGTATCCAAACGTATTACGGCATCCCGGTGGACCAGATCGACGTCGTCCACCCGCCGGTCGACGTCGACTCATTCGACGCCAACGACGAGCGTGGGGATTTCTGGCTCTTCGTCGGGCGGCTTTCGGCATACAAGCGCGCCGATGTCGCGGTGCGCGCCTTCAACGACCTCGGGCTGCGACTCCTCGTGGTGGGGGAGGGCCGCGAGCGCGGCGCCCTCGAACGGATCGCGAGCGAGAACGTCGTCTTCGCCGGGCGGACCGACGACGTGACACTCCGCTCGCTGCTCGCATCCGCCCGCGGCCTCGTTTTCCCCGCCGAGGACGATTTTGGGATCGTCTGCGTCGAGGCGCTCGCGTCGGGCGCGCCCGTCGTCGCGCTCGCGGCGGGCGGCGTGTTCGACATCGTTCGCGACGGCCAGGAAGGCGTTCTGGTCGACGTTCCGGAGGCGCGGGCCTTCGCCGAGGGCGTTCTGCGCGCGGAGCGCGCGCGCTTCGAACCGAAAGCGCTTCGCGACTCGGCGCGCCGGTTCGATGTGTCACGATTTCGCGAGCGCGTACGCGCGGTCATCCAGGACGCGCTTGAAAAAGGAAGGGCTCTATAAACACCGAGGCGAAGCGTGTTCGCGTCGATATGCATACGC
Source organism: Candidatus Limnocylindria bacterium (assembly GCA_036570125.1). Lineage (GTDB taxonomy): Bacteria > Chloroflexota > Limnocylindria > P2-11E > P2-11E > 3-1-20CM-2-70-9. The sequence continues at coordinate 27,150 of DATCPK010000027.1, forward strand.
ACTGCGAGGCCTCGCCGGACAGCCGCACGCCGGTCGCCGAGCAGGCCCGCGGAGTGCTCGCCGCGCGCATCGACATCGTCTGCGCGACCGATCACAACACCATCGACGGCGCGCTCCGGCTGCGCGAGATCGCGGACGGATTCCGTGTGGTCATCGGTGAGGAGGTCAGCTCGCGTGATGGCGAGATCATCGGGCTGTTTCTCGAACGCGCGGTCCCGCGCGATCTGAGTGGCGAGGAGACCATCGCGCGCATCCACGACCAGGGCGGGCTCGCTGTCGTGCCGCATCCCTTCAGCATCAATCGGCGCTATCACATGCGGCGCGCTTCCCTGGATCGACTGCGCTCGCACATCGACGCGCTCGAGATCTTCAACGCGCGCGAGGCGATCTTTCTGAACAACCGCTCGGCCGCCGCGTACGCGAAGGCGCACGACATCGTCGGGACGGCCGGAAGCGACGCGCATCGAGTGTCGGAGCTCGGCCGCGCGTTCGTCGAGATGCCTGACTTCGCGGGTCGCGGAGATTTCCTGACGTCGCTCAAGCAGGGCGTCGCGCAGGGACGACTCTCCGGCGGTGGGGTCCACGTGTACACGCGATATGACCGGTTTCGGAAGTGGCTGGGACGAAAGAGCCCGACCGAAACTCGCTAAGGCGGCCAGCCTCGACGCACGTCGAGGACCCGACGATCGAGCAGCTCGCCGCCGCGGCGGAGCGTACCGACGAGGTCGCCGTTCGGCGCCAGCTGTTCGGTTGGCGGGAGCTCATCTCGACCGTGATCCCCATCGCGCTCATCGCGTTCTTCGCGCGGAACGTGGACTGGTCCCAGGCGCTCGGCACCCTGGGTCGCGCGGACCCTGTCTTCGTGGTCGCCGCGCTCTTCGTCTACTACCTGTCGTTCCCCGTCCGCGCCATTCGGTGGGCGCGCCTCTTGCGCGAAGGCGGCGCGCGCATATTCGGACGCGACCTCCTCGAGATCCTTCTCCTCGGCTGGTTCGTCAACTGCCTGGTGCCGGCAAAGCTCGGCGACCTGTACCGCAGCTACCTGGTCAAGCGTCGCTTCGGGATCTCGCTGTCGCGCACGGTCGGGGTGGTCGTCGCGGAGCGGCTCCTCGACCTCTTTGTCGTGTTCGGGCTGCTCGTCGTCGACGGCTACGTCGCCTTCGGACGCACGATCCTGCCGGACCTCAACATCCTCTACGTCACCGGCGGGGCACTCGGTCTGGTGATCCTGCTCGGCCTCATCGGGCTGTACGCGCTCGGCCCGCGACTCGGCCGATTCTTTCCCGCGGAGGTCCGCCGCATCGGCCGCCTCTTCCGAGAGGGCGTGCTCCATAGCTTTCGCGCCCTGCCGGTCGCCGGGCCGCTGACGCTCCTCGTGTGGGTCCTCGAGACGGGCCGCCTTTTCCTCGTCCTCTTCGCACTCGGTCTCTATCTCCCGCCATCGCAGGTGATCTTCGTGGCCGTCGCTTCCTCGATGCTCACCACTGTCCCCCTTACTCCGGCGGGCTTCGGGTTCGTCGAGATCGCGATGGTCTACGTCCTGACCACCGGATTCGGTCTCGCGCAGAACGACGCCGTCGCCGTCGCCGTCCTCGACCGCGCGGTGAGCGTCTTCTCGGTGATCGTCGTCGGCGGCATCCTCTATCTGCGGACCGGGCGCACCGAACGGATCGGCGCGGGACCGTGATCCGCGGCCTCGTGCTCCTTTCGATCGGGCTCCTCGTCTTTCGCGTCCTCTCCGCGGCGTTCGTCGTGACCCAACCCGGATTCACGGACGCCTACTACTACGTCGACGTCGCCCGGCGGCTCGCCCACGGTGAAGGACTCACCGCGGATTTCATTTGGAACTTTCTCGAGGCGCCGCATCTCGAGGCGCTTCCGGTTCCCAGCCATCGTTTCTGGATGCCGCTCGCCACCGTGGTGCAGGCGGGTGGGATCGCGGCGCTCGAGCCGATCCTCGGGACGTTCCGCTCGGCGCAGGCCGCGATCATCGCCGTCGCCGCGTTCGTGCCGGCGGTGGCCTACGTGTGCGCGCGCTCGATCGGCACGTCGTCACGTGGCGCCCTCGTCGCCGCGGCGCTCGCCGGTCTCGGTGGGTTCACGTTCGCGCCGGCATGGGTCACGCTCGACTCGTTCGCGATCGCCGCGGTCGTGGGGACGTTGTTCTTCGTCGCCTTTGCGCGTGCGGCCGCGGGCGACCTCCGCGCCGGTGCGATCGCGGGCGCGCTGGTCGGTCTTCTCTTTCTCGCGCGCGCCGAGGGAGCGATCTTCGGCGTCGCGCTCGTCGCGCTGACGGTCCGCCCTTCGACGCGCGCCGCGGGCGTCGCCGGGACCGCGGTGGCTCTTGCGATCGGTCTCGCCTGGCTCGTTCGCGGCCTCGCTCTTCCGGGTTCACCGGCGATCGCGCTCGTGAAGGGCATTTTCCTCGCGCGTTATGAGGATTTCTTCGCACTGACCCCGGGCGGCAGCGCCGATCTCGCGACGCTGATCGGCGTTCGCCTCTCGGCCCTCGGATCCGACCTCGTCGTCGCGCTCGCCGCCCTGCTCCTCTTCCTCGTCGTGCCACTGTTCCTGGGCCTGCGCGCGGGCTGGCGGTTCCCCGCGGTGCGCACGTTCGCCGCGCTCGCACTCCTTATCTATGTCGCCGAGGGGCTCGTCTGGCCCCTTCATGCGACACGGGGCTCGTACTTCCACTCGCTCGCCGCGTTCTACCCGTTCGCGATGGCGCTCGTCGCGCTCGGCGGCGAGACGTGGCTCTCTCGGCGTGAAGAGACCGCGCGGCGCCTCGCGACGTACGGAACGATCTTCGCCGTGTCGGTCCTCGCCGTGTTCGGACTCACGAACTGGGACACGTCGTTCAACGTGCCGTACCGCGCCCGCGTGGCGGCGCTCGACGTCATCCCACCGGGGCCGTTCCTCGCGATCGACGCCGCGGCATGGCGGTGGATCTCGGACCGCAGCGTCCTCATCTCGCCTGCCGACGGTCCACAGACCGCGGCGTGTGTCGCCATCGCCTATCGTGCCGAAACTCTCGTGCTCGAGCCAGCGCACTTCTCCGCATACCAGTCGCTGTACGACGGAAGCGAGTCTCCCTGGTTCGGCGAGCGCGCGGAGAGCGGCGCCATCCGGGTGTATTCGCTCGTCGGAAATCCGGGCTGTCTTTCGCCCGAACAGATCATGCGCTGATGACGGCCTGGCGCCTCGCTCCGCTCTACGTCGCCGCCGCGGCCTTCGCCATCGCCGTCTCGCTTCCCGGTGGCGACCCGGACACGTACTGGCATCTCGCGTCGGCGAAGTGGATGGTCGAGCACGGCCAGCTGCTTCGGGCCGACGTGTTCTCGAACACGGTGAATGGCGCGCCCTACAGCGTCGGCGAATGGCTCGGCGAGATCGCCATCTACGGCGCGTATGTCCTCGGCGGTTGGGCCGGGATCGCCCTGCTTCGGGCGACGCTCGTCGCGATCGGCGCCTTCTTCATCACGAGGGTCGCGCTCCGAGCGGCGCCCGCCCCGTTCGCGATCGCGGTCACGGCGATCGCGCTCGCTCTCTCGGAGATCACGTGGACGGATCGCCCGCAGCTCTTCACGTTCGCGCTCTTCCCGCTTCTCTTCGAGCTGCTCATCGCGGCGCGTGCCGGACGAACGCGGCTCCTCTTTGCCGTGCCGCCGCTCATTTTGTTGTGGACGAACCTGCACGGCGGCTACGCGCTCGGCCTGGCGCTCGTCGCGATCTTCGCCGCGGAGGCGGTCCTCACTCGGCGCAATGCGTTCCCGTTCGCGGCCGCCGCGGTCCTCGCCCTCGCTGCGTCGTTCATCGACCCGGGCTCGCTCGGTCTCGGCGCCGCCGCAGCGCACGCGACCTCGCCGCCGCGGTTCATCGTCGAGGAAGCGCCGCCCGACATCCTCCGTCCGGCGGGCTTCGTGTTCGCGCTGTTCGGGCTCGTCACGCTCGCGCTGGCGCTCGCTCGCGGTGGAACCCTTCTCGACGCGCTCCTTCTGGTGCCGCTCTTCTGGTTGGGGCTGTCGGCGCAGCGGCACATGCCCTACTTCGCCCTCGCGGCGACGCCGTACATCGCCGGCGGTTTCGCGGAGCTGTGGTGGCGGTGGCGTCCGGCCTCGCGCTTCACGTTGCCGCGTCCGGTCATCGTCGGACTCGGTGCCGGGTTGGTCGCGATGGTCGCCGCGAGTGTCGCGACCGCGCCGTTCGCACCGCTCGAAACGCAATACCCCACGGCGGCCCGCGCGAAGCTCGCCGCGACGAGCGGGAACCTGCTCAACGAGTACGACTGGGGTGGCTACTTGATATGGCGCGTCCCGGAGCGTCCGGTCTTCATCGACGGCCGCCTCTTCCTATTCCTGCCGGACGTGCTGACGGACTACGAGGAGATGGTGTTCATGCGCCCGGGATGGCGCGACCAGCTCGATCGTCACGCGATCGCGCAGGTCCTGCTCCGTCCCGATCGACCGCTCGCCGTCGCGCTCCGCGATATGGGATGGACCGTCGTCTCTGAGGACGCGACCGCACTCTTGTTGCAGCGGCCTTCGCGGTGAGACCGCTCCTCGTCGTACCGCTCGTGCTCGCCGGCCTCGCGGCGTTCGCGGCAACACGCGCGCCGGTCTCCGACAGCGACTTCTTCTGGCACATCGCGATCGGTCGCGACATCGCAGCTCACGGCGTTCCGCGCGTCGACGTCTATTCGTGGACGGTCGCCGGCAAGACGGTCCTTCCGGATCAGTGGCTCGGCGAGTTGCTCCTGTACGCCGCGCACGCGATCGGATCGTGGACAGGCACGATCGCATTGCGAGCTCTCGCCGTCGGCGTGCTTATCGGGACCGTCGTCTGGACCGCGCTCGCCGAGCGACCGCGGCGGCCATTCATCGCCCTGCTCGCGTCGCTCCCTGCGATCGGCATTTCGCGGTTCGCGTGGACCGATCGGCCCGAGCTCTTCGGACTCGTCTGCTTCGCGATCATGATCGCGCTGCTTCGCGCGGTCCGTCGCGGATCACTCGCCGCGTTCGCGGTGTGCGTCCCGCTCGTCCTGTTGTGGACGAACCTTCACGGCTCGTATGCGCTCGGACTGGGACTGGTGCTCGTCGTCGCGCTCGAGCGCGCCGTGGTCGATCCGCTGCACCGCCGCCGGTACGCCGCCATCGCGATCGCGTCGGTGGTCGCCACCTTTGTCACGCCCGCGGGTCTCGCGACCTGGACGTCCTCGGGCGGCCACTTCCTCGCGCCGCCGCGTTTCGTGCAGGAGGAAGGGACTCCGGACGTTACGACGCTCCCCGGCCTTCTGTTCTCGGCCGCGCTGCTCGCGACTCTCGGTACGGCGATGCTCGCGCCACGCGCGCGCGGCCGTGATGTGTTGTTCGAGATCGCGGTGCTGGTGCCGGTCGCGTTCGTCTCGCTGACCGCGACGCGCCATCTCGTGTTCTTCCCGATCGCTGCGGCTCCGTTTCTCTCTTCATGGGGACCGGAGGCGTTTGGAGAAGGGGTACGAACATTGAGAGAGGCGTGGGGCGCAAGTGCCGCGAGGATTGTGCGACCGATGACGATGAGGACGCGGGGTCGTCCGGCGCAGGGGGACCCGAGGCCCTACCGCGAAGCGGCCGGCGAAGGCGAAAGCCGAGGCCGGTCAGCGCCCGAGGGGGGGACCCGCGAGCACGTGAGGGCCCGCGGCCTCGGGCGCACGGTCTTCGCGGAAGCAGCAGCTGGCGTCATCGCACTCGCGATGCTCGTCGCCGGCATCGCGACGGCTCCTCGCGACCCCGATCTCAGCGCATTTCCGATCGCCGCTCTGCCCCAACTTCCGGCCGGTCCGGGCCTCTTGAACCGCTACGACTGGGGTGGCTTTCTCATTTGGTACGCGCCTGCAACTCCCGTCTTCGTCGACGGAAGGCTCTTCCCATACGTCGGAGAAGCGCTCGACGACTATCGCGCGGTGATCGGACTCCACCCTGATTGGCGGCAAGTGCTCGCGAAGCGTGGCATTCGCACCGTGCTCGTCGCTCCGTCGGACGCGATCGCTGTCGAGGGCGTAGCACTCGGCTGGCCGATACTCGCGCGAACCCCCGAATGGGTGATGTTGCGAGTGCCCTGAGCGATACTTCGAGGCACGAAAGAACCCGCTCGCATCGGCCGTCAAACAGAAGATCTGGACGCGCAATTTGGCGACATCGTCGACGCCTTGCGGCTCGAGGTGCGCAACTTGCGACAACAGGTCGAGAAGTACGCACGCACATATCAGAAACATGCCGAAGACCGTGGACGCCACACGACCAACGGCGAGCTCGACGGCGAAACCCAGCGCGACTACCGCCGGCTGAAGCAATTGCAGCTGGTGGTCCAGCACATCGAGTCGAGCGCCGCGTATTTGCTCGGTTCGGGCATCGACCCTTCGTCAGACGCCGAGGACGAGAGCGTCGAGGCCGCCCAGCGCGTGCTCGGAAGCCTCGAGGCCGAGCGAGAGCGGCTGTATCGCGACGTTCACGATGGACCGGCGCAGGTGCTCGCGAACGCGATCTTCGAAGTCGAGTATCTCGAGCGCATCGCCGAACGCGCACCCGCCGAGATGCGTCAGACCCTCAAGACCGAGCTGGCGAATATCAAGGGCCAGTTCCGCGGCTCGCTCGATTCCGTGCGCGCGATGATCTACGACCTCCGGCCGCCCGAGCTGACCGAGCTCGGCCTCGCCGAGGCGATGCGCAACTACGCGTCCGAATGGGAGCTGCGCTGCGGGATCAAAGTCGCGAGCCAGCTCGACCTGAAGGACACCGGGCTCAGTCCTACGGATGAGCTCGCGGTCTATCGCATCATGCAGGAGGCACTTCAGAACGTGCACAAACACGCGCACGCGAGCGCGGTCGGCATCGCGTGGTCCCGCGCGAACGACAACTGGGTACTGCACGTGACCGACGATGGGATGGGCTTCGATCTGGTGAAGGCCGCCCGCCACAAGAAGTCGGTCGGACTTCTCTCCATGCGCGAGCGCGCCGAGCTCATCGGCGGCTCGCTTCAGATCCAGTCAACACCGGGCAAGGGAACGGCGGTCACGCTGCTCCTACCCGTCGAAAAGAAGGTTGAGCCGCTCCGCCCTCGTCGCAACGAGCGAGCTCACAAGGAGCAGGAATGAGCGATAGGCCAGAACGCGCGATCCGTGTCCTACTCGCCGACGCGAGTCGGATCACCACCATGGGCATCCGGCAAGTCATCGAGAAAGAGTCGGATATAGAAATCGTCGGCGTGGCTTCCGATGGCGAAGAGGCTGTCGCGAAGACGAACGAGCTGGAGCCGGACGTGCTCGTCATCGAGGTGGACCTCCCACGGCTCTCGGGCATCAAGGCGACGCAGCGCGTACGGCGCGAGCTGCCGGCCGTCGGCGTCATCATCCTGACCGCCCAGGATCAGGAGCAGATCCTGTTCGAGGCGATCCGAGCCGGCGCGGCGGCGTACCTCCACAAGGACTGCGAGCCCGCCGAGCTCATCGACGCGATCCGCAAGGTGCGGTCCGGTCAATTCATCATCAACGAGAAGATCTTCAGCCGGCCGGCTGTGGCGTCCAAGGTCCTCGCTGAGTTCCGCGAGCTTTCCGTGTATGGTCCAGGGTCGACGCACGTCTTCGCGCCGCTTTCGCCACGTGAGGTGCAGATCTTGGACAACATCGCCCAGGGCATGACGAACAAAGAGGTCGCCTATGCGTTGGCCATCTCCGAGCAGACGGTGAAGAATCATATGTCGAGCATTCTTCGCAAGCTGTCGGTGAACGACCGCACGCAGGCGGTCGTCTACGCGATCCGGCAGGGTTGGATCAAAGGACCGGAGATCGGTAATTGACGATGGCACCCCCTAGCGTTCTCGCGGAGATCGCGACCGAGCAGCAGAAGGTCACGGCCGAGATCCGCGAGCTCGACCTCCTCGTCGAGTCGACGCAGACCGAGGTGAACCGCCTCAGGTCTCGCGAAGACCAGATGAAGGCGAAGGTCGAGGAGGTCCGGAAGAATCCGGGCAACTTCCAGCGCGAGGAGATCTTCGGCGCGACGGACGAGCATGCCGCGGCGATGGCGCGCAGGATGACGATGGAAGGCCAGCTCAACTCACTACAGTCGAAGCGGAAGCTCATCGACCGAAGCGCGCAGATCCTGGCGACGGCGCAGCGTCAGCTCGCTGAGTACACCGCCCCGCCGCTGCCGCCGGACACCGCGCCGCTCATCGACGAGAGCCGCCTCCTTCAAGCGGTCGTCGACACGCAGGAAGAGGAACGCAAGCGCATCGCACGCCAGGTGCACGACGGTCCGGCGCAGGCGATGGCGAACGTGGTCCTCCAGTCCGAGATCAGCGAACGCCTTTTCGACGTCGACGCTCAGAAATCGCGCGGCGAGCTCGCGTCGTTGCGGCAGATGGTGAACAAGACCCTGCAGGAGCTGCGCGGGTTCATCTTCGAGCTGCGGCCGATGATCCTGGACGACCTCGGTCTCGTGCCGACGCTCCGCCGCTACGTGCAGACGCTCATCGACAAGCACGGAGTGCGTATCGACTTCTCGAGCACCGGCCGCGATCGCCGCCTGCCATCGGACGACGAGGTCGCGATCTTCCGGCTGATCCAGGACTCGCTCGTCGAGCGCATCGACAAGGCGCAGGCCAAGGACATCGTGCTCGGCCTCCAGTGGAAGGAAGACACGCTCGACGTGCTCCTGCAGAGCGACGGCAAGGAGCTGCCGCCCGACGGCGAGCTCCAGTCCGGCATCCGCCGCAGCGAACGCCTCGAACTTCTCCACGGCGACTCCACGCACGAGTCCCGCGCGGACGGCAACGTCGTCCTCAAGGTGAAGATCCCGATCCGGAGCGCACCGCAACTCGTCTCATGACCCCGACGTCGGAGCTCACGACCGATCAGGTCGCCGACTATCTCGAAGCGACCTGCGCCCTCGTCGAGTCCGAGCTTACCGCCCTTGGTGCTGACAGCAGCTGGCACTTCGACCCCAACGAGTGGTGCGCCAATCAAGTCGTGGGCCATCTCGTCGAAGCCGAGAAGCGCGGCTTCGCCGGCCGCATCCGCGAGATCCTCGCCGGCAAGCCCAAGACGAGCTCGTGGGATCAAGCGGCCGTCGCGAAGGACCGGAACGACTGCGCTCGGCTCGGTCAAAGCCTATGGATGGAGTTCATGGGCGTCCGAAACGACAGCGTCAAGTTGGTTCGCTCGCTGAAGGCGACGGGTCTCAGCAACGGGATCGAACATCCGATGGCAGGTCGGTTGACGATCCGCGACCTGCTCCACGAATGGGTCTCCCATGACCGCAATCACACCAAGCAACTGCTGGCGATCGCGCAGGAGCGAGTTTGGCCGCACATGGGCAACTCTCAAAAATTCAAGGGAGAGTAGCGGCGTGGGGGCATTGCAGGCTTAGGGCCACCGGTTGCACGGGGGAGCGGGTTGCGCGCGAGCCGCTGACCGGCCGCGTCGCCACGGGCGTGAGATTGCGAGGCGGAGCGGACCGGTAGGCGAGCGCGCGACCCCGACCCCGGGACAGGACCCGCTGGCCTAGCGTCGACTCGACCACCACCACACAGCGACAAGCCAAAACGGCGCTGCCGGAACTCCTGCCTGTTGAATCAGCGCGCTGATGATTCCCGTTCCAACCCATATGACGGTCGCCCGCGTCGTTGTCGCGGCTCGAGCGAGTGCCGGATAGGCCATGACTCCGTCGTGCAGCAATGCATGCGGTGCGGCCAGGATTGACCACAGCGAGGCGTCGACGGTGCGCGTGGTGAACATCCGCGAGCGAATGAAGACCGCCGCGGCTCCGATCGCATACAGGATCACAGCGAGCGCGGCGTTCAGAAGGATCTCCTCGCCGCCGATGACCCGACGCACGAGCGCGGCGAGTCCGAGCTCGCCTGGGCGGAGCTCCGTCGCGATGCGCGTGAGCAGGTCGGGGTAGCGTGCCATTCCGTCGACGCCGACGGTCAGAAGCGACAAGAGCGCGACCGCGGCGGTCGTGATGACGAGACCGATAGCGCGCCGGCGCTCGGTGAGCGCGACGAGCGCGAAGAGCGGCAGGAACTGCGGACGGAACGCGGCGAGACCGAGGAGCGCGCCCGACCAGAGCGGTGGGGCTCGGAGCGAGGCGGCGACGGCGAGCAGCACGAAGGGCGTCGTCTGCCCTTCCGTCAGCGCGATGAGCGAGGGCGGCGCGAGGATCGCGAACGGAAGAAGGCGCATGCGCTGTCGGGCATCGGCGAGCGGTCCGAGGAAATACGCGGCGGCCGCGAGTGCCAGAGCGCCGAGCGCTGCCCAGGTGGCGAACGCGGGGACGATCGGGAGCGCGCCGAGCGGCGCCATGAGGAGCGCGAGGGCCGGTGGATTCGGGTTGTTCAGGAAGATCGTCCGCTCCGGGATCGCGGCGTGCTCCATCGCCAGGAGGGCGTCCGCATCCGTCACCGACGACGCGGCGCCCGTCGCGACGAGCCGCGCGGCCGCGTAGAGAGCGACGAAGTCATACCCCGCGGGTTCGGTCGACCAGGTGACGAACGCGATGAGCCACGCGGCAGCGGCGAGGACCGCCGCCACGGCGATGCGCGCTACGCGCCCCCGAGGGTCGTGATGTCGATCCCCAGGTAGTAGTGCTTCAGGATCTCCTCCGCCGACCTGCCGCCGAGTGCCATTCCCTGTGCGCCCCACTGCGACATTCCAACACCATGTCCGTATCCCTTGCCGGTGAACACGAAACGCGCGGGCAGACGGTACTGCCAGCCCAGGACGCGGAGGGTGTGGATCGTGCGGTCGGGGTCCTTGACGCTCACGGTGAACGTGCGCTCGATCGTCGCGCCGAGCGAGTCGAGCTGCCTTACGCGCTCCGCATTCGAGGCCTCGACGAATTCGGTTTCCTCAGGGTGCGTCTCGACGGTGAAGAGCGTGCTGCGAAGTCCGAAGTAATACCGTGCCATGTCCTTGCCGATGTCGCGGCTGCCGGTCGATCCGACGATCGTCGCGGCGAGCACGCGTCCGGTCCCGGTGAGGCGCGTCAGGTCGATCCGCTGAGGATCACCGACGTCGACGCCGCGCCCGCCGATATAACTCCGGAGCTGCGGCGCGGTGAACTCGGTCGTCCACTCCCAACTGGTGTGACCCCAGGACGACGCTTGCGCGATGTCGTCGTTCGGAGACGGCACCGAGCGAAGGTACGGCAGCGCGTTCGCGTAGACATTTTCGCTGTCTTCGGTGATGCCTCCCGCGTTCGCGGAGTACAGCGCCTCGATGGCGGAGCCGCGATACGTCGCGATCATCCCGGCGGTGCGCTGCACCGCCTTCACCGTGGAGTCCGCTTCACCCGCGATGCCGTCGTATTCCTGGTCGCGCGTATCGCCCTCGAGGTCGTAGTTGTCGTGCTTGCCGAGGTGCCGCGAGAGGTAGGTGCGCGCAGCGATCGCCTGCGCCGCCAGCGCCTCGGGCATCCAGGTCGTGGGCTCCTCCGAGCCGACGACCGACGCGAGGTACGAGGCGGTATCCACCTCGTTGACGACGATCATGTCGCCCTCGTCGTCGCGCGTGACGTCGAGGGTGCCGCGATACGCGCGTCCGTTGAAGGTGAGGAGCCCGCCGCTCGCGACGTAGTGGAGCGGCGTGATCTGTTGCGCTGAGAACAGGGGCTGGGCGAGTGGGTCCGAGCCGTCGCCCTCGACCGCGAACTCGAACGGCACGGTCAGGATCGGGATGTCCTCGACCTGTGCGCGGAGGCGCGTCTCGCGGAACAGCTGGAGAAGGCTTCGGCGCTCGCCGGGATCGCGGACGCCCGCGAGGGCGTGGCTGGGATCGGCGAGGCGGCGAACTCCGCGGCGGGCCACCGTGTACGAGAACCCCTGGTAGAGCGTCCCGCCTTCCGCCTTTGTGACGGTGAGCGACCCGGTCGAGCCGATCTTCGCGTACGTCGTGCCGAGAAGCGAGACGTTCACACGGATCGTCGAAGGGAGCGGAGCGAGTTGCGTGTTCGATGCGGCGCGCTGCGGCGGCATCGCTGCAAAGACCAGCACGACGATCAGCGTGCGCCCGAGCCAGATCTTCACGATCTCCTCGCGTACACCTCCGGCTTGAGCACGCCGACGAACGGGAGGTTGCGATACCGCTCGGCGTAATCAAGCCCGTACCCGACGACGAACTTATCGGGGATCTCGAAGCCTCGATAGTCGATGTCGATCGGGATCACGCGGCGTGCGGGTTTGTCGAGGAGCACGCACAGCCTGACCGATTCGGGCCGCTGCGCGCGCAGGTGATCGAAGACGTACGAGAGCGTGTGGCCGGTATCCAGGATGTCTTCGACGACGAGGACGTGCCGGCCCTCGATCGGATTCGCGAGGTCTTTCAGGATCCTGACGGCACCGCTCGATTCGGTGCCGGCGCCGTACGACGAGACCTCCAGGAAGTCGAGCGCGAGGGGGATCTGCGTCGCGCGCATGAGATCGGCGAGAAATGGCAGCGCACCCTTCAGGATGGAGACGAGAACGAGGTCCTTACCCTGGTAGTCCGCCGCGATGACCGCGCCGAGCTCGCGCACCTTTGCGGCGATCTGTTCGGTCGAGACCAGGACCTCTGCGACGTCGTCGGCCTGCTGAGGGCGCGCAATCACGGTCATGAGCGCTCAATTGTCGCAGGTGGCGTGCTGTTACGAGCGCCGGACCAGGAAGAACGCGATCGCCCCAAGCGCGACGACCGCGAGAGCCGCCGCGCCGATGAGGAGCGGGCCTGGAGTCTGCCCGGAGCCCGGGGTAGGCACGGGACTCTGTCGGACCGCAACGGTGCTGGGAGAGGCAGTCGGTGTGTCGGTCGCCGGCGGCGTGGGGGATGGGCTCGCGCTCGGTGGCGGGGTCGTCGGAGACTCGGTCGCGGTCGCCGTCGGTGCGGCCGTTGGCGGAGCGGTCGGCGCGACGGTCGGTGGGTTGGTACGGACCGGTGTAGGTACCGGCGTGGGTACCGGTGTGGGCACCGGCGTCGGGGCGGGTGTTGTCACCGCCTGGACGACGATCGAACCCTTCATGAATGTGTGAATGCTGCAGTGATAGGTGAACGTGCCCGCCACCGTGAACGTGAAGGAGAACGAACCGCCGTCGGGGAGCACCGGGGAATCCCATTTCGCGGTGTCCGACGTTGACGTGTGGCCGACCGCATCGCGATTTGTCCAGGTGACGGTATCGCCGACGCGCACCGTGGTCGTTGGCGGGTTGAAGGCTGAACCCTGGATCGTCACCTGACTCGTTGCCGCGAACGCCACGATCGGAAGAGCGAGCAACCCACATGCGGCGAGGAGGGCCGCTGCCCACGCGACGGCGGCGCGCCTCACGGCCATACCCTACCCGTCGTGCCGACTTCCGAGTCCGCCGTTGCGCCCTTCGCCGCGCTCGCTCGCGACGCCGAGCGCATCGGAGTCCATCTGGACGCCGGGACGCTCGCCCAGTGCGAGCGGTACGCGGATCTGCTCATCGAACGCAATACGACGATGAACCTCACTGCGATCACAGCGCCGGCCGATATAGCGATGAAACATTTTCTCGACTCGTTCACCGCGGTCGCCGTGCGTACGTGGAGCGGTCGCGAGCGGATCATCGATGTCGGGAGCGGTGCCGGCTTTCCCGGCCTCGCCTTGCGGATCGCGCTCCCCAAAACGAGCGTGACGCTCGTGGAATCGATGGGCAAGAAAGCCCGCTTCCTCGAGGAGGTCGCGAGCGCCCTCGGGCTCGGTAACGTCGAGGTCCGCAACGAGCGCGCCGAAACGCTCGCGCACGTGCGGCGCGACCGCTATGACGTCGCGACCGCGCGCGCGGTCGGGACGCTCGGCGCGATCGTCGAGTACCTTCTCCCGTTCCTCCGCGTCGGCGGCGACGCGATCGCTTGGAAAGGCCGCCTCGAGGCGGAGATCGCGGGCGCGAAGAAAGCCTGCGCGAGCATCGGCGGCGAGATCGTGAAGATCACGCCGACGTCGGAGCTCGGTCTTGGCGCGGTCCTGCCGGGCAGATCGCTCGTGGTGATCCGAAAGGTGCGCGACACGCCGGCGCGTTACCCGCGCTCCGCGGCCGAAACCAAACGTCGCCCGTGGTGATCGTGCCGTCGATCGACGTACGCGCGGGACGGCTCGGCGATGGCACCGAGCAGGGCGTCGCCGCCAGGGCTGGCGAGCTCGTCGCGGACGGCGCGGAGGAGCTCCACCTCGTCGACCTCGACGGTGCGGAGACCGGCTTGTTCCTGAACCTCGACCTCCTCGCGGACGTCGCCCGGGGCGTGGGCGTTCCCTGCCGTCTCGCGGGCGGCGTCTCACGTATCGATGAGGCGCGCCGGGCGATCGATCGCGGTTTCGCGGGAGTGCTCTTTTCGAGCGCCGTGTTCGGAGACGACGAGCTCCTACGAGATGTCGCGTCGCTCGGCGACCGCGCGATCGTTGAGATCGAGGCGCGCGCGGGATTTCTCGAGCCGCGCGGCGGAGATGCGGGTCTCGTCACTGTCGCGACGGGCCGAGGGTCTCTGGCTTCGGCTCGGGCCGCGCAGCGCGCCGGAGTGCGGGCTCTGTACCTCATCGATCTGGGATCGGAAGGGCGGACGGCAGGCCCGCCGCTCGCCCTCGTCGACACGGTGCGTGCCGTTGTCGGAGCGAGCGTCGTCCTGCACGCGGGCGGCGGCGTCCGCGACCTCGACGACGTACGCGCGCTCGCATCGCGCGGTGTCGCGTCGGTCGTGATCGGCCGCGCGCTCGCGGAGAAGCGGTTCACGATCCGCGCCGCGCGCGAGGCCGCCGCGTGAAGATCGGCGTCGTGAGCGACATCCACGCGAACATCGTCGCGCTCGAGACCGTGCTTGCGGACATGGGCGAGGTGGACGCGCTCTGGGTCTGCGGCGACACGGTCGGGTACGGCCCCGATCCGTCCGACGTTCTCGCGCTGCTCGTCCAGCGACAGGCGACGCTCGTTGCGGGCAACCACGACCGCGCCGTCGCGACGGGGGAGGATCTCGACTTATTCAATCCGCCGGCGGCGGTCGCGGCGAGGATGCATCAAGGCTGGCTGACGGCCGAGGAGCGCGACATGCTCGCGGCCCTTCCGCGGACGCTCGAAACGAGTGACGTAACCCTCTGTCACGGGAGCCTTCGCGACCCCCTGTGGGAATACGTGACGAATCCGAAGAGCGCCGCGGCCTCGCTCGCCCTCGCGAAGACCTCGCATTGCTGCGCCGGCCACACGCACGTGCCGTCCCTCTTCCGCGCCGGCAAGGAGCAGCAGCCGGGACGCGTCAATTACGACACGCCCTATCCTCTCGCGCCCCGCGCGTTTCTGAACCCGGGCAGCGTCGGCCAGCCGCGCGATGGCGATCCGCGCGCCGCCTACGCAACGATCGACCTGGAGGCGGGGACGGTCACGTTTCATCGTTCGACGTATCGCGTTGAGGAGACGCAACGCCGCATCCGCGAGCGCGGTCTTCCGGCGATCTTCGCGGACCGTCTTGGCTTCGGTCTTTGAGCATCCCGTTCGTCGATCACAGCGCGGTACAACAGTCCGGTTACGAGGGCGAGCCGCGGGTCGCGGCCGCGACGGATCCGGCGGTCGCTGGCTTTGGTGAGCTGCTGTCGCGGGACACGAGGCGCCTTTACATCGTGGTCTTCGCGGGGTCACAGCGCACCGGCGGATATGCGATCCGCGTCGCCGGCGTGGACCGCGCGGGCGACACCCTCACCGTCCGCGCCGTGTTCGTCGCGCCGGAGCCCAATGCGCTCACCATCCAGGTGCTGACCTCGCCGGCGCACCTTGTCTCGATCGACCGTCAATCGGCCACCGGAGCGCGCGAGATCGTCCTTGTCGACCAATTGGCGGCGGAGCGGGCACGCGGCACCGTGCCACAATCGCTCCCCTGACGTGACCGACGACAAAAGCAAAGACGAAGGTTCGGAAGCTCCTTCGCTCGAAGACCGCACTACGAAATCCGGACGGCTACCGGGAAATCGCTACGTCAAGCTTCACCGATCCGAGGGGTTTCGCCGTCGCGGCGACCGCTATATCGCCGACGAGGAGCTACTCGACCCCGAGAGTCGGACCGGGCGCGCGTATGAGGCCGTCCGCCGTTTTCTTTTCGGGAAGCGCCTCAGCATGGAGGCGGAAGAGTCCGAACGTCTATCCGTCTTCACCGGCCTCGCGATCCTCGGCTCGGACAACATTTCCTCGTCCGCGTACGCGACCGAAGAAGCGATGCGCGTGCTCGCGCTCGCCGGGATGGGCGCCTTTGTCTTCCTAACGCCGATTTCGATCGCGATCGTGGGCGTGCTCGCGATCGTGGTCCTCTCGCAATCTCAGGTGATCCAGGCGTATCCGAACGGTGGCGGCAGCTACATCGTCACCAGCGACAACCTCGGCACTATGCCCGGCCTCGTCGCGGCCGCCGCGCTCCTGATCGACTACGTATTGACGGTCGCGACCTCCACTGCCGCCGGTGTTTACGCCATCACCAGCTTCGTGCCGGCGCTCCAACCGGATGCCGTTGCCATCGGGCTCGTGTTCATCGGTCTCCTGATGGTCGGTAACCTCCGGGGCGTCCGCGAGGCCGGCCTCATCTTCGCCGGGCCCACCTATGTCTACCTCTTCTCGCTGGGGGCATTGATCCTCTACGGGATCTTCAGGGTCGCCACGGGGGACATCCCGCCCGCTGCGGTGCCGCCGAATCCGTTCCCACCGGACGGAGAGGTCTCGCTCGCTGGTCTCGCCGGTGCTCTGCTCATCATCCGCGCGTTCGCCTCAGGCTCCGTAGGCCTGACGGGCAGCGAAGCCATCGCGAACGGTGTGCCGAGCATGGAGAAAGACGAGCGGCGTCATGCGACGATCACGCTTGTCGTAATGGGTGCGACGTTCGCCCTGCTCTTCCTCGGACTGACGTATCTCGCCCAGACGATCGGCACGATCCCAGACCGTCTAGAGGCGGAGTCGCTGAACAGTCTTGTGACGCGTTCGCTCGTCGGCGTATCGCCCTTCTACTACCTGGTCCAGGGATCGACCGCTGTCATCCTCGCGCTGGCCGCGAACACCGGCTTCACCGGATTTCCGCGCCTCGCGTCCGTCCTGGCGAACGATCGCTTCATGCCGCGACAGTTCGCGTATCGCGGCGAACGACTCGCATTCTCGTTCGGCATCGTCGCGCTCGCGGCGGCGTCCGCGGTCGTCCTCGCGGTGAACGAAGGCAGCGTGACGAAGCTCATTCCTTTTTACACGATCGGGGTGTTCCTCGCGATCACGCTCGCGCAGACCGGACTGGTCCGGCGCTGGCGACGGTTGCGGTCGCCCGGATGGCGATGGCGGGCTGGGCTGAACGCGCTCGGAGCTGTCGTGACCGGCCTCGTCTTGGTCGTTGTCCTGATCGCGAAAGCTCCCGAGGGTGCGTGGCTGATCGTGCTCATCATTCCCCTACTGGTTGCCCTGTTGTACGCGATCCATCGGCACTACATGAGGACGCAAGACGCGCTCGTGATCGAGCACCTCGATGAAGCAGTTCCACCGATGCGAGCTCCCGTCGTAATCGTCCCGGTTGGCCGCCTAGACAAGGCGACCGCGCGGGCCGTCGCGTTTGCTCGTTCGATCTCGCCGGCCGTCAAGGCGGTGCATGTCGGCACGAGCGAGGACAGTGCCCGAGAATTCCGCGCGCGTTGGGAGGCCTGGGCGGGCAAGGTCCCACTCGACGTCATCGAGTCGCCATACCGTTCGCTCGTGCCGCCCCTGCTGGCGTACATCGACGCGCTGCAGAAGCGGGAGCCGGACCGTCCGATCACGGTCGTCCTCGCCTCGTTCGTGCCGCACAGCTGGTGGGAGTGGCTACTGCACAGCCAGACCGCTCTTCGCCTGAAGGCGAGCCTTCTCTTCCGACCGAACACGATCGTGATCGATGTGCCGTACCACTTCGACGACGGCCGTGAGGAACACCGGCATTGAGCGGCGAGGAGCCGGACCGACCGGAGACGCCGTCGCTCGAGAAGCGCGTGACCCAGTCAGGCCGTCACGTTGGCGATCGCTACGTCCGCATCATGAGGCCGACCGGCACAGGCATAAAAGGCCATGGCGGCCGGTACGTGGCCACCGAGCAGACGATGGAGCGGACGGGCCGCGTCGGGCACGCGTGGGACGGGGTGGTCCGGTTTCTCATAGGAAAGCGTCTGCACAGCGATGCCGAGTCGGAGGAGCGCGTCACCGTCGCGACGGGTCTTCCGATCCTCGCGTCCGACAACATCTCGTCGTCCGCGTATGCGACCGAGGAGGCCATGCGGATCCTCGCGATCGCGGGCACAGCCGCACTGTCGCTCACGATGCCGATCGCGCTCGCCGTCGTGTTCGTTCTCGCGATCGTGATCCTCTCCGAATCGCGCGTGATCCGCGCATATCCGAACGGCGGCGGAAGCTACCTCGTCGCGCGCGAGAACCACGGCGTCATCGCCGGACTCGTGGCCGCATCGGCTCTCCTCATCGACTACGTGCTTACCGTTGCGGTGTCGACTGCGGCGGGCGTCGCCGCGATTTCGAGCTTTCTCCCGGAACTCCACGAGCAGCGCGTTCTTGTCGGGGTGGTCCTCATCGCGGTCCTCGCGATCGCCAACCTCCGCGGCGTACGCGAGGCGGGACTCCTCTTCGCCACGCCCACCTACGCGTACATGCTCGCGATGTACGGACTGCTCGCCTTTGGCCTGTTCCGCATCGTCACCGGGGATGTCCCGGCGCCGGTCACTCCGCCGGACCCATTCCTACCGGAGGGAACCGCAGCGCTATCGATCCTGCTCATCCTTCGCGCCTTTGCCTCAGGGTCGGTCGGCCTGACCGGCAGCGAGGCCGTCGCGAACGGCGTGCCGAGCTTTCGGCGGCCCGAGGCGAGAAACGCGGTGATCACGCTCGTTCTTATGGGCACGATCTTCGCGACGATCTTCCTCGGGGTCACCTATCTCGCCACGCGGATCGGCGTGCAGCCCGACCAGAGCGAGATCGAGACCGTGAACAGCATGATCACGCGGGCCGTCGTCGGTGCCGGCACGCCGTTCTACTACTTCGTACAGATCACGACCGCCGTCATCCTGCTTCTCGCGGCGAACACGGGCTTCACGGGGTTTCCGCGGCTCGCGTCGGTCCTCGCGAACGATCGGTTCATGCCTCGGCACTTCGCCGACGTCGGATCGCGCATGGCGTTCAACACCGGCATCGTTGTTCTCTCGGTGCTCGCCGCCGTGATCCTGGCGGCCTTCGGGGGAAGCGTGAATGCTCTCGTCCCGCTCTACACGATCGGTGTCTTCCTCGCGTTCACGCTCTCCCAGTCGGGCCTGGTCCGGCGGTGGCGGCGGCTGCGAAATCCGGGCTGGCGGCTCTCGATGGCCATCAACAGCTTCGGCGCCGTCGTGACTGGAACAGTCCTGATCGTGGTCGCCGTCACAAAGTTCGCGCTCGGCGCATGGATGGTCATGATCCTGATCCCCGTGATCGTGGGACTCCTCTACGCGATCAATCGGCACTATCAGACGACGCAGGACGCCCTCGTGCTCTCTGGAACGGACCAGCGCGTTCCGGTCTACGCCGCGCCGGTGGTCATCGTCCCGATCGCGCGTCTCGACCGGGCCGCTCTTCAGGCGCTCGCCTTCGCACGCTCGGTGTCGCCCACCGTCAAGGCCGTTCACGTGTCGACCTCGCGCGCGAGCGCCGACGAGTTCCGGGCGCGCTGGAACCGCCTGGACACCGACGTCGGCCTCGACGTTGTCGAATCGCCGTTCCGCTCGCTCGTACAGCCGCTCCTTCGCTATATCGATGCGATCGACAAGTCGGATGATCGGCCGATCACGGTGGTCTTGAGCGAGTTCGTCCCGCGGCACTGGTGGGAGTGGTTCCTGCATAGCCAGACCGCGTTCCGCCTCAAAGCGGCGCTCCTATTCCGCCCGAACACGATCGTGATCGACGTGCCCTACCACTACCAGGACACCGCCGACCTCGCGCGCCGCTAAACTCGCGCACTCATGCAACCGAAGCGCATCCTCGTGGCGCTCGCGGGGAGCAGCGCGGATCCCGACGTCATTCGACTGGTGGCCTGGATCGCGAAGCCGGCTAGGGCTGAGGTGGTCGGCATCCACGTCATCGAGGTGCGGTGGAACCTACCGCTCGACGCGGTGATGGAACCGGAGCTCGACCGGGGCGAGGAACTGCTCGAAAGCGCGAAGAAAGTAGCCGACCAAGCTGGCCTCGACCTCGAGACGGAGCTCCTTCAGGCACGGGATGCGGCCGCGGCGATCGTCGACACGGCCGTGGAACGCAAGTGCGACCTCATCGTCGTTGCCATGCCCTATCGGAAGCGATTAGGAAGGGTGTACGTGGGAAGAACCGTGCAGAACGTCTACGTCAACGCGCCGTGTGCGGTGCTCGCGTATCGTCAGGAAGAGAGCAAATGAACGTCGTCATCGTCGGCTGTGGTCGTGTGGGTGGATTCCTCGCGGGTCTTCTCGATTCCGAGGGCCATCGCGTGAGCGTGGTCGATATCGCGTCGACGAGCCCGGCGCGCGCGGAGCGTGCATGGTTCCAGCACCTTCCCAGCTCCTTCAAGGGCGAGACGATCCTCGGAGACGGCACGGATCTCGAGGTGCTCCGCCAGGCGGGCATCGAGCGCGCCGACGCGTTTCTTGCGCTGACCGAGGGTGACAACCGGAACCTCATGGCCGCCCAGATCGCTCAGAAGATCTTTGGCCTGAAGCAGGTCATTGCGAAGGTGAACGACCCTGTACGCGCTCAGACGTATCGCGAGATGGGGATTAACACGTTCTCGCGAACGACGATTCTCGGCACGCTCCTCCACGCGATGCTGCAGGACGACCGCGAGGTGGGGGAGGTCCTCGTGCGTAAGGCGCTCGCGCACGAGGCCGAAATGGTCCACGAGCCCGTGAAGGCCCGCTGATGTATTTCGTCGTGGCCGGCGCAGGTGAGGTCGGGTTCCATCTCTCGCAGGCGCTCCTCGAGTCCGGGCACGAGGTCACGGTCATCGAGGCCGATCGGCGCCGCGCCAATTTCGTTCAGGAGAAGCTCGGCTCGATCGTGATGAACGCTCCCGCGGACGAGGGGCGCGCGCAGATGGAGGCCGGCTGCAGCCGGGCCGACGCCTTGATCGCCGTCACCGGAGACGATGCAAAAAACCTGGTGATCTGCCAGCTTGCGAAGCTGCGCTGCGGCACTCCGCGGGTGATCGCGCGCGTCAACAACCCCAAGAACGAGATCGTCTTCAAGACACTCGGCATCGACGAGACCATCTCGTCGACCCGCGTGCTCATGAACGTCATCGAGCAGGAGCTCCCTTCAGGCGGGTTCATGCCGCTCATGTCGCTCGCTGGCTCCGCCAACGAGCTGATCGAGGCCGAGATCGCGATCGGAACGCCGCCGGCCGGCAAAAGTGTCGGGAGTTTGCGACTGCCGACCGGCGCGCTCGTCGGCGGGATCATCCGAAAGGGCAAGCTCATGCATGCGGATGACGAAACGAAGCTCGAGGTCGGGGATCGCGTGATGGTGTTCTCGCCCACTGCATCCGAGAGCGAGGTCCGGAAAGCGCTCTTCGGCTAACTAGACGTGGTACGGGACGTCGATGACGACTGTATTCGGACGAAAGAAAAGCCGAAGCTTGAGCCGCAGAGCCGCCTGGTTGTGGAGCAAGTACTCCCAGGGATGCCGCGGGACGAACTCCGACAGAACGACCGTGATGGAGCGCTCTGGCTCCTGCTTTTGTAGGGCATCGATGTATGCCACGAGAGGCGGGATGAGCGCGCGGTACGGCGACTCGAGGATGACGAGATCGGTGTCGCCGTCGAGTTCGAGAGACGACCAACGTGCCCGAAGGCGTTCGCCTTCCACCGGATCGTCGGTCACGTGGACTGCCGTGACCAGAGGGGCGATCGAGCGGGCGTAGGCCAGCGCCTCGAGAGACGCTCGGTCAAGCCGCGCGAGGAGCACCAACACGCGAGGAGAGGCCCTCCGCGGGAGGGCCGTGTGCGCCTTCTCGAGCGCGAGCGTGTCCTCGACCGATCGGTAGTGGCGGTTTATTGCCCACATCAGCGCGATGAGTGCCGGTACGAGGACGAGGACCATCCAGGCGCCAAGACCGAACTTTGCGGCGCCCACAACCAGCGCGACGATCGCTGTCGCGATGGCGCCGAGGCCATTGAGGGCGGCGCGCCAGCGCCAGCCGCGCTGTGTCTCGCGCAGCTTCCACCAGTGTCGGACCATCCCGGCCTGGCTGAGCGTGAAAGCGACAAAGACGCCGACCGTGTAGAGCGGGATGAGAGCCGTGACGCTGCCGCCGAAGGCCACGATCAGTACGGCCGAGAGGAGCGCGAGGACGACGATGCCCGTGGTGAACGCCAGACGATCGCCGCGAAACTGGAAGTAATGCGGTGCGAATCGATCGCGCGCCAGGATGCTTCCGAGACGAGGAAAATCTGCGAAGGCCGTATTTGCGGCAAGGACCAGCAGCAACGCGGTCGAGATCTGCACGAGGTAGTGGTATGGAGTGCCGTTGCCGACAAAAGTCCTGGTCAGCTGACTCACCACAGTCTCCTGCTCAGTCGGGTCGGGAATGATTCCGAGCTGACCGGCCAGGAAGCTCATGCCAAGGAAAATCGCTCCGAAGAACGAGCCCATGAGGATGAGGACGACCTGCGCGTTGCGTGACTCCGGGCGCTTGAATGCGGGCACGCCGTTCGAGACCGCCTCCACGCCCGTGAGCGCGACAGACCCGGAGGCGAACGCCCGCAGTACGAGAAGGATTCCCAGTGGTCCGATCGCCGCCTGAAGCTGCCAGTCCGGCGGGGCGGTGTACTCCGGCAAGGTGCCGGTCGCGAAGCGGAAAAGCCCGTAGGTGATGAGTCCGAAGATCGCGACGAGGTACACGTAGGTCGGAAGCGCGAAGATCGTCGCGCTCTCCCGGATCCCGCGGAGATTGCCGATCGCGAGGACCACCACGAAGGCGACGCCGAGCGATACACGCACGTCGAAGAGTTGAGGGAAGATCGACGTCAACGCGGCCACCCCGGCGGCGATCGAGACCGCGACCGTGAGCACGTAGTCGGTGAGCAGCGCGGCTGCGGCGGTCAGCCCTGGGAATGCACCGAGGTTGTCGCTCGCCACGATGTACGAGCCGCCGCCGTTCGGGTACGCGCCGATCGTTTGCTGGTAGCTCACCACCACGATGGCCAACACGGCGATGATCGCGAGCGTGATGGGCAGGGTGAGGGCTGCCATCGTGCCGAGGCCGGCGAGGAGAAGCACTCGCATGATCTCCTCTGTCGCGTACGCGGACGACGAGATGTTGTCCGAGGCAAAGACAGCAAGTCCCTTGACCTTGCCGATGCGCTCCTCGAACTCGAGGCTCGTCGGGATCCGAGCTCCGAAGAGAAGTCGGCGTATGCCGTCCACGAACCGACCTGGCGCGGTCGTGGGTGCCAGAACTTGTTCGGTCGCGACGAGGTGGCCCGCGTCCTTGCGCTCGAACTGCCGCTGAGCCGGCCGTACGATGCGGACGTAGCGATCGCCGCGTTGGCGACCGCGGACGGCCTGCCTTTCCTCGAGGTCCGAACCAGCGGGTTTTGAGCGGGGCACTTTTGGCTTCGGTTCGTTCACGCATGAAGCGTGGTGCGAGAGGCCTCAACGACTCCTGAACACCGAGGCCAACCCGCTCAACGCGCTCTCAATAAAGCGTTAGAGCTCCTCCGACCGGAAGCGGTACCCAACGCCCGGCTCGGTCGTAAGGTGCTTTGGATCCTGGGGATCGCCTTCGATCTTCCGCCTGAGTCGAGCGACGTACACGTGTAGGTAGTGCGACTCATCGCCATAGTCGGGACCCCATACCTGCTGGAGGAGCATTCGGTCGGTCAGGACCTTGTTGGCGTTGGTCAGGAACACCTTGAGGAGGTCGTATTCGGTCGGCGTCAGGTGGATCTCGCGACCGCCTACCGTGACCTCGCGCCGCTCGACATCGACCACCAGATCCCCGCTGCGGATGCGCCTTTCTGTTCCGGCGCTCGGGCGCGCGACGTGTCGCAGGGCCACGCGTATCCGTGCCAGGAGCTCGTCGATGCCGAACGGCTTCGTCATGTAATCGTCCGCGCCGAGGTCGAGTGCGTTCACCTTGTCCGTCTCGCCGCCGCGCGCGGAGAGCACGATGATCGGCGTACCCGAATGCTCCCGAATCCTACGGACGACATCGAAACCATCCCCGTCTGGCAGATTTAGATCGAGCACAACGAGGTCCGGTTGCCGGCGCTCGTAGCTCGCGATCGCCTCTGCACCCGTCTCTGCCGTGTCCACCTGGAAGCCGTGTCCCCGAAGATTCGTGCGAAGGGTCCTGACCATCGACGGCTCATCGTCGACGACGAGCAGTCGCGCACCGGACGGCTCGGCGCGCACGGCGCTAGCTGACACCGGCACGTCCGGGAAGTGTGAACACGATGGCCGTCCCGTCGCTCACCCCGCGATCGATCCAGATCGCGCCCGCATGCGCTTCCACGAGTCGCTTCGCGATCGCCAGTCCGAGCCCGACCCCGCGGGGACCTTGGCCAGCTCGCGCGAGGCGAACGAAGGGCAGAAAGATCCTTTCGCTGTCGCCCGCCGCGATGCCCGGTCCGTGGTCGCGAACCTCGAACCTAATAGTGCTGTCGTCGCGAACGACGGTGATGCCGATCTCGGACCCCGGTGGTGAGAACTTCGCGGCATTCTCGACAAGATTCGAGAGCACCTGTTGGATCTCGACGTAGTCCAGCTCGACCGGAGGCAGATCCTCCGGGACTTCGACCCGCACCGGGTGGCCCGAGGTCACCGGGCGCATCCGCCCCGCGACGTCTTCGACGAGCGCTCCGACGTCGTGCCACGCCTTGTGCGGGACAAGAGTTCCGTTCTCGATCCGTGACAGGTCAAGGAGATTGCCTACCACGCGATCGAGGCGCACAGCGTCCTCCTGTATCGCGCCTGCGAACTCGTCTCGCTCGCGGTCGGTCCATTCCACCTCGCGCTGTCTTAGGCTCCCTGCCGAGGCCAGGATCGAGGCGAGCGGGGTGCGCAACTCGTGAGAGACCGCGTGCAGCAGCTCTGTCTTGAGATCGTCGGCGCGACGAAGCACCTCGGCCTCGGTCGCCTCCTTCCGGAGCCGCGCACTTTCGATCGTGAGGCCCAACTGGGCGGCCGCGATCGCCAATAGGCTCTCATCTCCGCGACCCAGCTCGGTTGCGCCGCGTCTCGGAAGCACTCGGAGTGTGCCAATGCGTTCCTTTGCGGAGACGATCGGAACCACTCGAGCGCGTTTGTCCCGCGCCGCCCCGGGCTTCTGCGGGCCGACGAGGCGTATTCGCCGCGATGCGCCGCCCGGGTCCATCAGGCGCAGCTCCGTTCCGGTCGCTCGCAGGGACTCTCGCGCCGCTTCATCGCGCGCGGCGATCGCCCGCCGTGGGAGGATCTCGGAATCCGCTTCGATCGACACCGCGTCGAGGTCCAGCGCGGCACGAAAATGCTCGGCGACCGCTACGAGCGCCCGCTCGAGATCGGGCTCGGCCATGAGGAAGGCCGCCTCGTACAGGACCTTCGCATCGTGCTCGCGGTGCTCGGCCTCCTGCGCGCGCGCCCGTTCGCGCGCCGCGAGGGTTCCCGTGACCACCGCCGTAATGAGGAAGAGCGCTAGCGAAAAGACTTCCTGCGGCTCCGCGACGACGAGCTGGTGCGTGGGGGGCACGAAGAACCAGTCGAACGTAAGGAACGCCAGGACGCTGGCCACGATCGCCGCCGCGCTCCCGTATGCCACGGCGACGATCAGCACCGCGACGAGGTAGAGCATCGAGATGTTCGCGATCTGCGCGCGTCCGACGACGAGACTGATGAGCCCCGTGGTGATCGCCACTGCAGCAACGGCGGCAACGTACGGCACCAAACGGCGCATGAAGCCATTCTCCATTAGCCGGTGGTCGCCGCCTCCGTCACGCCAGGCATCGCGAGGCCGGCGGCGACGCTCGTAAATGCGGCCGCGTCGCGCTCGACCGCGTTCGGCAACAGCTCGCGCATGAGCGTGCGGAACGCGGGGATCGCGCTGGAGCCGCCCGTGTAGACGACCGCGGCGACGTCGGCTCCGACGATGCCGGCGTCGTCGGTGACGCGCCGCACGAGCGCGCCGGTCTCGTCGAGCATCGGCCGGATCAAGCTCTCGAACCGGCCGCGAGTGACCCGCGCGTCGACGTCGACCTCGGCGTGGTGATAGGTGAGGATTGCGGCCGCCAACTTCGAGAGATCGATCTTGGTCGCGTCCGTTGTCTGGAAGATCTCGTAACCGAGCTGGAGCTCGATCGCGCTTCGAAGTGCCGCGAGCTCGCGTTTGGGCGCGCCCGCGCGCACAAGATCGTCGAGCGCGTCCAACAAAGGCTTCTCGTTCAAGGCGGAGAGTGCGTGCCAGTCACGCAGCGCATTGACGATGTAGCGCGGGAGCCGCAGACGCTTGGGTCCCCACTCGGCGTGCGAACCCAGACGTGGCGCGACCGCGTCCTCGATGAGGAGCTCGGTCGCGCGGTCACCACCGATGGGACCGCCGGCGGTCGCCAGGACCGCCAGTCCTCCGCTGCTCTCGCGGCGCACGATGCAGAGGTCGAGGGTGCCGCCGCCGAAGTCGAACACGAGGCTCGTTCCCTCGCCGACGTCGGCGGCGTGGGCCGCCGCGATCGGCTCGGGCACGAAGCGAATCTCGCGAAAGCCCGCGAGCTCGGCGGCGGCCCGGAGGCGCCCGGTCGCGCGGCCCTCCGCGCCCTCGTCGCCGATGAAGCGGACGGGCCGGCCGAGCGTGATCGCCTCAGGTGCGGTCCCGGTGAGGACCTTCGCGCGGTTGCGGACGTGGACGAGGATGAGCGCGATCAGCTCCTCGAGGCCCTTCGCGTTGCCGAATACGTTCGTGCGCGTCTCGAGGGGATCGCCGAGAAAGGTCTTGAGGGCCTGAAATAACCGGCCGGGGGCATTGCGGTCCGTGTAGATGTGGGCCTCGACGATCGGGTGATCGGGATTGGAAGACTCCATGAGGATCCCGAGCGACTGGAACTCTCTGGTAAGCGGCCCGCGCGAGCGGTTGTCAGCGAGGTACGCATCGATGGCCGGCCGCCCAACGATTGGAGTGCCATCTCTCCGGATGTAGAGGACCGTCGGCATGGTCTCTCCAGCAACGAGATCGATGGGGAGCACGCGCACACCGGATCCGTCGGAGACGGCCAGGGAGGTGTTTGAAGTACCGAAATCAAGGCCAAAGCGCATGGGCCGCCAAGCCTAAAACGCGGCCGCCAGACTGCCGACCGAGGGCCCCCGCGCGGTGGGGCACCGGCCGGAGGCCGGGGGGGTCCGCCGCCGCGTAAAGAGGGTTTTGGTCGGCAGGCTGGCTGCCCGCTCGCGGCTTCGGTGGTCGGTTGGCCGGCTCGGCTAGGCCATACCCAAAGGAGGAGTCTTGACAACGGCGTTGATAGGTCTTTAGATATCTTCATGGCAGGCGCAAGACGACCCGTGTACGTGATCAGCATCGCAGCGGGCCTGGCGGGTTGCCATCCGCGGACGCTCCGCATCTACGAGGAGGAAGGACTGCTCGATCCGGTGCGAACGGACACGAACATCCGGCTGTACTCGGACGAGGACCTCGAGCGCGTGCGCGCGATCCGATATCTCACGCAAACGCGCGGGGTGAACCTCGCGGGGGTGAAGCTCCTGCTTCAGCTCCGCAACGCGGCGGACTTCCTGGACGAGATCGCGAACGAGCTCTCGCGCGAAGACGACGAGGCCACGCAGACCGTCGAAGTGACACACGAGCCCACGAACCGCAAGCCACGAACACGTCGCCAAAAGGGCGCCGAACTCTAAGTGCCGACCCTTAAGTCGCTAGAAGGAAAAAAGAAGTGACCGACTCCGAGACCACACCAACGAACGCGAACCCGCAGACGAGCCAATTCCCGAGCGATCTGCCGCTCGTGCCACTACGGGAGGCCGTCGTCTTCCCGAAGCTGGTGGTCCCGCTCGGGGTGGGTCGCGAAAAGAGCGTCGCAGCGATCAACGCGGCGATGAATGAAGAGAAGCACTACATCGTCCTCGCAGCTCAGAAGGACGCCGAGGTCGATGATGTCGCCCCCGAGCAGATCTACTCGGTCGGCACAGTCGCGGAGATCGTGCGCCTCCTCCGGATCCCGGACGGAAGTGCGCAGATCATCGTGCAGGGCATCCACCGCGTCCGCATCACCAACTACCTGCCGGAGCAGCGGTTCTTCCGCGTGAACTTCGAGGTCATCCCCGACGAGGTCGGAAACCCGGTCGAGCGGGAGGCGCTCCTGCGCAACGTGCGCGGCCTGTTCGAGAAGTACGTCGACAACGGCGGCTCGATCCTCCCCGAGCTCGCCATGACCGCGAAGAACACCGAGGACCCCGCGCACTTCGCGGACCTCGTTGCATCGAGCCCAGACCTCACGCTCGAGCAGCGCCAGCAGCTCCTCGAAATGCCCGCGGTCGTCGAGCGCCTCAAGTTCATCTCTGTGTTCCTCGCGAAGCAGAACGAGATCCTCGAGCTCAAGGCGAAGATCCAGAGCGAGGTCCAGCAGACCCTCGACAAGACTCAGCGCGAGTACATCCTCCGCGAGCAGATGAAGGCCATCCAGAAGGAGCTCGGCGAGGACGAGGGCGGTGCGGAGCTTCGCGAGATCAAGGAAAAGATCGAGCAGGCCGGCATGCCCGACGCGGTGAAGGAGAAGGCCCTCAAGGAAGTGGGCCGTCTCGAGAAGATCCCTCAGGCCTCGCCCGAGACCGGCGTGATCCGCACCTACGTCGACTGGCTCGTCTCGCTCCCGTGGAGCAAGGCCGCGAGCGACGATTGGGACATCGCGCAAGCCGCGAAGATCCTCGACGAGGACCACTACGGCCTGCCCAAGATCAAGGACCGCATCCTCGAATACATGGCCGTTCGCAAGCTCGCCCCGGGCCTGCGCGCGCCGATCCTCTCGTTCGTGGGCCCGCCCGGCGTGGGCAAGACGAGCCTCGGCAAATCCATCGCGCGAGCCATGGGTCGCAAGTTCATCCGCATGTCGCTCGGCGGCATTCGCGATGAGGCCGAGATCCGCGGCCACCGGCGCACGTACGTTGGCGCGCTCCCCGGCCGCATCCTCCAGAACATGAAGACGGCCGGCGAGATCAACCCGGTGTTCATGCTCGACGAGATCGACAAGGTCGGCGCGGACTTCCGCGGCGACCCGAGCTCCGCGCTTCTCGAGGTCCTCGACCCCGAGCAGAACAACGCGTTCAGCGATCACTACCTCGAGGTGCCGTACGACCTGTCGAAGGTGATCTTCATCACCACCGCGAACGTCGAGGACACCATCATCCCGCCGCTCCGCGACCGCATGGAGATCATCCGTCTCCCCGGTTACACGGAGGACGAGAAGATGCACATCGCCGAGGGCTTCCTCCTGCCGAAGCAGCTGAAGCAGCACGGGCTCGAAGAGGGGAAGCTGGTCATCGGCAACGAGACCATTCGCAAGCTCGTCCGCGAGTACACGCGCGAGGCCGGCGTCCGCAACCTCGAGCGGGAGATCGGCACGATCAACCGCAAGGTCGCGCGATCGATCGCTGAGGGCAAGGCCGCGACCATCGAGGTCAAGCCCGAGGATCTCGACAAGTACCTCGGCCCAGAGCGGTTCGAGTACGGGCTCGCCGAGAAAGAGGACCAGGTCGGCGCGGCCACCGGCGTTTCGGTGTCCGAGCACGGCGGCGACGTCCTCACCGTCGAGGCGACGATCATGGACCAGGGATCCAAGCAGGAGGAGTTCGTCCTCACGGGCCAGATCCAGAAGGTCATGGAAGAGTCGGCCATCGCGGCTCTGAGCTACGTCCGAGCGCACTACGCCGAGCTCGGCGTGCCGAAGGGCTTCTTCAAGGACCACGCCATGCACATCCACGTGCCGGCGGGCGCTATCCCCAAGGATGGTCCATCGGCCGGAGTCACGATGGCGACCGCCATCGTGTCGGCGCTGACGGGCCGCAAGGTCCGCAAGGACGTCGCGATGACCGGTGAGATCACGCTCCGTGGTCTCGTCCTGCCGATCGGCGGAGTGAAGGAGAAGCTGCTCGCGGCGCACCGCGCCGGGATCAAGGTCTTCCTCATGCCGAAGAAGAACAAGAAGGATCTCGTGGACGTCCCGCAGGAAGTCGTCGACACCGTCGACATCAGGCTGATGGAGACCATCGACGAGGTGCTCAAGAACGCACTGTTGCCTGGACCGAACGTGACACCAGCGCAAATCGAGGCGGCGCGTCCGAGCATCCCTACGGCCGCGCCAGCGCACTAGCTTTCGGGGGCGTAACGGATGCCGGTCGAATACAAGGATTACTACAAGACCCTTGGCGTTCCGAAGAACGCCTCGACCGACGACATCAAAAAGGCGTACCGAAAGCTCGCACGCCAGTACCACCCGGACGTGAACAAGAAGCCGGACGCGGAAAAGAAATTCAAAGAGATCAACGAGGCCAACGAGGTCCTCAGCGATCCTGAGAAGCGGAAGCGATACGACACGGTCGGCCCGGAGTGGGAGCAGTTCGCGCAAGGGCGCGGA
Organism: Candidatus Limnocylindria bacterium; assembly: GCA_036570125.1. Classification (GTDB taxonomy): domain Bacteria; phylum Chloroflexota; class Limnocylindria; order P2-11E; family P2-11E; genus 3-1-20CM-2-70-9. The sequence continues at coordinate 57,764 of DATCPK010000027.1, forward strand.
CGTCCCTCCGGGTCCGGCGGCTTCCAGTACGTCTACACAGGCCAGCCCGGCCAGAATCCGTTCGGCGACGACGCGAGCGGGTTCTCCGATTTCTTCCAGACCCTCTTCGGCCAGGCTGGGAACGGTGGATTCGCCGATGCGGACGATCTCTTCGGTAGAGGACGCACGCGGACCCGGACACGAGCCAGACAAGGTCAAGATGTCGAGGGCGAGGTCGAGGTGACGCTGCCTGAGGCGTACAAGGGGACCGAGCACGTCATTCAGATCACTCGCGACAACGGCGAGCAGCCGCGAAAGCTCACGGTGAAGATTCCGCCCGGGGTCAAGGACGCGCAGCGGATCCGGCTCGCGGGGCAGGGAACACCCGGCGCGAACGGCGGTCCACCGGGCGACGCGTATCTGCGCGTTCGGGTGAAGCCGCATCCATTCTTCACGCGCGACGGCGACGACCTCCGCGTGGATCTGCCTGTCGCGATGCACGAAGCCATGCTCGGCGGGGAAGTTACCGTGCCCACGCTGAAGGGCCGAGTCTCCTTGAGGATCCCGCCGGAAACGCAAAACGGGCGCACTATTCGCCTCGCCGGCCAGGGAATGCCTCGGGCGGGGGGCGGCCACGGCGATCTCTACAGCACCGTCAAAGTCGTCATGCCGACGAAGCTCAGCGACAAAGAACGCGAGCTCGCGCGCGAGGTCGCGACGTCACGCAGCGGGGAGAACGTCCGGAGCCATTTGCTTTAGTGCGAGCGGTTCCAGATTGAAGGTATGTCTTGATTGATCCGAACAAACTCACTGAGAAGTCGCAGGAGGCGCTTGTCGCCGCGCAGCAGAAGGCGCGCGACGAGGGCCACGCGCAGCTCGACGTCGAGCACCTCGCCGCCGCGCTCGTCGATCAGCCCGGCGGCATCGTCTCGAGTGTCCTGACCGCGCTGGGCGTGCAGCCGGCGCAGCTCTCCTCCGCGCTCGCGACGGAACTGCAGCGGCAACCGAAGGTCAGCGGCAACGTGCAGCTATCCGCTTCGGCGCGGCTCGGGCGCGCACTGCAGCAGGCGCAGAAGGAAGCGCAGTCGCTCGGCGACGAGTACGTCTCCACCGAGCACCTCCTCCTCGCGATGACCGAGGACCAGGGGTACACGGGCCAGGCCCTGAAGCGACTCGGCGTCACGCACGAGCGCGTCCTGGGCGCGTTGAAGGACGTCCGAGGCAACCAGCGCGTCACAGATCAGAACCCCGAGGGGAAATACCAGGCTCTCGACAAGTACGGACGCGACCTCACGGACATGGCGCGGAAGAACAAGATCGATCCGGTCATCGGCCGGGACGAGGAGATCCGCCGCGTCATCCAGGTGCTGTCGCGGCGAACGAAGAACAACCCGGTCCTCATCGGCGAGCCCGGCGTGGGCAAGACCGCCATCGTCGAAGGGCTCGCGCAGCGCATCGTGCGCGGCGACGTACCCGAGGGGCTGAAGGAAAAGCGCGTGTTCGCCCTCGACATTGGGTCCCTGCTGGCCGGGGCGAAGTACCGCGGTGAATTCGAGGAGCGGCTCAAGGCCGTGCTGAAGGAGATCGCCTCCAGCGAGGGCCAGATCATCCTGTTCATCGACGAGCTGCACACCGTGGTCGGGGCCGGGGCGGCCGAGGGCGCCGTCGACGCCGCGAACATGCTGAAGCCGATGCTCGCGCGCGGCGAGCTCCACACGATCGGCGCGACGACGCTCGACGAGTACCGCAAGTCCATCGAGAAGGACGCTGCGCTCGAGCGCCGCTTCCAGCCGGTGTACGTCGGCGAGCCGACCCTCGAAGACACGATCTCGATCCTTCGCGGCCTGCGCGAGCGATACGAGAACCACCACGGCGTTCGGATCCAGGACTCGGCGCTCGTCGCGGCGGCGACGCTGTCGTCGCGGTACATCACCGACCGGTTCCTTCCCGACAAGGCCATCGACCTTGTCGACGAGGCCGCGTCGAAGCTTCGGATGGAGATCGACTCCATGCCTGCGGAGCTGGACGAGGTCGAGCGCGCGGTCACGCGGCTCGAGATCGAGCGCGAGGCGCTGAAGAAGGAGACCGACGCAGCGAGCCAGGAGCGCCTGCAGAAGCTCGAGCGCGAGCTCGCGCACGCCAAGGAAGAGGCGAGCGTTCTGCGCGCCCACTGGCAGCAGGAGAAGGCCGCCATCACTGAGATACGCGAGAAGCGGCAGCAGCTCGAGGCGATCCGCGCCGATGTCGAGCGCGCCGAGCGGTCCGCCGACTACGCGAAGGCGGCCGAGCTCAAGTACAGCACCGTCGCGAGCGTTGAGAAAGAGATCGCGCGCGCAGAGAAGCGGCTCGCGGATTTGCAGAAGAACCAGAAGATGCTCACCGAAGAAGTGACGCCCGAGGACATCGCCGACGTCGTCGCCAAGTGGACGGGGATCCCGGTCACCAAGCTCCTCGAGGGCGAGGTCTCCAAGCTCCTGCGCATGGAGCAGAACCTCCACGAGCGCGTCGTCGGCCAGGAGGAGGCGGTCACCGCGGTCGCGAACGCTGTGCGCCGCGCGCGTGCCGGCATGCAGGATCCGAACCGGCCCCTTGGCTCATTCCTCTTCCTCGGTCCGACCGGCGTCGGCAAAACGCTGCTCGCGAAGGCGCTCGCCGAGTTCCTGTTCGACGACGAGAAGTCGCTGGTGCGGCTCGACATGTCCGAGTACATGGAGAAGCACACCGTCGCGCGTCTGATCGGAGCGCCTCCGGGCTACATCGGATTCGAAGAGGGCGGTCAGCTGACCGAGGCGATCCGCCGTCGGCCATATTCGGTGCTCCTGCTCGACGAGATCGAGAAGGCGCACCCCGACGTCTTCAACGTCCTTCTTCAGATCCTCGACGACGGGCGCCTCACCGACGGCAAGGGCCGCACCGTCGACTTCAAGAACGTCGTGATCATCATGACCAGCAACGTGGGCTCGACATTCATCACGGAGCTCGCGGACAACCAGGAGCTGCTGCGCAAGCGCGTCATGGATGCGCTCCGCGGCCAGTTCCGTCCGGAGTTCCTCAACCGGGTCGACGAGATCGTCATCTTCAAGAGCCTCGTGACCCAGCAGCTCATGGAGATCGTCGAGAAGGAGACGAAGATCCTCGCGAAGCGCCTGCTCGAGCGGAAGATCACGCTCGACCTCTCCGACAACGCGAAGTCGCTCATCGCGAAGGAAGGCTTCGACCCCGTCTACGGCGCGCGCCCGATCAAAAGGACGATCCAGCGAATCGTCATCGACCCGCTCGCGCAGAAGGTGCTCTCGGGCGAGTTCAAGGAGGGCGACACGGTCTTCGTCGACGCCCAGGACGGCAAGATCGTCTTCTGGAGCGAGCAATACGCGCAGGAGAAGGCCGAAGAGCACGGCGTCCGCGAGCCCGCGGGCGCGGGCGGCCGCGGCAGAAGGGCGAACTAGACACCAGAGAGGTGATGCGCTGTCTCGCCGTGATGGTGGCGATCGCACTCTCTGCGTGTAGCGCTGCCACGTTGTCACCGAGCCCCTCGCCGTCCGCTGTGGCCGCGACCGCCACTGCGACGGTCGCCCCGACCCCATCACCTTCGCCGACCGCGCGACCGATCAGCGCGGTCCTCGAACGCATCGATCCGGTCAAGCTCGACGACCACATGGTCGCGCTCGCCTCATTCGGATCGCGCGACGTGCGCAATCCCAACCACGCCAAGGCCGTCGCGTATCTGAAAGAGCAGCTCGAGGCCATTCCGGGCGTCGCCGTCCAGTCGCATCGCGCCGCATACAACGGCGTCGCTCTCGAGAACATCCTCGCGATCGTCGACCCTCTGACGCCGGCGCCGTCGGAGGGCTGGGTGATGATCTGCGCGCACTACGACTCGATCTCCAACCGCAGCCCGGGTTGGAATCCGGCCACGACCGCCGCACCCGGCGCCGATGACAACGGCACCGGCACGGCGGCGCTGCTCGAGTACGCGCGCGTTCTCGCTCAGGAGCGGTCCACGCTCAAGCAGCGGATCGTCCTAGCGTTCTTCGACGGCGAGGAGCTCTTCTTCAAGGGAAGCCTTGCCTATCTCGGGTCGCTCGACACGCCGACGCCCTACGCGGCGGTGATCAACATCGACATGGTCGGATTCAATCCGCTGGCCGACCGCCTCGACCTGATCTACTACACGAACGCGTCGGCTTCCCTTCGCGATCGGATGATCGCGGCGAACGATCGCTATGAGATCGGCGTGTCGCCCCTCTTGCCCCAGCTCGCAACGAGTGGCGCGACGATCCTCGACGCGGCGCCGTTTGGGTTATCCGGGATCCCCGCCGTCGCGATCGTGCAGCGCTACGGGGAGAACGACGCGACCTTCCCCGGCAATTACACGTTTCACACGGTGAACGACACGTCCGACAAGATCACGAACAAGCGCCTGTGGCTGAAGGCGGCGAAGCTCACGCTCGCGACCGCGCTCGAGCTCGCGCGCTAAGCCCGTACCGCTTCGCGGCGCGAACGCCACGTTCGCCAGGTCCAGAACGCGCCGGTGATCGCGAGGATCGCGCAGCCGATCCAGGACACGAGCACGCCGAATGCGACATCGGCGCGGATCGTGATCGTGGTCTCGTCCTGCGTCGCGGCCCAGCCCAGAGCCGCCGCGCAATAGGGCATCCCCGCGGCGATCACCAGCAAGCCGACGGAAGCCCAGAGCCGCACCGACGAAAAATGCATGAGGGGCCGAGCGTAGAAAGCGTCATCACGGCGCGAGGCTCAAAGCGGAATAGATGCGGTGGAGGAATCGACTCGGAACGGTCGCAAGCTGCCGTGTCTCGACGAAGCCAGCCTCGGCGGCGACATCCTGCCAGGTCTCGAACGACATGGGGTGGGGCACCCACGTGTTTCCGCGATCGCTGTCGTACTCCACGAGGAGCAGTCGCCCGCCGCGCTTCAGATATCCGCGTACGAGCCCGAGCACACACGCTTTGTCGTCGATGAAATGCAGCGAGTTCGCCATGACCACGCCGTCGAGATCGGAAAGATCGAGACGGCGCGTGAAGTCGGCGCTCCGGATGCGAAGCTCGGCCTGCGGCACCGAGCTGACGAAGGCGCTCCGCAGCTCGTTGAGCGCGCCGCGGTCGCGGTCGATCGCATGGATCACTCCGTGCGGACCGATGAGATCCGCGAGCGCCAGCGTGAACGCGCCGGTACCTGCGCCCAGATCGGCCCACGTTCCGCCTTCGCCCGCCGTCACGCCACCGGCGAGAAGGGCAACGTGATCAGCGTGATTCAGGAGCCGAGCTCGCTCTCGCGCCAGCCATCGGTCGAGAGTGCAAGCGTCACCGGTCCGTCCGCCTCGAGGCTGACGAGCATGGCCGCGCCGAACCGGCCCTGGCGGACTTCGACGCCCGCGCCGCGCAGAGCGCCGCAGAAGGCGTCGAAGAGCCGTTTTCCGAGCTCCGGCGGGGCGGCGGCGGTGAATTCGGGCCGGCGGCCGTGCCGCGCGTCACCGTAGAGCGTGAATTGGGGCACCGCGAGGACCATTCCGCCCACGTCGGCGAGCGCCCGCTGCATCTTGCCCGCCTCTTCGAAGATGCGGAGGGCCGCGACCTTCGCGGCGAGCCGCTCGCCGTCCTCAGGACGGTCGTTGGCCCCAACGCCGAGGAGCACGACGAGACCGGATTTGATCTCGGCCACGCGCTCGTCGCCGACGTCGACTCTGGCCGAGCGCACTCGCTGAACGACCGCGCGCGTTAGGTGTTCACTCGTCGCGGCAAAGCCGTTCCTCGCTCGTCTTCACTCCAACATCCACGGGTTGTCGCCGCGGACGACCGCTTCGACCTCCGGCCCCGAGAGGTGGCCCGGAGTGAACACCGTCATGCTCTTACCGAGGGGAAGACGCGTGATGTACGTGACCTTCCCAAAGCGATAGCCGTGCTGAAACAGGAAGGCCGTCCCGTCGATCTCGATGCGCTGGCGATGGGCGGTCGATGTTCCCGGCACGCCCGAAGTATGGCTTCTTAGTTAGCTGAGGCCCGGCCACGGGTCGTCGGGGAAGCTGGTAGTCGGGATCGAAAGACCCGGCCACGGGTCATCCGGGAAGCTGCTCGTTGAAATGTTCGCGGCGTTGACGGCGCTTCCGAGCGTGCCGAGCATGAGAAACGCGAGCAGGATCGCTGTTACGACGCGCAAGCGGAACGGTCTCATCTCGTTCTCCCCACATTGTCCGCGCCGACAGCGGCCAGTATTCTTCCCGCCAGTCTAGAGAAGCCGGACGTTGCAGCGCACTTTCAGTTCGGTCTAGACAGGGGAGCGTCGGTGGCGAGTCTGCCGGAAATAGTTCAGAAGCCGGTGACCTTGGGCGAACGGGTTCGCGCCGCTCGCCGCGAGCTTGGTATGAGCCAGGCGCAGCTTGCGGGTGACGAGCTGACCAAGGGCTTCATCAGCCAGGTCGAAGCCGGTCTCGTGCGTCCGTCCCTTCGCTCCTTGCAGATAATCGCGACACGCCTCGGGCGAAGCCTCGACTACTTCATCGGCGACGAATCCCTCGCCGGCGCGAAGCGTCGCGTTTTCCACCGTCTCGCGGCCCAGGCCGCCATCGAGCGACGGGACTGGCCCGCCGTCCGCGGCGAGGCGACCGCGGCCCTGGGGCTGCAGGCGCAGGGGCCCGAGCGCGCCACCCTGTTGCGCTACCTCGCCGCCGCCGAGATGGCGGAAGGCAAACGGGAACAGGCGTTCGAACGTATCGCGGAGGCCATGGCCCTGGTCGACGCGAACAGCGACCCGACCGAGCTCGCCCACCTCCTCTCCGCCCGGGGCGTGCTGTACGTCGAGCACGGCCAGCTGGCGGCGGGCGCCGAGTCGCTCGAAGCCGCGCGCGACGTGATGGAGCAGCGCGAGATCACCGACCCGCGCCTCCGCGCGAGGACGCTCGTTCATCTCGGCACTGTGTACCGCCGCCTTCATCGCACCGTGAAGGCGCTCGCGACGTACGAGCTCGCCCTCGCCGTCGCATCGCGTTCGAGCGAGCTCCGACTCGCCGCGCAGAGCTACATGGGAGTCGCAGTCGCGCTCTACGACGCGGGCGAGCTCGACGGCGCGATCGCCAACTATCAGCGCGCGCTCGGACTCTTCGAGCGTGTGTCCGACACCGCGGTCGAGCTCTCCGTCATGCAATCCCTCGCGACGGTGCAGTTCGAACACGGCGATATGGCCGCTGCTCGCGAAACGGTCGACCGTTGCAGCGAGCGCGCCGCGCTTGCCGGCGATCTGCGGGTGGGCGCGATCATCGACGTGCTTCGCGCGCGCATCACCCTCGAGCAGGGCGATGCCGAGGGAGCGCTGCGTTTGGCCAAAGACGCCGACGAGCGTCTCGAGCAGATCGGCGACCACCGGCAGCAGGCCGACGCGTTGCGCGTCGCCGGCGCCGCCGAGCACCAGCGTGGCCAGTACGAGCAATCGGATCGCGCGTACCGCAAGGCGATCGAGATCCTCGCTTCGATCGAGCACCACCCCGACCTCTCGACGCTCGCCGCCGAGTACGCGCAAAAGCTGCGCGCGCGCGGCGACCTCGAGTCGGCGTTCGCTTACCTCGAGCTCGCGCGCGATCCCGCCGCATCCCGCCCGGGATCCTGATCCGCAGAGCGCCGTAGCATCGAGGCGTGCCCCTCGATGCCCTCGCCACAGGCAACGACGCCATCGCGAAGGTCCTCGACGAGATCGGCGATCTGATCGAACTCAAGGGCGAGAACGTCTTCCGCGCCGTCACATACCGCGCGGCCGCGCGCTCGATACGCGACCTCCGCGAGCCGCTCGCGAAGCTCGTGCAGGAGCGCCGGCTCAAGGAGATCCCGAAGGTCGGCTCATCGGTCGGTGAAGCGATCGAGCAGATCGTCGCGACCGGCCGCTCGAAGCGCCACGAGGAGCTGCAGGCCGCGGTCCCTCCGGGACTTCTCACGCTGCTGCGCGTACCGGGGGTCGGCCCCGCGACCGCGCGAACGATCTACGAGCACCTGAAGATCACCACCATCGAGGAGCTGGAGGAGGCCGCGACCGAGCATCGGCTCCAGCAGCTCCCGAAGATCCAGGCGAAGACCGAGGAGAACATCCTCCGCTCGATCGCCGCGCTGAAGCAGCGCACCGGCCGTTCCCTTCTGCACGAGGCCCGCGCGTCCGCGACGACGATGGCGGACTACCTCCGTGCCGAGACCGGCGTGACGCAGATCGCCATCGCCGGGAGCCTCCGCCGCTACAAGGAGACGATCGGAGACATCGACATCGTCGTCGCGGGCGACGATGCCACGCCGATCTTCGAGGTGTTCGCCCGCGCACCAAGCGTCGAGCGCGTGCTCGCGCGCGGCGACACGAAGTGCTCGGTCATCGTCGACCGCGGGCTGCAGATCGATCTGCGGGTCGTTCCGGCGCGATCGTTCGGAGCGGCCCTCCTCTATTTCACCGGATCGAAGGAGCACAACGTCCGGCTCCGCGGCCTGGCTCTCCGCCGAAAGCTGCTGCTGAACGAGTACGGCCTGTACCGCATCGGCGCCGAGGAGCGCGGTCAGGAGATCGCCTCACTGACTGAGGAGGACGTCTACGCCGCGCTGGAGATGGACTTCATCCCGCCCGAGCTTCGCGAGGACCGAGGCGAGGTCGACGCCGCGAGAGCGCACACCTTACCGAAGCTGGTCGAGCTCGCACGGGTGCGCGGCGACCTGCACACGCACACCAACTGGACCGACGGGCGCGATCCGCTCACGGACATGGCGCGCCGGGCACGGGCAAAGGGGTACGCGTACCTCGCCGTGACCGACCACTCGCCTGGTCTCGGCATGACGAACGGGCTGTCGCCCGAGCGCATCGAGACGCGGCTCGCGGAGGCCGCGCGCCTGAATGCGGAGCTCGCGCCGTTCCGCGTCATCGTCGGCACCGAGGTGGACATCCGCGCGAACGGCGCGCTCGACTATTCGGACGCGCTCCTCGCCAAGTTCGACATCGTCACCGCCTCGGTGCATTCGTCGTTCGCGCAAACGCGCGAGCAGATGACCGCGCGCGTGGTCGGCGCGATGCGGCACCCGCTCGTGACGGCGCTGTCGCACCCGACCGGGCGGCTTCTCGAAAAGCGCGAGCCGCACGCTGTCGATCTCGACGCCGTCATCGACGCCGCGGTCGAGACCGGCACGTGGATCGAGGTGAATGGTGGGCCGGAGCGGCTCGACCTGCCGGATACGTGGGTCCACAAGGCGGTCGATCGCGGAGCGACGCTCGTCGCCAACTCGGACGCGCATGCGATCGAGGAGCTCGATTGGATGGACCTCGCGGTCGGGACCGCGCGACGCGGGTGGGCTTCCGAGAAGGATCTCGCGAACGTCCGCGGGCTCGACGCGATGCTCGCGTCGCGGAAGAAGCGCTGATGGCCCGCGCCCGGTTCGTCGTGCACGGTGGGGTGCAAGGCGTGAACTTCCGCGCGACCGCAGTCCGCGAGGCGTTGCGCCTTGCGATCACCGGCCGCGTCTGGAATCGCGATGACGGCGCGGTCGAGTTGATCGCCGAAGGAAGCGGAGGCGCCCTCTCGTCGCTTCAGACCTGGTTGAACGAAGGACCGCCCGGAGCCGACGTGAGAGAGGTGGAGCGATCCGAGCTTGGCGGGAAGCCGCGATTCGAAGGCTTCAACATCGCGTGGAGCGCGCCCAAGGGGGACTAGCGGCGCCGTTTCCTCCGCCGACCGGACTTCGGGAAGTACGCCTGCCGGCGACGCTCGCGCTCCCACGCCGCCTCGCGCGGCGGTAGATACGTCCAGTACATGTAGACGACGAGTGCGATGTTCGCGGCGAGCGACACCGCGAGCACGAAGAAGGGAACGCTCGCCTTGAGCAGCACCAGGTACCAGATGAGGAAGACCACGTTCGTCCAGAAGGCCCACGGCCGGACGCCGAGCTCCGGAGGGGGCGTGGTCCGGCTGCGCCAGTTGTACCAAACGATGTTCGCGATCAACGAGACCACCACGGCGATCACCGCCGGCCAAAAAAAACGGGATTCGCTGTTGAATGGTTGGAAGAATCGATCAATGAAGTGCTGGGGATCGAACGGCATGGACTGGCTATACTAACCGCGCTGCGAGCCCTCCTCTCTGTCTCTGATCGCGCAGGTCTCGACGCGTTCGCGCGCGGATTGCAGGACCTCGGGTGGGAGCTCATCGCCACCGATGGAACTCGCGCCGCGCTCGCCGCCGAGGGCATAACGTCGCGCTCGGTCGAGGACGTGACCGGTCAAGCTTCGCTCCTCGGCGGCCGCGTGAAGACGCTCCATCCGAAGATCCACGCCGCGCTGCTCGCGCGCCGAGACGATCCGACGCACCGCGAGGAGCTCAAGCGGGAGGGCATCGACCCGATCGACCTCGTCGCCGTGAATCTCTACCCGTTCGCCGAGCATGCGGGCGCCGGAAAGAGCGGCGCCATGCTTCTCGACCAGATCGACATCGGCGGCGCCACGATCCTCCGAGCCGCCGCGAAGAACTACGAGCAGGTCGTCGTCGTGGCGCGGCCGGAACGGTACGTCGCGGTGCTCGACGAGCTGAAGCAGCGGAACAACGTCTCGCTCGAGACCCGTCGCGTGCTCGCGTCGGAGGCCTTCAGCCACACGGCGGCGTACGACGCGGCGATCGCCTCCCGATTCGCGAGCGAGGCGGGGGTGCAGTTCCCGGACGAGCTCACGCTGTCACTTCGCAAGGTGCGCGACCTGCGCTACGGCGAGAACCCGCACCAGCAGGCCGCGATGTACGCGGTGCGCGGCGAGGACGGCGCGATGACCACCATGCAACAGCTCCATGGAAAGGCGACGAGCTTCAACAACATGCTCGATATCAACGCCGCCTGGCGCGTCGCGATCGACTTCGCGCAGCCGACCGTCGCGATCATCAAGCATCAGAACCCGTGCGGCGTCGCCTCCGACAACGAGATCACGAAGGCATACCGGCGCGCGTTCATGTGCGACTCAGTGTCGGCGTTCGGCGGCATCGTCGGAGCGAACCGGATCGTAACGCGCGAGCTCGCCGAGGCCATGGAGGGCACGTTCTACGAGGCGATCATCGCTCCGGGTTACGAGGACGAGGCGCTCCCGATCCTCCGTCAGCGCAAGAACCTCGAGATTCTCGCCGTCCCGGGTCACGCGATCGTCGGTGGACGGCTCGCGCGCAAGGATGGCGGCGCGTTCGACTACAAGCGCATCGCCGGCGGGATGCTGGTTCAGACCCCCGACGAGTCCGCGGCCGACGAGGGCAACTTCAAGGTCGCGACGGAGCGGACGCCCTCGCTCGAGGAGCTCACCGACCTGCTGTTCGCGTGGCGGTGCGTGAAGCACGTGACCTCGAACGCGATCGTGCTCGCGAAGGGCCTCGCCACGGTCGGCGTTGGTCCGGGCCAGATGTCACGCGTCGTCGCGGTCGAGACCGCGGTCCGCAAAGCCGGCGAGAACGCGCGGCTCGCGGTCATGGCATCGGATGCGTACTTCCCGTTCCCCGACGGCATCGAGGTCGCGGCGCGCGCCGGCGTGACCGCGATCATCCAACCGGGCGGTTCGCTCCGCGACGCGATGATGATCGACACCGCGAACAAGAACCACATGGCGATGCTCTTCACGGGCCGCCGTCACTTCAAGCACTAGTCGAGGGCGCGCTCGAGCACCGCCCGGTGGTCGTCGAGGTAGCCGACGTCGTTCACGAACATCTTGTGGGGTATGTCCCAGCCAACGAGTCGCATCATTCCAGGGTCGCCGAGCTTCGCCTGTTCGTCGATGAATCTCCCGACATAGATGAGGCGAGCGCGGAGCGCATCGATGAGACCGGTTCGGTCGCTTAATCCGTATGCATCACAGAAGATCCGGAGCCTTCGGGCGCGTTCGGCGATGTCCGGTACGGCGCTGGCGCCCGAGATCAGGGGCGCCCACGAATACGCTGCATTTCCGATGTCAAACAGACGCGGACCCGGCCCCGCGAGATCCCAATCGAGCGTGACAGCCATCTTGCCCTCGCGAAAGAGCGCATTCCAGGGCGACCAGTCGTTGTGACAGATGATCTCGTGCGGCTCGGGGCCCACGAGCCTCCACTTGGCGTCGGCCGGGGGCACGAAGTGCGCGACAGAGTCGTGATAGCGCCGAAGGAGGCGAGCGGCTCCGATGAGGTGGGCCTCATCGAAGACTGAATCCGGCAGAGGGATGGGGTTGCCCGCGTGTGCCTCTCCCTCGATGTACTCGAGCATCTCGCGCCCTTTGTCGTCCATCCCGCGCGCGCGTGGCGCGGGGAAACCCTCGACCTCGAGGAATCTGAGGAGCTCATGCACCGCGGGCGTCCATGGGCCGGCCCTGCGGCGGACCGTGTTGCCGACACGAACCGCATCGTTGAGATTCCCGCCGAGTGATTGTTCGCGCACTGCGCGACGAAGCTACGCCAGCTCGATGTAGCGGAACGCCTCCGCGGCGTCGAGGTTCCACGTCGAGCCGGTGTTCTTCGCCCACCATCTCATGCGCTCGGCGAAGCCGCGGCGCCCGCCGAGCTGGCTCTTGTGGGCTCGGAGCGCCGCGATCTTCCCGTCGATCGATCCCGAGATGTCGAACCAGATGTTCGGGTCGCGCGTCCCGAAGAGAAGGACGCGCGCGACTCGGTGGTGCTTCAGCCCGCTGGTCAGCTGCTCGGGATAGAAGAGGTGGTCGCGTGCCGCAATGACCCCGTCGAGCCCGCTCCATCCGGCGACGCGATGGTCCGGATGCACCTGGTAGTGGCCCCAGGGGTCGTTGGTGAAGACAACGTCGGGCCGATGCTCGCGAATGACGCGGCATACCTCGCCGCGCAGATCCATGCTGACCTCCAGCTCGCCGTCCTGGTGACCGAGGAAAACGAACTCCTTCACGCCGATCGCTTCGCCGGCCGCGCGCTGCTCGCGCTGCCTCGTTTCGGCCATTTGCTCGGCCGTCGTTTTCAGGTCGTGCGTTCCTTTCTGCCCGCTCGTGATCACGCAGTACGTAACGTGCGTACCGGCCGTCCTGATCCACGACGCGAGAGTCCCGGAGCAGCCGAAGTCCACGTCGTCCGGATGCGCGAAGACGGCCATCGCGCGCTTGGGGATCGCGAACGCGTCAGGCACTAGACCTTCACCTTTCGCTCGTCGAGCACGCGATCGTAGAGATCGACGACTCGGTCGCCGACGCGGCGCCACGTGAATTGCTCGGCGCGTTCGCGCGCGCCGTGCGCCAGGTGCATGCGAAGGCGCGCGTCGATAAGGACTTGCGCCATCGCCTCGGCGAGCGCCTCGTCGTCGCCTGCCGGCACGAGGAGACCCGACTCGCCATTTTCGATGACCGTCTGGAGCCCGCCGACGCGCGTGCCGACGACCGGCGTGCCACAGGCCATCGCTTCGAGCGCGACCAGCCCGAACGATTCGGTGAGCGACGGCACGGCACAGAGATCCGCGGCCGCGTAGTAGAGGGCGAGGTCTTCCTGGCCGCGCGACCCGACGAACGAGACGTTCGACTCGAGGCGATGCTCGTGCACGAGGCGACGCAGCTCGAGGATCTTCTCCGTCTCGGGTGCGTCGTCGCCTGGATCGAGCGCGCCGCCGACCACGAGAAGGCAGACGTCGCTTCGCATGTCGGGGTGCCGCTGAAAGAGAAGGCCGAGCGCGCGGAGCAGCACGTCGATTCCTTTGATCTGCTCGATGCGTCCGACGAAGAGGATGATCCGCTCGCACTGGTCACGGCCGAGCTTTTCGCGCGCATCGGCTTGCCGGACCGGATGGAAGACCGCGGGATCTACGCCGCACGGGATGACCGCGATTCGTGATACGTCCGCGCGGTACAGACGACGCAGCTCGTCGAGCTCGATCTCGCTCGCGGCGACGATCGCCGCCGATTTGCGGACGGCGTCCCGCTCGATCTCGATGCGGATGTCGCTCTCACCGTCGATGTCCTCGTCCATGACCTCGCGCTTCACGAGGCCGAGGGTGTGGAACATCTGGACGACCGGCACGTTCCATTCCTTCTCGAGCGTCCGCGCGACCTTCGCGGAAAGCCAGTAGTGCGCGTGCACGAGGTCGTATGACTTTCCTTCGTTCGCCGCGTGCTCCAGAAGCTTCGAAGTGAACTCATCGAGATGCTCGTAGACGTCCATCTTCGGCCAGTAGCCGATAGGCCCCGACTCGATGTGGATGACCCGCGCGTTCGGCCCGAGCTGCTGGATCCGCGGGTCGTCTTTCTCGCGCCAGCGTGTGAAAACGTCGACCTCGATGCCGCGCGCGCCAAGGTCCCGAGCCAGCTCGCGCACATACACGTTCATGCCGCCGGAGTCGCGACCGCCAAGCTTCGCGAGAGGGCAGGCGTGGACGGAGATCATTGCGATGCGCCGCGTCATGTCATCCGAGCATAGGGGAGCATCGCTTTCCGGCTAACGGTCCTTCGACTCATAGAATTCCGCGGTGCATCGAGACCCCGCACCGCGGGTGATCGTCGCCCCCCAATCGTTCAAAGGCTCCGCCGATGCGGTCGCGGTCGCTTCGGCAATCGCCCGCGGCGTTCGTCGCGCGTGGCCGACCGCACGGGTCGACGAGATGCCTCTGGCCGACGGCGGCGAGGGGACCGTCCGCGCCCTCGTGACCGCAACGAACGGCGGTCTGCGCCGATCGCGCGTCCACGATCCGCTCGGTCGCGAGATCGACGCGGAGTGGGGCGTGCTCGGCGACGGCACCACCGCGGTGGTGGAGATGGCCGCGGCGAGCGGCCTTCCGCTCCTCCAGCCGCAGGAGCGCGACGCGCGCGTCACCAGCACGCGGGGGACGGGGGAGCTGATCCTCGCGGCGGCCGCGAGCGGCGCGCACCGCATCGTGATCGGCATCGGAGGTAGCGCGACGAACGACGGTGGCGCGGGAATGGCGCGCGCGTTCGGCTATCGCTTTCTCGACCGCGACGGCAACGACCTTCCCGAGGGCGGTGCGGCGCTTGCGCGACTCGGCCGGATCGACGGCCAGACCGACCCGCGCATGGTGCGTCCCTCGATCGAGGTCGCGTGCGACGTTCGCAATCCGCTCCTCGGTCCCGAGGGCGCGTCCGCCGTCTACGGCCCGCAGAAGGGCGCGACGCCCGAGATCGTCCGCGAGCTCGATGCGGCGCTCGCGCGATACGCAGATGTCGTCGAGGCGTTCGTGGGACGGCCGATCCGCGACGTGCCCGGCGCGGGAGCCGCGGGCGGCCTCGGCGCGGGACTGCTCGCGTTCCTCGACGCGCGCCTTGTCTCAGGCGCTGAGCTGGTGCTCGGCGCGGTCGGATTCGCCGAACGCATCGCGGGCGCCGATCTCGTCGTCACCGGCGAAGGACGCATCGATCGACAGAGCGGCTATGGAAAGCTCACCGGTGCCGTGACCGCGGCGGCGCGACGCGCCGGCGTCCCGGTGATCGCGGTCGCAGGCGGCCTCGGCGAGGGTCACGAGACGCTCGGGCTCGACGCGATCGGGGTCGCGAGTGAAGGCGTCCCCCTCGCGCAAGCGATGCGTGAACCCCTGCCGCTCATCGAACAAGCAGCGGAGCGCGCCGTTCGAGCGCGGCCTCCGGTTACGCACTAGCGTTACGGCGCCGATGCAGCTAAAGGGGACACTCCCGCTCGACCGCATTCCAGCGGATCGGACGCCGAGCCTCGAGCTCGTTCGCATCACCGAGGCCGCCGCGATCGCAGCGGCGCACTGGATGGGCCACGGGAACAACAACGAGGCCGACCAGGCGGCGGTGGAAGCGATGCGCAAGACCATGGAAGACGCGCGCTTCAATGGAATGATCGTCATCGGTGAAGGCGAGCGCGACGAAGCGCCGATGCTCTTCATCGGCGAGCGCGTCGGCCGCGGCGACGGTCCAGAGGTTCACATCGCGGTCGATCCTCTCGAGGGGACGAACCCTGTGGCGAAGGGCCGCCCGAACGCCTGCGCGGTCATGGCCGTCTCGGAGCCTGGCGGTCTCCTGCACGCGCCAGACACGTACATGGAGAAGCTCGTCGTGGGTGCCCCCGCGGCCGGCAAGGTCGACCTTGACCGACCCGTCGCCGAAAATTTGCGGATCATCGCGCAGTCGCTCAACCGCGACGTGAGCGACCTCACCATCGTCATCCTCGACCGTGCTCGACACGAAAAGCTCATCAACGACGTGCGTGCCGCCGGCGCTCGGATCAAGCTCATCGAGGATGGCGATCTCATGGCCTCGCTTTCCGTCCCCATCGCCGGAACCGACGTGCACGCGGTCATGGGTACAGGTGGCGCGCCGGAAGGCGTGCTCGCCGCCGCGGCGCTCCGCTGTCTGGGCGCGGAAATACTCGGGCGGCTGCGCTTCAGGAGCGAAGAGGAGCGGGCCCGTGCGAAGAAGATGGGGATCGCCGACGAGAGTCGGATCTATCGCACGGACGATCTCGCGAGCGGCAACGACATTCGGTTCGTCGCCACCGGAGTGACGGACGGCGATCTTCTGAAAGGCGTGCACTTCTTCGCCCGCGGTGCGCGAACGCACTCGATCTTGCTCGACCGGCTCATGGGAAAGCTTCGGTTCATCGACACGACGCACTTCGAGGACATCGACCACCCGCCGCTGATCCGCCTGGAATGAACGGCTAATACGTCTCGGCGGACCTCGGCAGTGACGCGGCTCCGTTGCGGACCGCGCGCACCAGGACTTCATAGTTCGCGTCCTTCAGGACGCAGCCGGCGCCCATATTGCGGGCGACCTCGCAAACATCGGCGTCGAGCGTGTACATGACGACGCGCGTGTCGGGGAGCTCGCCTGAGATCCACTCGAGGACCTGGATCCCGCGGCCGCCGGGCATCTCGTCGTCGAGGATCACGACGTCCGGCAGCAACTCCTGGCAGGCGCGCATCGCCTCTTGCGCATCGCGCGCCACGCCGACGCAGTCCATGTCGCGTTCGGCGTTGATGAGGTAGCGAAGGTTCTCGCGAACCGACGGATGATCGTCGACCACGAGGACGCGGATCATTCCCCCAAGCACGTCGGTCATTTTAGGCGGAGCGGAGCTCAGCCTGGCTGTCGATTTCGGATTGACAGGGACGGGTGCGCCGCCTAGCGTCTTCGCGTGCCCGCGCTTCGTACCCGACGGCGTCGTCCCGCCCCTCTCTCCCCGGCCCTGAAGAAGCTTGGCGAGCGATTGCGCGAAGCTCGGATCGCGTCGGGCATGTCGCAGGCGCAGCTCGGCGCACCCTATTTCACGCGCGCACACGTGAGCGCGATCGAGCTCGGCAAGATCCGCCCGGCGATGCGCTCGCTCGAGCACATGGCCAAGAAGCTCGACAAGCCGGCCTCCTATTTCCTCGACGACGCGGACGTTGAGCGCGCGCGCGGAGAGCGCGAGCTCGAGATCAGTTCGATCGCCGCGCTCCTGACCCACACGTCGGCTCCCGAGGCGGTACGGCGCGCGGAAAAGCTGCTCGACGCCGGTGATCTCTCCGTTCGCGAGTCGTGCCGCGTTCGCCTGTACGCGGGCTCCGCGCTCAACCTCGTGCATCGTGGCCGCGACGCGATCAAGACGCTCGCCGTCGCGCAACGTCTCGCGGACGAGCTCTCTGACGAGGCGCTGAAGCGCGCCGCCGACTACCAGCTCGCGGTGGCGACGCGGATCGCGGGTAATCCTCGGGGTGCACGCGAGATGCTCGAGACGCTCCTTCGGCGGATCGAGAACGCCCGGCCACCCGATCAGCTGCTGCGACTGCGAGCGCTGATCACGCTGGGCGGGTGCGCGCAGGATCTGGGCGAGCCGCAGGCCGCGACGACCTATTACCAGCAGGCTCTGGAGTGGTCGAGTGACATCGGCGACCTCGCGCGGATCGCCTTCATCCACCAGGGACTCGGGAACGCCCATCGCGCGCTCGGCGATCATGACGCGGCGGCCGGCTACTACCAGAAGGCCCTCGCGGCGGCCGAGCTCGGTAAGGATCTGGTCGGCGTGCTCATCATGCGCAACGCGCTCGCGGTCATCGCCGCGGACGCCGGCCGCATCGAAGCGGCCTACGAGCACGTTGCGCGCGCGATCGAGATCGCGCGCGTCTCAGGCCCGGCGGCGTACCTCGCGCATTGCTACGCGACCAGGGCCGAGGTCGCGCTCAAGGCGAAGGACACGACGCTCGCGCGTTCCAGCGCGGAGGCCGCGATCGCCGCCGTCGTCGAGCGCGGCGCCGATGCCGATCGCGCCGTCGCAGGCGCGACGCTCGTTCTCGCCGAGCTCGATCTCGGCGATGGCGACACGGCGCGCGCGGAACGTCGGATGCGCGAAGTCGTGGCGACGTACAAGGCGCTCGACGCGAAAGCCGAGCTCGGCGATGTGCTCATGCGCCTGTCGCGTGCCGCCAAGAAGCGCGGTGATCTGAACTCGGCCGAGCGATATGCCTCGCAGGCGTACGCGGCGACCAAGCCGAACAGCGCCAACGTAGAGGTCTGAGCCCGGCGCC
Organism: Candidatus Limnocylindria bacterium; assembly: GCA_036570125.1. Classification (GTDB taxonomy): domain Bacteria; phylum Chloroflexota; class Limnocylindria; order P2-11E; family P2-11E; genus 3-1-20CM-2-70-9. The sequence continues at coordinate 76,198 of DATCPK010000027.1, forward strand.
GCAGACCGCGGGTCCTGTCCCGGGGTCGGGGTTCCGCGCTCGGCTACCGGTCCGCTGCGCTCGCGTCACAGCGCGTTCCGAGTGACGCGGCCGGATGGACGCCTCGCGCGAAACCCGCTCCCCCGTGCCACCCGCGGTCTGCCCGGTGCCGTCAGTCCTGGTGTTGGCGCTCAGCGGCTCTAAGCACGTTTCGCAAGAGCAGTTCGGTAGTCACGGCGCCCAGTCCGCCGGGCACAGGACTCAGGGCGGCAGCGACCGAGGACACGCTCTCGACGTCGACATCGCCGACGATCCCGTGCGGGATCACGTTGATTCCCGCGTCGATCACCGTCGCTCCGGGAGCGAGCATGTCGCCTTTCACGAATCCGGGACGGCCAACAGCGGCCACGACGATGCTTGCGTCCCGTGTGATCGCGCCGATATCGGGCGTCTGGCTATGCGCGATCGTCACGGTCGCGTCTTCTCTCAAGAGGAGGTATGCGGCTGGTCGGCCGACCACCGTGCTTCGGCCGATGACGGTCGCGCGCGCGCCGCGCAACGGCACACCGTGGAACTTCAACAGCTCGACGACGGCTTCCGCGGTCGAGGGGACGAAGCGCGGTCGGCCATCGGCGAGCAGCCCGACGTTGAATGGGTTCATGCCCTCGACGTCCTTGTCCGGAACGATGTGGTCGACGATGTGACCTTCGTCGAGCGCTCCGGGCAGGGGAGTAAGTAGGAGGATCCCGTGGATCCGTGCGTCGGCACTCAGTCGCTCGAGCGTGGCGATGAGCTGCCTCTCAGACGCGTCACCGGGTAAGGCGACATCCTCCACCGCGACGTCGAGCGTCTTGCCGCGCGTCGCGAGGCGCTGCAAATAGGTGTTCGCGGCCGGATCGATCCCGACCGAGACCGCGGCAAGTCGCGGCGCGATGCCCGCCGCGTGCAGCGCGGCGCTCCGCTCGCGCGACCGCCCGTTCAGCTTCTCGGCGAGTGGCTTGCCATGAAGGAGCCGCACGGCGCCGTTCTAGCGTGCGATCCGAGATTCGACGAAGTCGGTGATGCGGCGGCGCTGCACGTCGCTGCCGTCGACCGCGCGATCGAGGTGGTCCGAGATCACCTTCACCTGTGCCGCGTCTTTGACCGATGCGAGGTTGATCATCACGTTGAGCGCCGCCCCGCGGAGCGCCGTCTCGGCCATGAGGGCGCCGACGCCGATGTCGCTCGCCGTCATCGGGCTCGAGCTCGCGAGGCCGCGCTCGCACGCGTCGAGAAGCCGCCGCGCCGTCTCCGCGACCTCGAGCGGGACGCGCGATGCCGCGAGCAGCGCGGCCTGCATGCGCTCCTGGCGCTCCTTTTTCTCGTCGTCGGTCTTGCGCGGGAGCTTCATCGCATCGGCGACGCGCTGGTACGCGGCGCTGTCGTCGTCGACGAGACGGAGAAAGTCCGAGCGAAGGTTGTCGGTCTCCTCGACGTAGCTGCGGAGCTCTTCCGACTTCTCTTTCTTCAGCGTGATGCGAGCAACCATCGCCGCGAGCGCCGCGCCCATCGCGCCCGCGTATGCCGCCGCGCTCCCTCCGCCGGGAACAGCAGCATCCGACGAGAGATCGTCGCTGAAAATGCGCAGCGTCCGTTCAATGAGACGATCAGACATGGGAATGGGGGCGAAGTGTACGTGCTAGCATCGATCGAAACTTCATACGCGATCCCTTTCATCTAGAGAGGCTGAGGGAACGGCCCGATGACGCCTCGGCAACCGGCGGAGACCCGCTGAGGTGCCAATTCCGTCCCGGTGGGTAAGCCCAGGGAAAGATGTGAGGGTCGACCGAACTGGGAGGCCTCTCGTCATAGATAGAAGGAGAGGTCTTTTTCTTTGAGCGCACTCGCGAGCCTTCTGAGGTCGGGCGAATTCCTGGTCACGGCGGAGCTCAATCCGCCGAAGAACGCGTCGGCCGGGGTCGTGCGCCGCCGAGCAGAGGCGCTCAAAGGCGTCGTCGATGCGGTGAACGTCACCGACAGCAACCGCGCGGTGGTCACCATGGCCGCGATACCCGCGGCGACGATCGTCCGAAGCGCGGGGATCGAGCCGATCGTCCAGATGACCGGGCGCGATCGCAACCGCATCGCCCTGCAGGCCGACCTTCTCGGAGCGGCCGCGATCGGCATCGAGAACTTCGTGTTCATGAGCGGTGATGACCCAAAGCTCGGAAACCACCCCGACGCTGTGAACGTGAAGGACCTCGACGGCGTGGGATTGTTGAAGATGGCCGTCGGTATGCGCGATGAGGCGCGTTTCCTATCCGGCGACGAGATCAAGCCCCCGCCGCCGAAGCTGGTGATCGGCGCGACGGCGTCACCGTTCACGCGCCCGATGGAGACGGACCTCAAGAAGACGGCGGACAAGATCGCCGCAGGCGCCGAATTCTTCCAGACGCAGCCGGTCTTCGACCTCGCGACGTTCAGCCGGTGGCTCGTCGAGGTTCGCCGTGGCGCGTCCCGCGACGTGCCGATCATCGCTGGAGTCCTGATCCTTCGTTCGGCCGATCAGGCGGAGCGGCTCTCGAAGGTGCCGGGCCTCGCCTTCGGCACTGAAGCCATCGGCCGCATAAAGAAGGCGGCCGACCCGGAAGCCGAAGGGATCGCGATGGCGGTCGAGATGGTCAAGGAGCTGAAGGCTCTTCCAGGCGTACGTGGCGTGCATCTGTATGCGATCGAATGGCCGGAGGCGGTCGGGCGCGTCGTCGACGCGGCAGGACTGCTTCCCCGGCCGGAAGCGAAGGTGTTGGCATGACGATCAAGACGACGGTCATCGGCGCGTATCCGAAGATCGGCGATGGACTGGAGGCGCAGGAGCTGCGGCGCGCCCTCCATCGCCACGACCGCGGGGAGATGCCCGACGCGGAGCTGGCCAAGGTGTTCGACGACGTGACGCGGGCGGCGATCGGCGAGATCGAAGCCGCCGGCATCGATGTCACGAACGACGGCCAGATCCGGTGGGACGATCTGCTCTCGCCGTTCGCGCGAACGTGGTCGGGCGTCGAGCCGGGCCCGCTCGAGCGCTTCTACGACAACAACACGTATTTCCGCCAGCCCGTGATCGACGGCCGCATCGTGACCGACGGACGCTCTCTCGTTCGCGACTACACGTTCGCCGCCGGGATCGCGAAGGCGCAGCTCAAGGCGGCGATCCCCGGCCCGCTCACCTTCGCGACGCTTGCGGCCCGCGATGAGCAATACGGCTCGCTCGAGGAACGGGTCCTCGCCATCGCGGACGCCACCGCGCGGGAGATCGCGGGCCTGAAGGCGGCCGGCGCCACGATGATCGACATCGAGGACCCGGCGATCGTCGCGTCGCCCAAGAACATCGATCTCGCGCGCGAGGCGTATCGGCGCTTCGCCGACCCCGACCTGGCGCTGACCCTCGTGACCTATTTCTTCCCGGCCGACTCGGTGCTGGAGTCGCTCGCATCGTTCCCGGTCGCAGCGATCGGCATCGACGTGCGCAGCCGCGACACCACGGCGTTCGACCGGCTCGACGTCTTCCGGACGCAGTTCGTGCTGCTCGGCGTCGTCGACGCGCGGAATACGCGGCTCGAGACGGCCGACGAGGTCGCGCGATACGCGGAGCGCGCGCTCAAGCTCGTGCCGCAGGAGCGGCTCGTCCTTGCGACGACGACATCCCTCGAATATCTGCCGCGCGACGTCGCTCGCGCGAAGCTCACGGCCCTGGTCGAAGGCGCGCGACTCGTCACTGGAGAGAAGGTGCCCGCATGACTGACAACCTGCTGCTGACAACGACGGTGGGTTCCTTCGGGAAGCCCGACTACCTCACGAAGGCGCGAGGCCAAGCCGCACGGGGCAAGCTCGGCGCGACGGAGCTCGGAGAGCTCGAGCGCAAGGCGACCGCCGAGTGGATCCGCCGGCAGGAGGACATCGGCCTCGACGTCCTCGTGGACGGCGAGATGTATCGCGGCGACATGGTCGCGTACTTCGCGGAACGGCTCGAGGGATTCAAGATCGGTGGGCTCGTGCGCTCGTACGGGAACCGCTACTACCACAAGCCGGTGATCGCGGGAAAGGTTTCGCGGCCAACGCCGATGACGGTCAGCTGGTTCGAGTACGCGCAGTCGCTCACGCAAAAGCCGGTGAAGGGAATGCTCACCGGTCCCTACACGCTGCTCGACTGGTCCTACAACGAGGCGTACCCGACGCGGCGCGACGCGGTGCTCGCGCTCGCCGAGATCGTGCGCGACGAGGCGCGCGACCTCGAGCGTGCGGGCGCGAAGTACATCCAGATCGACGAGCCCGCGATCCACGCTCGACCCGAGGAGATCGACATCGCCATCGAGGCGATGGGCATCGTGACCTCGGGCCTAACCGCGAAGACGATCTCGCACATCTGCTACGGCGACTTCGCCGCGATCTACCCGCAGGTGCTTGACCTGCCCGTCGACCAGCTCGACCTCGCGATGGCGAACTACGGCTACCGCTGGCTCGACCTGTTCGACCGCAACCCATTCACGAAGGAGCTCGCGATCGGCATCGTCGACGTGCACGTCCACGAGACGGAGTCGGTGGAAGTTGCGGCGGAAGGCATACGGAAGGGTCTGCGCTACGTGCCTGCGGACAAGCTGTGGCCGCACCCCGACTGCGGGCTGAAGACGCGCACCATCGAGGAGTCCGTGGAGAAGTGCACCGCGGTCGTCGAGGCGACGAAGGTCGTGCGCAGGGAGCTCGCGAAAGTCCCGGCCTAGCGCTACTTGCGCTTGCTCTTTTTCTTCTTGCCCTTTTTCTCGGCCCGGACCTTGCGCGAGCGAGGCGAGAGAGGAGTCTCCGCGATCGCGACCGCTGGGGAGAGCGGCACGATGACGGGTTCGATGCGACGCGCGACCGTGGTTCGCTGGATGAAGTAGACGGTCCCGGTCGGGGCCGTCATGTTCAGGTGCCGGACCTCGAGCTCCGCCTCCGCGAAGTGGTGAACGACCCTGCGGACGCTCACGTTCTCGGGCCGCGGAGTGAAGTTGCGGAATGAGTCGAGGCGAACGACGGCGTATGCGTCGTGCTGGTCGGGGGCCGGTGTCGTCGCCACGCCGAGAGGTTACTGGCGGTCGTAGAGCTCGAGGATCTCCCGTCGGAAGGGAACGCCCGCCTTGGCACGAAGTTGATCGAATTGATCGAAGTCCCACTCCCCCACAAAGGTGACGGCGACCCCGGTTTTGCCGGCGCGGCCGGTCCGGCCGACCCGGTGGGTAAAGACCTCGGCGTCCTCGGGAAGGTCGTAGTTGACCACGTGGCTGATGTCTTCGATATGCAGGCCCCTGGCGGCGACGTTCGTCGCGATGAGGACGTGGAGCTCGCCCTCGCGGAATCGTTCGAGGGTGCGCTCGCGCTCTCGTTGGGTCATGTCGCCGTGGATCGCGGCCACGTTGTGCTTTTTCTTCTTCAGCTTGTCCTCGAGATCGTCGACGCCGCGCTTGGTGTGACGGAACACAAGCACCTGATCGGTCTCATAGCGACGGAGAAGCTCCTCGAGCGCGCGGACCTTGTCCTGCTCGAGCACCTCGACGTAGACCTGCTCGATGCTGTCGACGTTCTGCTTCTCGGGCTCGATCGCGACCTCGGCCGCGTTGTGGCTGAACCGTTGCGCCAGGTCGCGCACGTCCGAGACGAGGGTGGCGCTGAAGAGCGCCGTCTGCCGGCGCTCCGGCGCGCGGCGGAGCAGGCGCCGCACCTCTGGCGCGAAGCCCATGTCGAGCAGGCGGTCGGCCTCGTCCAGCACGACGATGAAGAGGCCCGACAGGTCGAGGTTGCCCTTCTCGATGTGGTCGAGCAATCGCCCCGGCGTGCCGACGACGATCTGCGTGCCGCGCGCGAGCGCGCGCTCCTGCGGGCCGTACGGAACGCCGCCGTAAATGGCAACCTCGTGGGACTTGCGGTACTTCCCGATCGCGCCGAACTCGCGCGTCACCTGGAGGGCGAGCTCTCGAGTGGGTACGACGATGAGCGCCTGCGGCCGTTTGACGGTCGCGTCGACCTTTTCGAGGATCGGGATGGCGAACGCTGCGGTCTTTCCGGTCCCCGTCTGCGCCTGAGCGAAGAGGTCACGGCCGGCCTGAAGGATCGGTATCGCGCGCGTCTGAACGGGCGTTGGCGCCATGAAGCCAAGCTCATCGATCGCGCGGGAGATGTCGGGATGAATCGCGAGCTCGCCGAAGCGAGCGGTCGGTGGTGCGAGGGTCAATGTCTCTCCGGTTTTGATTTACATGCTAACCGGTGAAACGCTCGCGGTGAACGAGCTCTTCCAGCGGAAGGCGATTCAGTTTGGCGACGATCCGTTCAGGGTCGACTTTCGGGCGTGGCCGAGGTTGGCCGGGCGCGGGGTATCCGAGAGTGACGATGGTGGCGATCGCAGCCTCCGACGGAGCGCCGAGGTCCTGGCGCACCCGGTCGTGTTCGTCGGGGCGGACCGAGTTCGGGCAGCTGCCAACGCCGAAAGCCCACGCCGCGACCATCATGTTCTGGGCGACGCGTCCCGCATCGAACCGCAGGCGATCGTTCAGAAGCACGACCGCGATCGCGACGTTGCAGCGATCGAGATTCCGCGGCGCCATCATCGAGTTCGCGAGGTCGTGCCGATGCTGTCTGTCCTTGAGTACGACGAAGCGCCACGGCTGCGTGTTCTTGCTGCTTCCCGTCGCGCGCCCCGCCTGGAGGATCTTCGCGAGCACGTCCTCCGGCACCGGCCGATCCGTGTACTCGCGCACTTCGCGTTTCGCAACGACAGCCAGGTAAGCGTCCATCGCGCTGAAGTATCGCCGTCCTGATCCGCGAGCACTCGCGGAGCGTACTTTGAACGTCCAGCAGAAAACGGGGAGGTGTCGCTTTGCGTCTCAAGATGCTCGTCCTCGCGATCCTCGCTCTCGCGGTCCTTTCGGTTGCCGTCGCGGGCATCGTCGCCGCCAATGACAAGAGCCGCTTCAAGACCGCACTCACCGGCTACGAAGAAACGCCGGCGGTCTCGAGCGCGGGGAGCGGCGAGTTCACCGCGACCGTCGACGACGAGAACCAGACCATCCACTTCACGCTCTCGTTCGCGAACCTGAACAGCAACGTGCTGTTCGCCCACGTTCACTTCGGCCAGCGTGGCGTTGCCGGCGGTGTGGCCGCATTCCTTTGTGGCGGCGGCAGCAAGCCGGCGTGTGTGCCGGGAACGACGATGACCGGCACCATCACGCCGGCCGACGTCATCGGACCCACCGCTCAGGGGATCGCGCCGGGCGAATGGAACGAGCTCGTCGCAGCGATCCGCGCGGGGGTCGCGTATGCGAACGTTCACTCGACGACGCAGCCGGCTGGTGAGATCCGAGGGCAGATCAACGACAACGACCAGCGGAACTAGCTAGGTCGGTGAGGGGGCGGCCCCGGCCGCCCCCTCCGCTTTATGCTCCGAAACGTGCCCGGTTCCGTTCGCATCGCCCGCCTCTTCGGCATCGACATCAACATCCACTTTTCGTGGATCCTCATCTTCTTTCTCGTCGTCCTGAATCTCGCTGACTCGTTCCCTCAGCAATTCCCGCAGTGGTCGGACCAGAAGGGCCTCGTCGTCGCGTCGATCACCGCCTTCCTGTTCTTCGGATCGGTCCTCGGCCACGAGCTCGCGCACTCGCTCGTCGCGCGAAGATTTCAGATGTCCGTTTCATCGATCACGCTCTTCCTTCTGGGTGGCGTCGCGAACCTCAGGAAGGAGCCGCCCTCGGCGAAGGCCGAGTTCTTCATGGCCATCGCTGGCCCCGCGACGAGCGTGCTCATCGGTGTGGCCGCCCTCGGTGTCGCCTTCCTCATCGACCCGCGTGCTGCCGCTTTGTCGAACGCCGAAGCGATCCAGGCTGTGGCCGCGTACCTCGGGACCGTCAACCTCTACCTCGCGGCCTTCAACATGATCCCGGGCTTCCCGCTGGACGGCGGTCGTGTCTTGCGATCGGCGATTTGGGCGATCACCGGTGATCGCACCAAGGCCACGACCATCGCCGCGCGAGGTGGGCAGGTCGTCGCCGTCGCCTTCGGTGCGTTCGTCGTCTACGAGGTCTTCGTTCTGCACGAGGTCAGCGGGCTCTGGCTTGGCCTCATCGCCTACTTCCTCTGGAACGCCGCGAGCTCGTCGCTCCAGCAGGAGCGGATCACGTCCGTCGTGGGTGGCGCGAAGGTCGGACCGCTCATGACGACGGACTTCAAATCGACCCCGCCCGGCGTGATGGTCGGCCAGGTCATCCGCGACTTCGTCCTTCCGATGAACCTGCGCGCGATTCCCGTGGTCGCCGGCGACCGGTTCATCGGTCTCGTCACCATCGGCGATCTGCGCAAGGTGGACCAGGCTCGGTGGCCGGAGACACCGGTCGAGGAGGTCATGACGCCTGCCGCGGAGCTTCCGACGGTCTCACAGGACGATCCGCTCGGCACCGCCCTCGAGCGCTTCGGCGCGACGGAGCTTCCGCTGCTGCCGGTCGTGAAGGACGGGCGGCTCGTCGGGATCCTCTACCGCGAGTCGGTCATCGGTTTCGTTCGGATGCGAGAAATGCTCGGCGTCGAGGGCCGCCGCTGAAGCGCGCATCGGGACCGGTCGGCGTCGGTGTGATCGGCGTCGGCCTCATGGGTCGCCGTCACGCCGAGAACCTGGCGAAACACGTGAGCGATGCGCGGGTTCTCGCGGTCAGCGACGCCGACGAATCGGCGCGCGAACGCGTCGCGAAGGATCTGGGCGCGAGCAGCACCGCGTCGGTGGAGGCGCTGCTCGATCTGCCCTCTGTGCGGGCCGTGGTGATCGCTTCGCCGGCTCGCTTCCACGAGGCGCACGCGATCGCCGCGGCGCACGCGGGCAAGGACGTCTTCGTCGAAAAACCCATCGCGAAGACGCTCGAGGGCGCGGACCGCGTCATCGCCGCGGCGCGCGAAGCGGGCGTGCGGCTCCAGGTCGGTTTTCAGCGCCGCTATGACGCTCCGTACGCCGAAGCGCGGAAACTCGTGTCGAGCGGCGCCCTCGGCCGGCCGCTCTACTACCGCGGCATCAATCGCGATCGGGAGATGCCGTTCGGTGCGCCGGGCTCTTACGGGAGAGGCGACGTCCTGACCGAGTCCGCGATCCACGATCTCGACGGCGCGCGCTGGATGCTGTCGGACGAGGTCAGCTCCGTGTGGGCCGACCTCGCGACCATCGGCGATCCCGCGACCGCGCCGAGCCCGAACGTCGCCATGGTCGTCCTGCACTTCGGCGGCGGCGCCGTCGCTCACGTCGAGACCCTCCGCGGTGCGCGCTACGCCTACGACATACGCAGCGAGGTTCTCTGCGAGGACGGAGCGGTGATGATCGGCGGATTCGCGCAGACCATGCTCACCGTGCTGCGCGGAAACGAGCGCCGCGAGGACCTCCATCCGGGTTTCCTCGAGCGGTACGCCGATGCGTACGTGGCCGAGCTGCGCGATTTCGTCGGAGGTGTCGTCGACCGGCGTCCCGCTGCCGTCACCGGCGAGGATGGCCGGCGCGCGCTCGCGATCGCGCTCGCTGCCGAACGCGCGGCCGCGACGATTCAAGCGGTGGCGCCAGACTGACTAGACGGTGCCGCGCTCGGCAGCGATGAGGTCGAGCACGAGCGTCGACCATCCGAAGTCGCGGGCACCCTGTCCCTCGCCGGTGAAGGGGTCGTAGAACTCGCGGACGCCGCTCAGCGCCATCATCCGGACGGTGCGCTCGGCGAGTTCGCTCGCGACATCGTTCCGCCCATGCGCACGCAGCCCCCAGTACAGGTACCAGTTCACGTTGACCCAGGTCGGTCCGCGCCAGGTCGTGTTCGTCCGCCACTTCGGATCGAACGAAGGCTCGGTCGCGGCCACGCTCGGCACCGGGAAGGGAAGCCAGAACTCCCGCTCGTTCAGCAGGTGGTCGTCGATCAGGCGTTTGGCTTTCGATGGATCGAGGTCGTCGAGGATGAGCGGAAACAGCGATGAGAACGTGAGCACCTTCGCGGGCTTCTCGTCCCAGCCGGCGAGATCCCAGAACACTCCGGCCTTCTCATCCCAGGATTTCGTCTCGAGCGCCTCGCGCACGCGGCCCGCGCGGGCGCTGAACTCGTCCGCCTCGCGAGCGAGGTCGGTGAGCTTCGCGAGACACCGGAGTCCATCCGCGTAGATCGCGTTCACCATCACGTCTTCCCAGGTGAATGTGTCGAGCGCCGCGATACGCGCGGGGTCGGCGCGATGTGGCGCGTACGTCTCGAAGAGGCGTTTCATCCCGAGCCGCAGCTGCGGCAGCGTTTCTTCAGGCGGCCCATGCCGGATCTGCATGAGGCCGTCGTATTTCGGGCTCGCGTCGAGCCCTGACTCGTCCGGCTGGATGATCGCGATGAGCGCGTCGTCGTCGGGGTCGCGATAGGCCTTGAGCCAGCGGAAGAATCGACGGATCGGCGGCAGGACGTCGCGCACGAACTCCTTGTCGCCTGTCGCCTCGTAGATCCGGAGCACCGCGCGCGCGACGACGGGCGGCTGGATCGTCGCCGTATAGAAAGGGTCGGCGAGGGTGATCGAGTACTCGCGGATAGCCGACGCGTGCGCGCTCTTCTCCCACAGCAGCATGTGCGGGATGAACCCGTCAGGCCTGGCGCCCTGCATCAAACAACGGATCTCTTGCTTGGCGAGCCCGGGGTCGACATGGAGCAACGCGATCGCGTGGAACGCGCTGTCCCAGAACCACTGGAAGGGGTACGTCGTCGGAGACGGGCACACGAAGTCGTAGCGCTGGCCGGCCCACGCGGAAATCCCGCGCTGGCGATTGCCTTCGAGCACGCGCCGCGCGTCCGCCGCGACCTTGTCCCACTCAGTCCGCACGGTTCCGGATTATCCGATGCGCGGCTTGGGTATGATGCGAAACCAGCGCCCGCGCGACCTCGCGCGTGGCAGGGAGGTTCTATGGAAGACGGCAAGACTTCTGTGCTCTCGCGTCGCACATTTCTCCAGGCGATGGCCGCGACCGGCCTCGTCGTCGCGTGCGGAGCTTCGCCATCGACGACGCCCAGCGGCAGCTCGAAGCCGGCGACGATCTCCGGAACGATCACCGTCTCGTATCCCGACGAGCTCGGCGCGAAGCCGAAGTACGTCGACCAGGCGGCCGCGGACCTCAAAGCGAGGTACTCGGGTCTCACGGTCAACGTCGACCTGCAGAAGATCGCGAGTGGCGACTACTACACGAAGCTTCTCCTCGCGCTCTCCGGCGGTGGCGACGTGCCCGATGTCATCCACGTCGGCGGCGACCGCATCGGCGAGCTCGCCGACGCGGGTTACATCGAGCCGCTCGACAAGTACGTCTCGCAGTGGGAGGACTGGAAGAACTATCCGCAGGCCGTGAAGGACGGTGTGAGCTACCAGGGCAAGGTCTGGGCGATCCCGTACGGCCTCGACATGCGGTGGCTCTACATCCGTCGCGACGTCATGGACAAGGCCGGCCTCGGCGCCGACTGGACGCCCAAGAACGTCGACGACATCCTCACCGCCGCAAAGGCGGTCAAGGACAAGAACGCCACCTCGATCCCGTACGCGCTGTACGCGGGCGTGGGCGCCGACACCGGCACCGCGAATCACTCGTTCGTGCCGCTGGTGTGGGCATACGGCGGCGACATCATCGACAAGGGCACCGGCAAGTGGATCGGCGACAGCCCCGCCGTCCGCAAGGCGCTCGACTACTACCAGCGCGCGTACAGTGGCGGCCTGTCACCGAAGGAGATCCTCACGACGACCAAGCCATGGACGTCGATGCGCGAGAAGGAAGGCAACGGCCAGCTCGCGCTTCTGTTCGAAGGCGGCTGGGTCTACGGCGGCTGGCAGACCTCGAACAAGGCCGAGACGGAGAAGAACGTTCACTACGTCCTGCACCCGACCCTCTCGGCGGGACCGTCCTTCACCATCGGTGGCCCGGGTACGGTCTGGTATGTCACCTCGAAGAGCAAGAACAAGGACGCCGCCTGGGCGTACATCGCGCAGTGGAACAACAAGGACACGGTCGCGAAGCTCAACATCGAAGATCCGCACCCGGTAGCGCGGAGCGACTCGGCGGACGTCGCCGAGTTCAAGGCCCAGCCCTACCTCGTCGACTCGACGAAAGCGCTCGAGAAGGCGCGTTTCATCCCGACCGACGCGAACTACGGCAAGGTGATCGGTGCGATCCAGAAGGCGACCGGTAGCGTCGCGGCCGGTGAGATGAGCGCGGACGACGCGGCGAAGCGGTACACCGATGACCTCAAGCGGGCCATCGGCGCCGACAAGGTCATCACGCAATAGCAGGCACAGCGGTCGGAGCGGGGGCGATCCGCCCCCGCTCCTCCACCGCGTCGTCCGCATTCCGGCGCAACAGCGCATATCTCGCGGGCCTTTCGCCGGCGGCGATCCTGCTCACGCTTTTCTTCGTCGGGCCGTCCCTCTGGGCGCTCTACACGAGCTTCACCAACAAAGCGCTCGTCGGAATTGATGCGGCCCGCCCGCGTTTCGTCGGTCTCGATAACTACCAGCGCCTCATCAGCGACCCCGACTTCGCGACGGTGGTCCTCAACTCAGTGGTGTTCGTCGTCGGCTCCGCGGTCATCGGGCAGTTCGTTCTGGGACTCCTGCTCGCGCTTCTGCTCGATCACTCGGAGCGCCGCCGGTATCGCTTCGCGACCGTCGCGTATGCCGCTGTCCTGCTCGCCTGGGTGAACCCCACGGTCATCGCGGGATTCCTCTGGGTCGCGATGTATGACTTCTATTACGGCTCGCTGAACACTGGCCTCGCGCTCTTCGGTCTCGGCCCGGTCGACTGGCTCGGCCGATTCCCGATGCTCGCCGTGATCATCGGGAACATCTGGCGCGGCACCGCTTTCACGATGCTGATCTTTCTCGGCGCTCTGAAGACGATCCCGAGCGACATCTACGAAGCGGCGCGCGTCGACGGCGCGAACACCTGGCGGCGCTTCTGGGATCACACGTTGCCGAGCCTGCGGCCGATCGCCGCGCTCGCGCTCCTCTCGATCACCATGTCCACGTTCGGCACGTTCATCCTCATCCAGACCCTGACGAACGGCGGGCCGGGCAGCCAGACCGAGGTCATCGCGCTGTACGCGTTCCACGAGGCGTTCCGCTCGTACGAGATCGGCTACGGGTCGACGATCGCGGTCGTCATGCTCCTTCTGAACGTCGCGTTCGCGATCGTCTATCTGCGCTGGTCGAGGGCACGCGCGTGAGCGTCGGATCCGAGGCGCGCGTCCAGACCATCGTGCCTCCGCGCGTGCGGCCGCTCGGTGGCGGCTCGCGGCTCGAGTGGGTGCTCATGCACATCGCGTACCTGCTCATCACGGTCTTCTTCCTCGCGCCGTTCGTCTGGCTCTTCACGGCGGCGTTCGATGCGCAGGCCAAGGCGTACATCCGCTTCCCGAGCCAGCCGACGCTCGACAACTTCGTTCAGATCTTCGACAAGTACGCCTTCGCGACCGCCCTCGCGAACAGCGTCTTCGTCGCCGTATCGACGATGATCCTCACCGTCGCGGTGGTCGCGCTGGCCGGATACTCGCTCTCGCGGATCGAGCTTCGCCAAAAGGCCTGGATCACGTACGCGGTGCTGCTGCTCCAGACGATGCCGCTGTCCGCGACGATGGTGCCGATCTACGGTCTCGCGCGCGAGCTCGGCCTGCGCAACTCGTACCTCGGCTTGATCCTCGTGCACTCGGCCATCGAGCTGCCGTTCCTGGTGTGGCTCATGAAAGGGTTCTTCGACTCGGTCCCGCGCCACCTCGAGGAGGCCGCATGGCTCGATGGCCGCGGCAAGCTTCGAGCCCTGTTCGAGATCGTGCTCCCGGTCGCGCGGCCCGGGATCGCGGTCGCCGCCGGGCTGTCATTCCTCTCGGCGTGGGCGGAGGTCCTCATGGTCCTCATCCTCGTCGACCAGCAGAACATGAAGACCATCCCGCTGGCGTTCTACGAGACGTTCCGCACGGCCGGTGGCTACACCGAGGTCCAGTACGGGCTCGTCGCCGCGATGGGCGTGCTGTATGTCCTTCCGGTCATGGCGGTCTTCTTCGCGACCCGGCGGCTCATGGTCCGCGGTCTTATGAACAGCACGCGAGGGCTCTAGGAAATGGGGAAGGTCGAGTACGACGATGTCTGGAAGCAGTTCGCGACTCGGGACGCGCCCGCCGTGCGGGGTCTCACCCTGGACATCGCCGATGGCGAGTTCCTCGTCCTCCTCGGGCCGAGCGGCTGCGGGAAGACGACCGCGCTTCGCATGCTGGCGGGCCTCGAGCAGCTTGACCGCGGCGATATCCGCATCGACGGGAAAAGCGTCGTTGCACTCGAGCCGAAGGATCGCGACGTCGCGCTCGTGTTCCAGAGCTACGCGCTGTATCCGCATATGTCGGTACGCGACAACATCCAGTACCCACTCAAGGTCCAACGGAACACTCCCGCGGAGCGCGCGAGCAAAGTCGAGCGCGCGGCGAAGCTCCTCCGCATCGAACATCTTCTGCCGCGAAAGCCGGCGCAGCTCTCGGGCGGCGAGCAGCAGCGTGTCGCGCTCGCGCGCGCGATCGTTCGCGAGCCGCGCGTCTTCCTGATGGACGAGCCGCTCTCCAACCTCGACGCGAAGCTGCGCACGCATACGCGCACCGAGCTCAAGGCGCTGCAGCAGCAGCTCGGCGTCACGACCATCTTCGTCACGCACGACCAGGCGGAGGCGATGACGATGGCGGACCGCATCGCGGTCCTCGACGCCGGCGAGCTGCAGCAGCTCGGCACCCCCGACACCGTGTACCAGCGGCCGGCGAACCTCTTCGTCGCGCAGTTCATCGGCAGTCCGCCGATGAACATCCTCGACGCGAAACGCGACGGCGACGCGCTCGTCGTCGCCGGTGGATGGCGTATCGCCGCACCGCGCCGGCTCGACGGCGCATCGACCGAGCTGAAGCTCGGCCTGCGGCCGGAGGCGATCGGTCTGGACCTCGCGAACGGGAACGGCGCGCATCCGGCGGAGGTGCTCGTCTCCGAGCCGCTCGGCAGCGAGGTCATCGTGAACGTGAAGCTCGGCGACGCCCTATTGAAGGTGCGCACGGCACCGGAGGTCCGCCCGGATCCAGGCACGCGGGTCTACCTGCGTGCGGCTCCCGAAGGGGTGCGCGTGTTCGACGCAGCGAGCGGCGCCGCCCTGAATTGACGGCGGACCTTCCGCGACCGTCGCTCACGCTTACCGGTCATTTCGAAAAGGATCACGAGCGCCGCTACACGCACATCCCATTCGAGGTCCCCGCGGGCTTGCGTCAGCTCCACATCCGCTACTCCTACAGTGACCAGATCGACTCCGACCCGCTCGTCGGTGGAGGCAACACGCTCGACATCGGCCTCTTCGACGAACGTGGGATCGCCGAAGGCAGTCCCGGTTTCCGCGGCTGGAGCGGTAGCAACAAGATGGAGCTCACGATCGACGAGGCGTGGGCGACCCCGCCGTACCGCAGAGGAGAGATCGGCACCGGAACGTGGCACGTGCTGCTCGGTCCATACAAAGTCGGTCCGCGGGGCTGCGACTGGACCGTCGAGATCTGGTTCGATCCCGGTCTTCCCGCAGCCTGGAGGATGTCCCGCGCCATTTCGCGCCGCGTCGACCCGGATCCGCTGCCCAAGGCGCGGGACGGGTGGCTGAGGGGCGATCTTCATTGCCACACGCTGTACTCCGACGGCGATTCGTGGCCGCCGGAGATGCTGAGTGCCGCGGCCGAGGCTGGCCTCGACTTCCTGGGCGTGACCGACCACAACAACGTCGCGCACCAGTTCGCCTACGGCCCGGGCGGCAACGGCCTTCCCATCGTCTTGCCCGGTGTCGAGGTCACGACATACGGCGGCCACTGGAACGCATGGGGCACTGATCGGTGGTGGGAATTCCGCGAGCCCGAGACGCATGCCGTGGAGCGGACGATGCGCGCCGCGATGCAGACCGGCGCCGTCGTGAGCATCTGCCACCCCAAGCCGTTCGGCCCTCCGTGGGAATACACGAACGATGGAGGGTTTCACGCGATCGAGGTCTGGAACGGCCCGTGGGCCCAGCTGAACGCCGCGTCCCTCGCGCGCTGGGACGGCGTGCTGCGCCGCGGCGTTCGCTGCGTCGCGGTCGGCGGGAGCGACACGCATTATCTGCATCGTCGCGACGGGGCCCCGCGTCATGCCGACTCGATCGGGAGGCCGACCACCTGGGTGTACGTGGACGGCGCACCCACGGTAGCGGCGATCCTCACCGCGCTCCGCGAAGGTCGATCGTTCGTGTCCGAGTCGCCACGCGGGCCTCAGCTCTATCTCGAGGTCGACCGCGGGCGCATCGGCCGCGTCACGGTCGAGGCACGCGATGCGGAGGGCGCGCGGCTCGAGCTGATCACCGAGGCGGGGACGATCGCATCGAAGCCCGCGGCGGACGACCCGCTGGTCTTCGAGATCCCAGGCGATACGCGTTACGTCCGAGCGCAGCTCGTCGCGGAGGGCGGAGACGTGCGCGCTCTCACAAACCCTCTGTGGATCGAGCCTTCGTGAACGAACCCAACCCCGAGTCGTTCATCCGCGTCGGCGGGCGGACCGTCGAGCTCAAGGTCCACCGGTGCCTGTGGAGCGGTAGGTACTCCGAGAACTCGGCGCTCGCGATCGAGGAGTGCGCGACGGAGAGGGTGGTGCGCACGGAGATCGACGTGCGCGCGCTACGCGACGGCGAGTTCGTCGTTCTCCACGACGATCGCTTCGACCGCGTGACCGACGCGCAGGGCCTCGTTCGCGAGGCGACGGCCGTCGAAGCCACGCGCCCGTTGTTCAAGGACGGCACACACCCGCTGCTCTTCTCCGAAGCGATCGAGCTCATCGCCGAAAACGATTATCCGCGGCGCATCGAGCTCGACCTTAAGGACCTCGCTCCCTACACGCGGTCACAGGCCGAGGCGCTCGTTCGCGCGGTGCAGCCGCTCAAGGATCGGGGTCATTTCTCGTGTGCGGCGGATTGGAACCTTCGGCGCCTCTTGGTGGTCGACCCGACCCTGTCGGTGAGTCTCAACCCGCATTGCTACATCGACACGGAGCTCGACGAGGACGTCCGTCTCCCCATGGGCGCGTATGGGTACCGCGATGCGCATCCGCTCGCGAGAGAGCGAATCTCGACAACGTCCGACTATCTTCGCGATCGTCTCGGCGGGATCATGCGTCTCGTCCCGGGGGTCTCGGAGGCGCACCTGCGTGTCGCGATGCTGGAGCACGTCCTCGACGACGGCGTCGCCGACATCGCCGAGATCTTCCACTCGCTCGGGATGAAGCTCGACGTGTGGACACTCGATGCGGGCACGCCCGGATGGCGGGAGCGTTTCGCGCGGGTCGTTGCCGCCGGAGTCGACATAGTCACGACGAACACCGCGCGCCAGCTCGCTGCTCACGTAGCGGCTAGTGGTTCTTGAGCCACTCCGTAAGGCGTTCGCGGCAAAAGCGCTCGCGCTCGGGCAGCTCGTTCGAGCGGTACCAGACGATCCCCGCGAGGAGCAGGTAGATCTCGTAGATCTCGGCGCGGCGGCGTGACGCGTCGTCGCTGACCTGCGCGTAGGTGTCGCGGAAGGGCGCGATCATCGCCGGACAGGCGGGGAGCGTCCAGCTCTCGATGCGGACGAGATCGAGCAACGGATCGCGGCCGCGCGCGCGCTCGAAGTCGAGGAACGCGACAAAGTGCCAACCGTCGGAACGCTTCTGCAGCAGCAGGTTCGCGAGGTTCAGGTCGTCATGGGTGAGGCGGCGCTCCACACTTTCGAGCGCGTCGCGTCTCTCCTCGTAGTGCTTGATCACCGTCGCGTGCGATTCCTGATCGAGCGCGTCTAGGAAGCGGCACTCCGCGGCGCGCGTACGTAGTCGATCGTCGAGCTCTGTGGACCACGGCATCGGTGTGTCGACGTACTCGACGCGGTGCATGACGCGGAGCCCGGCCCCGAGCTCTTCGCCGACGCGGTGCTGGTCGGTGAACGAGAGCGAGCCGAGCGAGCGCGCCGCATCCTCGCCCGAGATGAAGTCCTGGATGAAGTAGGGGACCTCGAGCGTGCGCTTCTCGACGTCGGCCCAGCGCACGGCCGGGTGCGGGACGTGCCTTTCGTTCAGGAGCTCCGCGAGGTGCAGGAACCGGCGCATCCGGCCCGGGTGCGGACGGCGATGGACCTTGAACAGGAACTGCTCTCCGACCGGCGTGGTCAGCAGGTACGCGTGATGGGATCGTCCGCGCAGCCACGGCTCGACGCGGACTCGGGCGAGCGCGCCGCCCGAGATCTCGTCGGCCGCCTGAGCGACCTCGTCCGGCGAGGGCGGGACGGTGAGCGTGCGCATGGCTAGCGACGAATCTAGCGAGGTCGCGCGCTACGCGCAGAGAGTGAGGGCGAGCTGCGCGGCGACCTGCGCGTTCGCGCGTAAGAGCGCGATGTTCGCGTCGAGCGCGCGATAGTTGGTGGCCTCGCCGAGCGCGCGCAAGAGGTAGGGCGTGAGGTCGGCCCCGCGAATGCCGTCGCGGTCCGACGCGGCGATCGCGTTGCGGACCTGGCCCTCCACCTCATCCCGAGCGAGCGCCGATTCGGCGGGCACGGGAACGCAGAGGAGCAATCCCGCGCCTCGCTCGAGCTGCTCCCGCGCGATGCGCGCCGCGCCGAGCGCGTCGTTCACGCGGTACTGCAGCCGAAGGCCGCTCGATCGCACGTAGAACGCCGGGAATTCGTCGGTCCCGTAGCCGAGAACGGGCACGCCGAGCGTCTCGAGGCGCTCGAGAGTGAGCGCGAGGTCGAGCACGAACTTCGCTCCGGCGCTCACGACCACGACCGGATGGTGGGCAATGGCTTCGAGGTCGGCCGATTCGTCGAAGCTGCGTTCGGCACCGCGGTGCACGCCTCCAATGCCGCCGGTGGCCATCACCTGGATGCCCGCGGCCGCTGCGATCTCCACCGTCGCCGCGACGGTGGTGCCGCCGAGGGAACGCGCGGCGAGGATCGGCGCGATGTCGCGGATCGACACTTTGGCGACGCCGCTCTCGTTCGCGAGCCGCTCGAGGAGGACGTCGCCGGCGCCGACGACGGCGACTCCGTCGTGCAGCGCGATCGTCGCGGGGACGACACCGAGCGCGCGGATCTCCGCCTCGAGCGCTTTCGCGGTGGAGAGATTGCGCGGACGCGGCAGCCCGTGCGCGATCACCGTCGACTCGAGCGCGACGACCGGTTCGTTTGCGGCGAGCGCCTTCGCGACCTCGGGCGCGACGGAGAGCTTCATCGGCGGCCCGTGGCGTGACCCTGCTCGCCGCTCTCTCCCGCGAGAAGCTCGACGGCGTGGGAGAGCACCGGCAAAAGGACCTCGAGCGACTCGCGGACCGCGCGCGGCGACCCAGGAAGGTTCACAACGAGCGCGGACCCGACCGCGCCTGCCACGCCGCGCGAGAGCATCCCGTGCGGGGTCTTCTCGAGCGACCTCGCGCGGAGCGCCTCCGCGATGCCGGGCACCTCGCGATCGATGACGCGTCGCGTCGCCTCAGGTGTCACGTCGTTCGGCGATAGGCCGGTGCCTCCGGTCGTCAGCACGACGTTGGCGCCTGCGCGCACCGCGCCAAGTATTGCCGTCGCGACTCGCTCGACGTCGTCGGGCACGAGCGATTCGTGGACGATCTCCGCGCCGGCCGCGAGGAGACCCTCGCGCATCGCAGGCCCGCTCTCATCGGCGCGCTCTCCGGCCGCGCCCCTCGTGCTCACCGTGATGACGCCCGCACGCAGCTTCACGAGCCGCGATACGTCCCCGATTTGCCGCCGGTCTTCTCGACGAGGCGAATGTCCGTCAACGTCGCTCCGCGCTCGACCGACTTGAGCATGTCGTAGAGCGTGAGGCCGGCGACCGACACCGCGGTGAGCGCCTCCATCTCGACGCCGGTCCGCGCGCTCGTCGCGACCGTCGCTTCGATCGCGATCCCGTCGGCGCCGAGCACGAGCTCGACCGAGGCGTGCGTGAGAGGCAGGGGATGGGCGAGCGGAATGAGCTCGCTGGTGCGCTTCGCCGCCATGATCCCCGCGAGGCGCGCGGCCGCGAGCACGTCACCTTTGGGCGTCGCGCCGTCGCGCACGAGCGCGATCGTCGCGGGCGATACCCGCAGCAGGCCTCGCGCGACCGCTCGCCGCTCGGTGACGGCCTTCGCGCCGACGTCGACCATCCGCGCCGCGCCTGTGCCATCGATGTGCGTGAGCTTCTTCTTCGCTGGCACCTTATTGCTCCGGCCGCTCGGTGAGGATCACGTCGACGATCTCGCCCTGCTCGATCCGCGACGGGCCGACGGGCAGATCGATGAGGCAGTTCGCGAGCGACATGGACCGCAGGATGCCCGAGCCCTGCGGCCCGGTGAGGCGGACGGTGCCGGCCTCGGCGTCGTGGATGCCGCGCGCGAAGAAGCGCAGGAATGCAGGCTTGTCCACCGGTTCGACCAGGCGCGCTTTCGCCCGCGGCCGCGATACGTTCGCGCGGCTCTGCATCCGAAGGAGCGCCGGCCGCACGAAGATCTCGAAGGTCACGAGCGCGGAGACGGTGTTGCCGGGGAGCCCGAAGATCGGCACTCGGCGATCGCCGTCCTTGATCTCGCCGAACGCCAGCGGACGTCCCGGCCGGATTGCGATCGCCCAGAAGTCGATCGTCCCAAGCTCGGATAGCACCGGCTTCATGTGATCGTGGTCGCCGACCGACACGCCGCCGCTTGTCACGATCGCGTCCGCCTCCGTCGCCTCGCGAAGCGCCGCGCGCAGCGCATCGGGGGAGTCGCGAACGATGCCGCGGACCCACGGCTCCGCGCCCGCCGCGCGGATCGCCGACGCAAGCGTGTACCGATTGGAGTCGCGGATCTGGCCGCGCCCGAGGGGGGCATCGAGGTCCGCGATCTCGTCCCCGGTCGAGAACACCGCGACGCGGGGACGCTTGCGCACGAGCACGCGAGCGCGGCCCACCGAAGCGAGAAGGCCGATCTCGGCGGCGCGCAGGACCGTCCCCGCCGCCACGACGCGCTCGCCCTTCTTCAGATCCTCGCCGGCGTTTCGGACGGCCATCCCCTTCGGGGTCGCCGCCGTGATCGTCACGAGGTCGCTCGCGTTGTCCGTGTCCTCGACCCGGACGACCGTGTCGGCTCCGCCGGGCATCGGCGCGCCGGTCATGATCCGCATCGCTTCGCCCTGCGCGACGGCGCGCTCCGGGAATTCACCGGCCGCGATCTGGCCGACGACCCGCAGCTCGACCGGAGCCGACGCGACGTCATCGCCTCGCACGGCATACCCGTCCATGGCGGAATTGCGGAAGGGCGGCACATCGCGATCCGCGGCGACGTCTTCGGCGAGGACGAGGCCGAGCGTCTCCAGGAGCGGCGTCGCGACCGCGGGAAGCGTCGGCACGCCCGCGAGAATGCGAGCGAGCGCATCGTCGGCGCTCATGAGCTTCTGCGCGGGCTTCGCCGAGGTCGCGCTGATCGGCATGGCGCGAGTTTAGGCCGGGTAGACGGTGATCTCGGTCGCCTTCACGCTCACCCAGACCTCGCCGCCCTCCGCGAGATCGAGCTCTCGCACCGCGGCCGGCGTGACCTCGGCGACGATCGCCATCTCGCCCACGACGCCGACACGGACGCGATCGCCCTGGAAGTCGAGTGCGGAAGCCTTACCGCGCCACACATTTCGCGGAGAGCCCTCCGGGCGCGAGCGGTGCAGCGCCACGGCACGCGGATGGATCACCGCGAAGACCTCGCCATCGACTCCGTCGGCCGACTGAAGCGACGCGCCACCTGACACCGCGACGTGCCCCGCCGTCGCGGTGCCGCGCAAGAGGTTCACGCCGACGAGATCCGCGACGTATCGCGACCGCGGCCGCTGCGTGACCTCGGCGGGCGAACCCGTTTGAACGACCCGGCCGCCTTCGAGGATGACCAGACGATCCGCGAGCGACACGGCTTCGAGCGGATCGTGCGTGATGACGATGCGGATCCCGGCGAACGACGCGAGGTGGCGCTTCAGGTCGCGGCGGACCTCGCCGCGCGCCGACGCATCGAGCGCGGCCAGGGGCTCGTCGAGCAGGAGAAGCCGCGGATCGATCGCGAGTGCGCGCGCGAGGGCCACGCGTTGGGCCTGCCCGCCCGAGAGCGCCCGCGGTCGCGCCTCCGCGTGCTCGGCGAGACCGAGGCGATCGAGCCACGATCCGGCGCGAGCGCGCGCCTCGCGCGACGCGATGCCGCGC
This sequence comes from Candidatus Limnocylindria bacterium, assembly GCA_036570125.1. Lineage (GTDB taxonomy): Bacteria > Chloroflexota > Limnocylindria > P2-11E > P2-11E > 3-1-20CM-2-70-9. The sequence continues at coordinate 98,467 of DATCPK010000027.1, forward strand.
GCGCGAAGACCGAAGGCCACGTTCTCGATGACCGACAGGTGGGGGAAGAGCAGGTAGTCCTGGAATACGACGCCGATCGGGCGGCGCTCTGGCGGGAGGTGAATCCGTCGCGCGACGTCTTCGAGGACGACGTCATCGACGGCAACGCGCCCTCGCGTCAGCGGAACGAGTCCGGCGACCGCCCGCAAGAACGTGGTCTTCCCGGCGCCGTTCGGACCGAGGATCGCGACGATCTCGCCGGGCGCGGCTTCGATATTCACGTCGAGGTCGAGGGTGCCCAGCCTGAGTGCGACCTGCGCCGTCAGCATCAGAACGCCCGCAGATAGCGATCGCGCATCGCGATCAGGATCGCGAGCGATATCGCGAGAAGAACGAGACTCAACATGATCGCGACCTCGGGTCGCGTCTCGAGCGCGATGTACACAGCGAGCGGAAGTGTTTGCGTCGTCCCCGGCAGATTCCCGGCGAACGTGATCGTCGCACCAAACTCGCCGAGGGCGCGCGCCCAGCACAGCACCGCCCCGGCGAACACCGACGGCGCGATGAGCGGAAGGGTGACGCGCCGGAAGACGAGCCACCGCCCCGCGCCGAGCGTCCGCGCCGCGTCCTCGTAGCGGCGATCCATTGACCTGAGCCCCGCCTCCACCGTGAGGACGAGGAACGGCATCGCCACGAAGGTCGCCGCCAGGATCGCGCCGAGCGTCGTGAAGGGGAGCCGAATACCGATCGCGTCCAGCGCCCGTCCGAAGAGTCCGCGCCGTCCGAATGCGAAGAGGAGCGCGACGCCGCCGACGACGGGCGGCAGGATCATCGGCAGGGTCGTAAGCGCGCGGACGACGTCGCGCCCGCGGAATGGGACGCGCGCGTAGATCCACGCGAGCGGAACGCCGAGAAGCAGGGCGAGCCCAGTCGCAGCGAGGGAGACGACGAACGAGAGCCGGAGCGCGGTGAGCGCCTCGGGTGCGGTCAGATCGGCGAGCGCGGTCTCCCACGGCGCGCGATAGAGGAGTCCGATGAGGGGCAGGACGAAGAACGCGATGCCGACGGCCGCAAGGACGACGAACAGGACCGGGGGGCGCTCGGACTTCATGGCTTCGAGAACCCAAACTCCGCTAGCACGCTCTGCCCCGCTGGCGAGAGCAGATGGTCGACGAATCCGCGCGCGAGCCGGGCGTTCTTGGAATCCTTGACGACCGCGATCGGGTAGCGCGCGAGGACCTGGTGCTGTTCCGGTATCTCGATGCCGGTCACGCTGGTGGCGGCGGACTTCACGTCGGTCACGTAGACGATCCCCGCGTCGGCTTCGCCGAGGCTCACCTTATTTAGCACGGCGCGCACGTCGACCTCCAGGCTGACCGGCCTCGCCGTGACGCCGGCTTTCGTCAGCGCATCGAGCGCGTACTTGCCGGCGGGCACCGTCGGCGCCGCGAGTACCAGGACGACGTCGGGCCGCGCGAGATCAGCAAGTCCGGCGATCTTCTTGGGGTTCCCCGGTGCGACCGCGATCTGGAGTCGATTGCCCACGAACGGTGTGGCTGCTCCGTCCGTGAGCTTCGCGTCGACGACCTTCTGCATGTTCGCCTCGTCTGCTGAGGCGAAGACGTCCGCGGGCGCGCCGTTCGTGATCTGCGTCGCGAGTGTCGAGGAAGAGCCAAAGCTGAACGTGAAACGCGCGTCGGGGTTCGTCGTCTTCAGATCGTCCGCGATCCTCTGGAACGCATCGACGAGCGAGGAGGCCGCGAACACGGTGAGGTTCCCGGCGAGGGGCGCGTCTACTCCTGTGGAGGAGGTCGAGCAGGCGGCAACCACGAGCGTTGTGAGTCCGAGCGCAAAGGCTGCGCGCACCTCAACTCGAGCCGCGAGTGCGTTGCGCGATCTCGATGCCGACGTTCGTCGACTTCACGACGCAGACCACTTCGACACCAGGCCGCAGACCGAGGTCGGTCGCGGCCTCCGCGGTGATGAGACTGACCAGGCGGTGCGGGCCGGCCTGAACTTCGACGACCGCGGCAACCCGGTCCTTTTCGACGCGGGTCACGACGCCGGGGAAGCGATTCCGCGCGGACTGCGCGACGATGGGCCGCGCGCGCTTCTGACGAAGCTCGGTCTGTAGCCGGCGGATGTCCGAGAGTGCGACAAGACGCTGGTCGCCGGCGGATCGCCGCACCCCAAGGCGGCCGGAGGCGGTCCAGCGACGGAGCGTATCGACCGAGACCCCGAGCAGCTCGGCGGCCTCACCGACGCGAATTGACTTATCTATAGGCTTCGGAGGCTGTTTTCGCATGAATACCTAGATATCGTACGCCGACCGCGCTACTCGCGCCCAGGTCTGAATGTGACCTCAGGTTCGGCATGGACCTACCGCGCGCCTCTAGCCTCGACTCACTTCGGCGCCAGAAGCGAAAGAGGCAACCGTGGATGGACTCCGCACGGCGGTCCCGCTGGAGGACGCTGGTGAGGTCGTCCTCCTACTCGACGAGAACGGTGTGATCACCGGAGCTACCGGCAACGTAGAGAAGCTGCTCGGCTACGGGCAAGGCGAACTCATTGGACGACATACCGCGGTGCTTCATCCGAACGGCGACCTGCCGCCGCATCGGATCGAACTCACGCCCTTTTCCGACATCAGCCTCGCGCCGGTGTCCACGGGCGGTCCCAAGGTCTTCTCAGTGACCCTGCGAGATGTCCGGGCTCACGAGCGCGATAAAGAGCGCCAGAGGATCTACGAATCTTTGCTCGAAGCAGTGTCGGACGCGGTCGTCCTTGTCGACCGCGATGGGTTCATCCGCATAGCGAATCGCCAAGTTGAGGTGCTCTTCGGCTATGCCCCGCGTGAGCTTCTTGGGATGTCGGTCGACGTCCTTGTGCCCGAGCGCGCGCGGGAGCATCACCCCTTCCGCCGGACGAAGTATCTGAGCGAAGCGAAGACGCGACCTCTCGGTGTGGGCCGAAAGCTCTCGGGAAAGCGCAAGGACGGCACCGAGTTTCCAGCCGAGATCACCTTGTCAACCATCGAGACCAGCGACGGTCCGTTGGTGTCGGCGGCGATCCGGGACATCACAACCCAGGTGCGCACGGAGGAGCGCAACCGGCTCTTCGAGTCCCTGCTCGAGGCCGCGCCCGACGCCTTCGTGGTGGTCGACAGCCAGGGACGAATCCGTCTCGTGAACAGTCAGGTCGAGAAACTTTTCGGGTACACACGAGCCGAGCTGGTTGGCCAGCAGGTCGAGATCCTTGTGCCCGATTCGGTCAGGACGTGGCACCCTCAGCACAGGTCGGGGTACATGGGCGATCCGCGGACGAGGCCGATGGGGGCGGGGCTTCAGCTCGCCGCACGTGCCAAGGACGGCACCGAGTTTCCGGTCGACATCGGCCTCTCTTCGATCGAGACCGAGGAAGGCCTGCTCGTCTCCGCCGCCATTCGCGACGTGAGCGACCTTCGCAAAGCCGAGGCGCGCAGCCGTCTGGCCGCGATCGTCGACAGCTCCGTCGACGCGATCATCGGGGAGACCCTCGATGGCACCATCACGAGCTGGAACCCTGCGGCGGAGCGCCTCTACGGGTGGACGGCCGTGCAGGCGATCGGCAAGGACATCTCCATCATCTATCCGCCGAACAAGCTCGAGGAGCGTGCCGAGATCCTCGCGAAGCTTCGCCAGGGCAAGCGGACCGCGGGGCTCGAGACGGTGCGCATGCGCCACGACGGTACCTTGATGGATTTCCTTGTGAGCGTCTCCGCCGTCCGCGGGGAGGACGGCACGATCGTCGGCGTGGCATCGACGGGTCGAGACATCACGGACTACCTTGCCGCCGGGCGGCAACGTGAGCGTCTCGAGCGAGAGCTCCAGCAGGCGCAGCGCCTGGAGAGCGTCGGACAGCTCGCGGGAGGCGTCGCGCACGATTTCAACAACCTCATCGCCGTGATCATGAATTACGCCGAATTCGTCGCCGACGAGCTCGGCGACCGCCCCGCGCTTCGCCAGGACGTCGAAGAGATTCGCCGCGCTGCGGAGCGGGCAGCCACGCTGACGCGCCAGTTACTTATCTTCTCCCGACGCGAGGTCGCGCACCCCGAGGTTCTCGACGCCAACTCGGTGGTCGGCGATATGCGGAAGCTCCTCGAACGCACCATCGGCGAGAACATCGAGCTCGTCACAACGACCGGCCTCGACCTGTGGCCTGTGCTCGCGGACCGTGGTCAGATCGAGCAGGTGCTCATGAATCTGGCCGTGAACGCCAGGGACGCGATGGCGCAGGGCGGGAAGCTCGTCATCGAAACGCAGAATGCGGATCTCGACGAGGATTTCGTCTCGACGCACGTCGACCTCACGACAGGCCGATACGTCCGTATTTCCGTCTCGGACACAGGTCAGGGGATGACCGCGGACGTCGCCGATCGTGCATTCGAACCGTTCTTCACCACGAAGCCGAAGGGCAAAGGGACCGGCCTCGGACTCGCGACCGTGTACGGGATCGTCAGCGAGGCGCACGGAAAAGTCGCGCTGTACAGCGAGCCCGGTCGCGGCACGACTGTGACCGTCCTGCTTCCGGCCGTCGAAAGTGCCGCGCCGATGACCGAGTCGTTGCAGGCGACGTCGACAACGGCCGGCAACGGTGAAGGTGTCCTTCTTGTCGAGGACGAGGCGGCCGTGCGTGCGGCCGCGCGCAGGATCCTCAGCACGAGCGGGTACCTCGTGTTCGAGTCGTCGACCCCGACCGATGCCATCGCCTTGTGCGCGGATCCATCACGCAAGATCGACCTGATCCTCACCGACGTCGTCATGCCCGAGATGTCGGGTATGGATCTCGTCGCCCACGTCCACGAATCTCGGCCCGGCCTTCCGGTCCTCTTCATGTCCGGGTATCCGCAGGACGTGATCGCGCACCAGGGTCTGGTGAGCGGCGACGTGAACCTTCTCGAAAAGCCATTCACCAGGAATGCGCTCCTCCGAGCCGTCCGGGAGGTACTCGGTCATGACTGATCCGGCCACGAGGATCCGCGTGCTCATCGTCGACGACCACATCGCGGTAGCCGAAAGTCTCCGCGCGCTCCTCTCGCGCGACGAGAGCTTCGAGGTCACCGAGCTGGCCCACGACGCGAATGAGGCGTTTCGGATCGTTCGCGAGCGGCAGCCGGACGTCGTGCTGATGGATCAGGCCCTGCCCGGTATGTCGGGCGCCGAGGCGACGGCCCACGTCATCGCGGCGCGCCCGCAGACGGCCGTGATCATGTTCTCGGGAGGCATGACCGACGACGAGCTCGTGACCGCCGTCGAGTCGGGCATCCGAGGCTACCTGCCGAAGGGTTCGCACATGTCCGAGGTCATCACCGCGATCCGCCGCGCCGCTGCGGGCGAGATCCTGCTCGACAAAGAAGAGCTCGCTCGACTCCTTCGTCGAGCGCGCGAGCGCATCAAGGAAAAGGCTGACCGGGATCGGCAGAAGGCCGGTCTGACGCCGCGCGAACGCGAGGTGCTCGGCCTAATGGCGGAGGCGCTCGAGATCGGAGACATCTCCACGCGCCTCGGGATAAGCGCGCATACGACGCGCGGATACGTGCAAAACATCCTCGAAAAACTCGGCGTCCACTCGAAGCTCGCGGCTGTGGTCCGAGCAAACGCGCTCGGCGTTTTGGACGCGTGAAACGAGCCGGCGGGCGGTGGGTCGGCGATTCCGCCGGCCGAGCTCCATGGCAACTCGCGGCCTTGGCGACTGTGGCCGCGTGTCTCTGGTATCTCGTCACGTTCGTGGCCCTGTTCGACATCTTTGGCGATGCGAGCGGCGTGCTCGCCTTGCTGCCCGTGGCTACGGCGGCATGGCTGCGTGGGGCTCGCGGTGGTGCAATCACGGCGCTCGCTTTCTCGCCCATCAATGCGCTGCTCTTTCTCGGGGAAGGGTGGTCCACCGAGCAGAGCGCCGCTGGCACCACGCTCGCCGCGATCGTCTTCGCGCTCATCGCGGGGCTGATCGGTCACATGCGCGAGTCGACCCGGCGCGTCGCCGAGCTCACGCTCTTCGATCAGACGACGGGCCTGCCGAATCGCGGGGCGTTCAAGAACGAGATCAGGCGAGTGCTCGCGAGGACGCGGCCGTTCGCGGATGTGGCCCTCGTGCGGGTGAGCGGCTTCGACGAGGTGAACGAGACCTTCGGCTACGAGTTCGGCGATGACCTCCTTCGCGAGCTCGGCAGCCGCCTTCGTGGCGCGGTGGACCCGGCCGCGTTCGTGGCGACGTTCGACGGAGGGACCTTCGGAGTGCTGAGCGTCTCGGCGGCTGTCTCATGGCGATCCCTCGCCGAGTCCGCGCTGGGCATCTTCGACGAACCGCTCACCGTTGATTCTCAGGGCCTGAAGCTCGAGGGCCGTGTCGGCGTGGCGCATTTCCCGGACCACGGCGTGAACGGAGCGACCCTGCTCCAACGGGCTCGCGGCGCGCTTCATGAAGCGGAGCGTGCGACCACGCGGTGGGCGCCTGCCACGAACGTCACCACCACCTCGGAGAACCGCAGCCGGCTCGAGACGCTCACGGCCCTCCGTGCCGCCCTAACGAACGGCGAGCTACAGCTTCACTTCCAGCCCATCGTGAGCACGGGCAGCCGCGACCTGCACGAGCTCGAGGCCCTGGTGCGCTGGAAGCGCGACGGACGTCTCGTTCCGCCAGCGGAGTTCATTCCGCTCGCCGAGCGGAGCGGACTCATCAATCCGCTTACCGACTGGGTCGTGAACGACGCGCTCCGTCAGATTCGCGAGTGGCGCGACGAGGGAAGGCGTCTGCGGGTCGCCGTGAACGTAAGCGCTCGCAGCCTGGACCCCGCATCCCGATTCGCAGAGAAGATCGGCGAGCTCTTAACGCGCCACGCGGTCGATGCCGATCAGCTGACCGTCGAAGTCACGGAGTCCGCCGTCATGGCCGACCCGGAGCAGTCGATCCGTGTCCTCAACGGGCTGAAGGCGCTCGGTGCTCACATCGCCCTCGACGATTTCGGGACCGGCTACTCCTCGCTCAGCTATCTGTACCAGCTGCCCCTCGACGCGGTGAAGATCGACCGCTCCTTCGTCCAGCGGCTGATCCGCGACGCGAACACAGCGACGATCGTCCGCGCCGCGATCGACCTGAGTCATGCCCTCGGCTTCGACGTCGTCGGCGAGGGCGTCGAAAGCGCGGAGATCATCGACCGGTTGAGGGTCATGGGCTGCGACCTCATCCAGGGGTTCCACATCGCGAGGCCGATGACCGTCGCCGACACGCGCCTGTGGCTGGATGGTGCCGCGGCCAAGACCGTGAGTTCGGTAAGTGTTCCGACTTCCGACGTCGCTCCGAACCCGATCGTCCGGCGTCAGGGCACGGTGCTCGTCGTCGACGACGAGCATCCGCTTCGCGTCGCCGCTCATCGCATTCTCTCCGCGGAGGGATACAACGTCATCAACGCTGCGACGGCGAGCGAAGCGCTCCGCCTCTGCTCCGAGTACGGCGGCCACCTCGACCTCGTCCTCACCGATGTGTTCCTCACCGACTGGCGCGGACAGGAGCTCGCCGAACACCTCCGCCGTCAGTACCCGGACCTGAAGATCATGCTGATGTCCGGCAATCCGGATGCGAGCCCGCTAGTAGAAGGACAGACCCTGCTGCGAAAGCCGTTCACCAAGCGACAGCTCGTCGATAGCGTGCGATATGCACTGACCGCGCAGCACGCGGCGTAATCTCAACTAGTTCGCGCGGGTCCTGTCCCGGAGAGCCCTCGTCCCGCCGGCTTTGTGATCGGCCGTGCCACCCGCGCTCCGGCGTTAGGCCGCGTCCCGGCGCTGGCCGTCTTGCGATAGCGCCTCCTCGGCTTTCCGAAGGAGAAGGGTCGTTGTCCCGATCTCCTCGCTCCAGGTCGCTGATCCGGCCCGAACATTCCAACGAGCATTTCCGAATGCCCTGACCGTCGAGGTCATGGTTCGCATGAGCTCGTCGAGACGCGCGCGGACCAGTACGGACAGGCGCTCCGCGCGAGCGGGCTCGCGCCCGTCGGGCGCGAGCGCGGCGACACCCGAGTCGCCGTAGCGATACGCGCTCACGTCGCCGCCGAATAGCGTCGCGGTCGCGCCGAGCGTCGCGCGGATCGCACGATGGACCATAGCGCGGCGCGTCGACTCTCCGACCCCGTCGACGTCGAGCTGCGCGAGGACGACCGCGAACGCCGGTCCGCCATCGCGAGCCGCGGCGATCCGCTCGCGGACCGAGGCGACCAGCACGCGATCGAGATATGCCTCGGCGACCGGACGCTCGCGCGGCGGAGGCACCTCCGCGACGACGGGGAACGGTCGCGGCTCGGCATCGCCCAAGAGACGGATGAGCGTCGGGAGCATGGCCGACCAGCGCTCGCGCTCGGCCATCCGCTCGGCCGCGCCGAGCCCCGTGAGACAGACCGTCGCGGCGGCGCCCGGCGCGAGATACCCGCCCTCGACGAGCGACTGCAGCGCGCGGCCGAATGCGCCCGCCGCGAATGGCAGCCGCTCCGCCGCGATCGCAGCGAGCAGCGCGGCCGGCCGCGACGGCCCCGCGGCGAGACCCTCGAGCAGATAGAGCCGGAAGAACGCGGTTGCGAGTCCGGTCGCGGTCGGGCGAACCGTGGTCTCCCTCCGATGGTGGTGACAGAAAGAGCGACCCGAACTTGAGGTGGCCCGCGACGTGCCATTGACGACGGTCAGATGGGCACCAACGAACGCGCGCTCTTGATCGTGAATCCGGCGGCCGGAAAACGGCACGCCGAGGACGGCGACCTCGCGGAGTGCGTCCGCCTTCTCGTTGCCGCCGGATTCGACATCGATCTTCGCGAGACCGGGACGCCCGGTCCGACGTCCGCCGACCTCGCGAGGACCGGGGTCGCCGAGGGCTTCAAGGTCGTCATGGTCGCGGGCGGCGATGGCACCGTTGCCCCGGCCGCGATCGCCCTGCTGGAAACGGACGTGACCCTCGGGATCCTTCCCTTCGGCAGCTACATGAACATCGCGAACGGGCTGGGCATCCCGCTCAAGCCGATCGACGCGGCGCGCGTCATCGCCGAACGCAAGGTCAAGCGATCGGACGTGGGCGAGGTCGGGGACAAGGTCTTCTTCGAGACCTGCGGGATCGGTATCGACGCGGACATGTTCGGCGCGGCGCGTCTCGCGGAGCGTGGTCGCTGGGGGCCGGCATTCCGCCGGATCGTGCGCTGGGCGACCGCGAAGTCGCATTTGGTCGAGATCACCGTGGACGGAAAGACCGAGCGCCACCGCGTCCTCCAAATCCTGATCGTGAACAGCCCCTACTACGGATGGGCCATGCCGGTCGTGCCCAACGCGGACATGACCGACGGTGAGCTCGACGTGGCCATCTTCCCGCGGAAGGGAAGGCTCGAGCTCCTCGGCTGGATGGCGCAGATCTGGCGCACGGGCCGCCCGGGGAAGCCGCCGCGCGTTCTCCGAGGGAAGGTCATCAAGATCTCGTCGTCGGAGCCCGTTCCTATTCCCGTTCACGCCGACGGTCAGATCGCGGGTCGGCTCCCCGTCACCGTGCGCTGCTGCGAAGGCGCGCTACGCGTGTTCGCATGAACTTGCGGCCGATATCGACCCACGTGCGCACGTGGATGCCGATCCCGGAAAGCGTGCCCGTCACCTTGCCCTCGCGTAGCGCCACGAGTAGCTCCGCGGGCGTGACGAAGGGCGCGACGTCCACGTAGGCGCGCCCGATCTCGATCGGTCGATGCGAATCGCTGCCTACGCCACCCGGGAGACCGTGCGATCGCGCGAACTCCAGCGCCAGGACGTTGCTCGACGACGCGACCTCGCGAGCGTTGAACACCTCGACGATGTCGAGTTTCGGCGCGACGCGCTCGAGCGCCGCGCGGCGTAGATGCCTGCGACGGTTGCGGCTGAAGGGGTGCGGGACGTATGCGAGTCCGCCCTGCTCGTGGATGAGGTCGATGCTGCGATCGGCGCTGAGCCCTGGCGGCACCTTCTCTTTGAGGTAGAGACCGACGAGCTCGCCGTCGGCGGTCGTGATCTCCTCGCCGACGATCACCTGAAGACCAGTGTCCATCTCGCGGAGGCGCACGCCGCCCTCGATGGTGTCGTGGTCGGTGATGCAGACAGCGCCGAGCTGCGCTTTGCGCGCGAGATCGGCGAAGTCGGCGAGGGCCACGCGGCTATCTCGCGAGTATTCGGTGTGCATATGCATGTCGAGTCGGATCCGATCCATCGCGCGAGTGTGCCGCAGTTCGCGTGCCGCCGGCGAATCAGGCTCGGACGCGCGCTCCGTTGGCCTCCGCGAACGCGAGGACGGCGATGGCCTTCTCGAATCCCGTGCTCCCGGCAGGGTCGACTGTCGCGTCGCCCATCACGAGGGTGGCCCATGCGGCGGTGCTCGCATCGAGGGTGGCGTTCCGGACACCGCGCGCCTCGCGGGCGCGCTCGAGCGTCGCCGCGAGCCGTTCCCGTGTCTCTTTCCGGATCTCGCGCGCGAAATCGCGGAGCTTCTCATCGGCCCCGCACGCTTCGATCATCGCGCGAAGCAATCCCGGGTCAGACCCCGAGAGGATCCGGGCGACCTGCGCGGAAAGACCCTCTGTGCCGCGGACCGCGAGCGCCTCAAACGCGCGGACGCGGTACTGGTGCTCTTCGTCCATCAGAAACCGCATGAGGTCGGACTTGTCGGGGAACTGGTGATAGAAGGTCCCGATTCCAACGCTTGCCGCCTGACAGATCTCGTGCACGCTCGCGCCGTAGCCGGTCGCGCTGAATGCGGTCCGGGCGGCGGCGAGGAGACGTGCGCGCTTTTCTTCAGGGCGTCGCTGAGGCCGCCCCGTCGTTTGTTCGGTCAGAACACTCAATGTGTCTGGACTGACCGCACCCTCGCAACCTCCGTGTTGTCCCCTTCATTTGGAGGGGAGCGCACACTCGGGACATGGCCAACGCTGAGTTGGGCCCGGCCGGTCTCGACTTACAGCGAGGCGCGATCGCCGTGCTGGATCTCGAGGGAAATGTCACCTGGGCTGATGACGCGTGGGCGGCCGACGACGGCGAAAGCGCCCTCGCCCGAGTCCCGATCGGAAGCAATCTGCTCGAGGCCTACCGCGAGCAGGAGGACCCGATCGCGCGAGCCGTCGCGAACGCGATCGCGGCCATCTTCGAAGGAAGGGCGACCTACTTCGAGATCGAGTATCGCGCACGCCCCGAGGGCCGGGGCTCGATCCTCACGACCGTAGCGGCGCTCCGCGGTGAGGGGGCCGGTGCGGCAGTGATCCATCGGACCGTGAGCGGCCACCCTCCAACCACTCCTCGACCCCTCGACATTAGGGCTCGCGCCGGCCAGCCGATCGAGGATGCGATCGAGCGGCTCACGCCGCGGGAGCGTGAAGTGCTCGAGTTCATGGCAGCCGGCCTCGACAACCGCGCGATCGCCGCGAAGCTGCGGATCCAGTACTCGACCGTCCGTGGACACGTCCGCGCCGTCATCGAGAAGCTCGGCGCGCGCTCGCGGCTCGAGGCGGTCGCGCGTGCGTACCAGAGGGGTCTGGTGGCCTCCTGACGCTGGTTCGTTTCGCTCAGGGCGACCGACAACTCGCCGCGCCCACCCACTTTGCCCTTGTTCACTACGGCGAGGACGAGCTGCGCGAAGGCGTGCTCGATTTCCTGATGCCCGCAGTGAACGATCCAAAGCAGGCCATCTATCTCTGCGGTCCTGCGGGCGACGCCTCGCGTCTTCTTGAGTTTCTCGCCGCGAGCGCCGGCCGCGATCTGGGCGCTGAGGTGGCCGAGCGGCGGATCGTTCTCGGTCACGGCGATCCGGACGCGGACCAGCAGCTGCAAAACCTTCTCGACCCGCTGCGCGAGCTGTGCGATCGCGGTTTCTCCCCGGTCCGGGTGGTCGGCCCAGCGGCGTGGGGTGCGATCGGCTATGCCGCGCCCGAGGATTTCCTCTGGTACGAGTCCCGCATCCTGCCGGGCATCGAAAGCCTCACGGCTGCGGCAGTGATGTGCTCCTACGACGCGGCTCGATTGCCGGCGCGGGCTCTGGTCTATGGCGCACTCGAAACGCATACGCACACCCTGATCGACGGAGCGCTATCTGTGAGCACGAGCTTCATGCCGGCGGACGTCTACCTGAAGACGCGCCTCATCCACCTTCCCTGGCTGGAGGCGGGCGAGCATGGGCCCGATGTCACTTCAGGGTCGGAAGACCGTCCAGCGCGTGGCCGACGTAGCCGAAAGCGATGAAGCCGAGGACCGCGAGGCAGACGAGGAACGCGAAGATCCAGAGTAGGAACGCGGTGTTCCGGACCTGGGTGCTGTCGTCCCTAACTCGCTTCGCGGACTACTTCTCCTCCATCGACTTCGCGATGGCGGCGAGGAACTCTTTGTTCGTCTTGGTCTTGCCCAGACGCTGGAGCAGGAGCTCCGTGCCTTCTATCTGACCGACGGCCGAGAGCATCTTTCGAAGAAGGATGACCTGACGCATGACCTCCGGCGCGAGCAGCATCTCCTCACGGCGTGTGCCTGATGCGGGGATGTTGATGGCGGGGAAGGTGCGGCGTTCCTGGAGCTTGCGGTCCAGGATCATCTCGGAGTTACCGGTCCCCTTGAACTCTTCGTAGATCACGTCGTCCATACGCGAGCCGGTGTCGACGAGGCATGTCGCGAAGATCGAGAGCGAACCCCCGCCTTCGATGTTTCGCGCGGCGCCGAAGAAACGCTTCGGCGGGTAGAGCGCGACCGGGTCCATACCACCCGACAGCGTGCGGCCGGACGGCGGAACGGCGAGGTTGTACGCCCGCGCGAGGCGGGTGATGGAGTCGAGAAGGATGACGACGTCGCGGCCCGTCTCGACGAGACGCTTCGCCCGCTCGAGCGCGAGCTCGGCAACGCGGGTGTGGTTCTCCGTGGGCTCATCGAATGTGGACGAGAACACCTCGCCCTTGATGGAGCGGCGGATGTCCGTGACTTCCTCGGGCCGCTCGCCGACGAGCACGACCATGATGTGGACGTCGGTATGGTTCCCGGAGATGCCGTTCGCGATGTCCTTGAGCAGCTGCGTCTTGCCGGCCTTCGGCGGCGACACGATGAGCGCGCGCTGCCCGTAGCCGAGGGGATTGACCAGGTTGATGAGGCGCTGGCTGAGGTTCGCGCTGTCGACCTCGAGGTCGAACATCTCGTCCGGGAAGACCGGGACGAGGTTCTCGAAGACGGGGCGGCGCTTGGCTTGCTCGGGGTCGACGCCATTCACGGCATCGACGCGGAGCAGGCTGAAATACTTCTCGCTGTCCTTCGGCGGCCGCGTGCCGCCAGTCACGAAGTCGCCGGTCCGTAGACCGAGGCGGCGGACCTGACTGGAGCCGACATAAACGTCTTCCGGTGAAGGTAGAAGCGAGCGGCGCCGCAGGAATCCGAAACCGTCCTCGACGATCTCGAGGATGCCCTGCGCGAAGATCTGGCCCTGGGCCTCGGTCTGCGCCTGAAGGATGCGCGTGATCACGTCCTGCTGGCCCATGGCGGCGGCGCCTTCGATGCTGAGTTCCTTTGCGATCTCCGCGAGCTCTTTCGGCTTCTTATCGTTGAGCTCGGCGATGGAGTAGAACTTCCGACTCGGTGCGGCAGGCGGAGCCTCGCGTCGGGCGGCTGTCGCGGTGGCGGTGCCGCCGTTGCCCCCATTGGTCGCGGGGCCGTTGGTTGCCGGGCCGTTCGTGGCGCTCGCGGTGGGTGTTTCTTTGCTCGTAGGGGTCTGCTCTGAGGTGGGTTCTGGATTGTCCAAGTGGTGTGTTCGCTCCTTAGCTTGCCTGCGGCCTTGTCGCCCAGGTCTTTGGCTTCTTGGGTCCGGTCGGCGCATTAGGTGCGCGCGCATCCGGCTGGTGAGAAATAGGGGAAAGGTTGTGTGAGCCAGTATACAGCGACATGCCCGTCCTGACCACGGCCCAGACCGCCGACCTCACGCTGCTCTCGCGTGACATCCACGCGCATCCCGAGCTTGC
>DATCPK010000028.1:0-9437 GCA_036570125.1 Candidatus Limnocylindria bacterium
TACCGGCTCGGCCGCGCGGGACTCCTCGCCACAATGGGCACGTACCTCGCCGCGCGGCTGGGCATGGAGCTGGTGCGCGTCGCGATGCACGAGCCGACCCCGATTCCGCAGTTCTTCGCGGAAGTCTTCGTCGTCGGGATCTCGCTGCTCATTCTCTCTGCGACGGTCGACAGCTATCGCGCGGAGCAGGCGCGCGCCGCAAAGGCGCTCCGCCTCGGCAAGAGCCTCGAGCGCCTGGCCACCGAGATCGCGTCCGAGACCGAGCCGATGGCGCTGTTCCGCACCATCGCCCGGAGCGCGCTCGTCCTCGCGAATGCGCAGCACGCGACCATCAACGTGCGCCGCGGTGACGAGTTCTATATCGCGGCGGGTGCCGGGACCGGCGAGCACGTCGTTGGCGTCCATGCGCCGTCCGAAGCGGGCATCGTCGGCGCCGTTCTTCGAACCCGCGCGACCGTGACCGTCGACGACTACGCGAACGATCCAACCGCCGTCGCGGCAGTCCGCGATGTCGGAGTGCGCGCGCTGATCGGTGTCCCGATCTTTCTCCACGGCGAATTCGCGGCGACGCTGACCGTCGGCCGCCTCGAGCCCCGCGCCTTCGATGACGACGATCGCGCGGCGCTCGAGGGCCTCGCATCCCACGCCTCGATCGCGCTTCGCAACGCGCGGACCATCGAGCAGGGCCGCCGCCTCGAGGCACTTTCGCGCGAGCTGTCCGGGGCGATGCCGGAGGACGTGATCGACCGCATCGCCGAGGCGATGCGCGCGGTGTTCGACCTGGAGTGGGTGATCATCAGCGAGGTCAAGGGCGATCTCGTCCGGTCGATGGCCGCTCTCGGAAAGGCAGCTTCAGCGCGGAGCCATGGGTGGATATCGCACGGACCGTTGCTCCGGCAGGTCGTCGCTGCGCGTGAGCTGGTCGCCGTGCGCGACTACGCGAGCGACACCAGCCTCGAGCCGGACCGGCCCATCAGCGTGCTGGCGCGCGACGAGGGCATCCACGCGACGATGGTCGCGCCGATCATCCTCGACGGAGAGATCCGCGCCGCCTTGACCGTGGGCACGACCGACCCCTACCGGACGTTCGATGCGATCGAGCGGCAGGAGCTGCTTGCCTTCGCGGATCTCGCAGCGAGCGCGCTTCGGGCCGCCAACGAGCGCCAGGAGCGCGAGCGACGGATCGGCCGGCTCTCCGCGCTGAACGTCCTGGCGTGGCAGCTCGCCGCCGTGCACGAGCCGTTCGGGATCGCGAAGCTCGCGTTCGACGCTGCCGCGACGCTTCTCCGGCGCGACTCGTTCTCGATCGCGCGCTACGACGAGCGAAGTAACGAGCTCGAGTTCGTGATCGAAGCGCGCGGCGACGACGCCGCCGCGGACGAGGCGCCCGCGCAGATCCGATCGGGTTCGATGAGCCAGGTGGTCCTCACCGGCGAGTCTTTCCGGACGCCTAACGAAGTGCAGCTGCCAATGAAGAGCCGCGGAAAGCTCGTCGGCGTGCTCGCCTGCGGGACCGACGCGCCGAACGTGCTCGACGACGAGGACGTGGCCGTGCTCCAGACCCTCGCGAACCTGGTCGCAACCGCCTTCGAGAATGCGGGCGCGTTAACGCGAATGCGCGAGCTCTACCTGGCGTCAGTGCGCGCGCTCGCCGCCGCGGTCGACGCGCGCGATCCGTACACGCGCAGCCACTCCGCCCGTGTCTCCGCGCTGTCTCGCGGAATCGCGGAGGAGATGCAGCTCAGCGCGGACCAGGTGCGCCGCATCCAGCTCGGCGCGCTGCTCCACGACATCGGCAAGATCGGTGTCCCCGACGCGATCCTCAATAATCCCGGAGCGCTTTCGCCCGACGAGTGGGTGATGATGCGGAGCCACTCGATACTCGGCGCGTCGATCGTCAACGCGGTCGAGCCCCTCCGCGACCTCGTGCCGATCGTGCGCAGCCATCACGAGCGCTATGACGGAGGCGGGTATCCCGACCAGCTGGGCGGCGATCTCGTTCCGATCGAGGCGTATGTCGTGGCCGCCGCGGACGCGTTCGAGGTCATCGTGAGCCGGCGCGCGTACAAGCCCGCGCAGACCGTCGAGCACGCGTGCGCGGAGCTCCTGCGCTGCCGCGGAACGCAGTTCCATCCCGCGGTCGTCGATGCGTTCCTGCGGCTCATAGAGCGGGACCGCGCGCAGGGCGCGGCGCAGCTTCGCCGGATCGCGGGGATCCTCCACGAGGACATCGAGGACGTGCCGGGACCGGGCGTCCTCCTCGAGCAGTTCGCGGCCAGCGCGCAGACCCACGGACGGCAGCTCGCGATCCTGCAGCGGCTCGCGTCGGAGATCAGCGCCGTACTCGACATCGACGATCTCGCCGAGCGGCTGCTCCGGATCATCTGCGACGCGATGGGCTACGAGAACGGCTTCCTGCTCACGCTTGATGACCCGGGCGAATACCTCGTGATTCGCGCGGCGGTCGGGCCGTCCGGGTCGTACGTGGGTGAACGACTCCCGCGCGGTCAGGGGATCAGCTGGTGGGTCGTCGAGCGCGGCGAGCTGCAGAACGTCGCCGACGGCCGCGTCGACCCGCGCTTCTACGGACCGAGCGAGATCCGCTCGGTGCTCTGCGTTCCCCTCCAGCTCGGCGAAGAGCGCATCGGCGCGCTCGGCGTCGAGAGCACGCGTCTCGCCGCGTTCGGCCCCGAGGACGAGGATCTGCTGACCGCCGTCTCTCACCAGGTCGCGGCCGCCGTGCGCGTCGCCAAGCTGCACCAGGCGGCGAAGACCGCGGCGGCCACCGACCCCCTCACCGGGCTTCCGAACCGGCGGAGCTTCTTCGAACGTCTGGAACGAGAGCTCGCACGCCGTGATGGGGCGCCGCTGTCGGTCGCGATCGTTGACGCTAACGGCCTCAAAGCGCTGAACGACGACTTTGGCCACGCGGCCGGCGACGAAGCGCTCGTGCGTGTCGGCGCGATCCTCCAACAGGGCGTTCGGGAGGGCGACCTGGTCGCGCGGATCGGCGGGGACGAGTTCGCGGTGCTCTTCGCGGGAGCCCCGATCCTGACCGCCGAGCGGATCGTGCGACGCTTGGCCGAGCGCATAGCGCACAGCACCCTTGGCGTAGGCCACCGGCTTCCCACGATCGCCTGGGGCGTGGCCGACGCGAGCGGCGAAGCGACGGTCGACACGCTCGTCGAGGCGGCCGACCGCGCCATGTACCGGCAGAAACAGCTCATGCGGAAGCGCACCCCGGCCTAGCGCTCGCTCGCTTCCCAAAGCACGGCACCGGTTCTGCACCCACAATTGTCGCTATGGGGAACCTCTTACTCCGCGTGGGCTTCGCCCTGTCCATCGTGTTCGCAGCGCTGGGCATGACGTTCGCCGCGCCGAACAGCTTCGTTCGCTCCGAGGCCGCGACGGCCACGCCGGCCGCCTCGGTCCAGCCCGTCGTCGCGGGCTACCAGGCCGCGCCACTCTCCGCCGATAGCGCCGCCGCTCCGAACACGTCGACCCAGCAGTCGCAGCAGGCGGCGACACTCATCGCCCTCGTGACGACCATCGTGTTGCTCGCGATCTTCGTTATCCTGTTCAGTTACCGGCCGCGACCGGGAGGAGTACGAGCCTCGCACCGATAGAGAAGGCGCCCAGCTGGTGAAAGGGCGCCGCGCGAGAGGTTCGGAAGGTCGCCCGCGAGCCGGATCGGGTCCTCCCGTTACAGGGGACATGAGGCACGGAGAAGTCCGTGCGAAGCCAGGGTGGTACCACGACGCCGCTCGTCCTTGGACGAGGCGGCGTTTTTGTTTTGGCGAAAGGAGTTGGCTCGATGGCGAAGACGATGCCGGGACCGCCGGAGTCCGCGCTCGATCTAGCGGAGAAGAACTTCCAGCCGGCCGTCGTCGAGTCCGACCTGTACCGGTGGTGGGAAGAGAGCGGCTTCTTCACGCCCGACGAGAAGAATCCGGGGAAGCCCTTCGTGATGATGCTTCCGCTCCCGAACATCACCGGCGACCTGCATCTCGGTCACGCGCTGGGCTTCGGCGGCTACGAGGACCTCATGGCTCGTTATCACCGCATGAATGGTGAGCCCACGCTCTGGATGCCCGGCACGGACCACGCCGGGATCATCGCCCAGGTCGTCGTGGAGAACGAGCTCGCGAAGGAAGGCATCACGCGGCAGCAGCTGGGCCGCGAGAAGTTCCTCGAAGAGATGTGGAAGTGGATGGACCACTACCGACCGCGGATCGAGAAACAGCTTCGCGTGCTCGGATGCTCTCTCGATTGGTCGCGGCCCAACTTCACGATGGAGCCCTCGAAGCAGCGCGCCGTTCGCACCCACTTCATCCGGCTGCACAAGAAGGGTCATCTCTACCGAGGCGACCGGATCGTGCACTGGTGCCTCAAGGACCAGACCACGTACTCGGACCTCGAGGTCAATCACATCACGCGGACGGACACGCTCTATTACGTCCGCTATCCCTGGGCGGAGCCGATGCCCAAAGGCACGCCGGATGTCGTCGTGGCGACGACGCGACCGGAGACGATCGTGGCCGATGTCGCCGTCGCCGTGCACCCGGATGACGAACGCTGGAAAGCGTTCGTCGGCAAGGACGTGCTGGTCCCCGGCGTCGAGCGGCGGATCAAGATCATCGCGGACGAAGCGGTCGATCCGAGCTTCGGCACCGGAGCGCTCAAGATCACGCCGGGTCACGATCAGACCGACTTCGAGATCGGACAGCGCCACGGCCTCCCGGTGCTCTCGGTGATCGACAAGCGCGGCATGATGACGCCCGCGGCCGGGCCGCTCGCTGGTCCCGATCGCGAGGCCGGCCGGAAGATGATGGTCGAGAAGCTGCGCGCCTCGAAGCTCCTTGAAAAAGAAGAGCCGATCACCCACGCGGTGGCGGTCCACGATCGTTGTGGCACCGTCGACGAGCCGCTCGTGCTGAAGCAATGGTGGGTGCGCATGGATCGCCTCGCGCCGCCGGCGATCGATGCGGTCCGCAGCGGCCGCATCACGATCCTGCCGAAGTACCAGGAGAAGGTCTACTTCAACTGGATGGAGAACATCCGCGACTGGCCGGTGTCGCGGCAGATCTGGTGGGGCCACTCCATTCCGGTCTGGTACTGCCGCGACTGCGACAACGTGATCGTGCCCGACGAGGACGCGCCCGACCCGACGCGCTGCACACGCTGCCGTTCGGACGACATCTATCAGGACCCCGACGTGCTCGACACGTGGTTCTCGTCGGGGCTCTGGCCGTTCAGCACGCTCGGCTGGCCGGACGAGACCCCCGATCTGGGGCGCTACTACCCGGGCAGCGTGCTCGAAACCGGTTACGACATCCTGTTCTTCTGGGTCGCGCGAATGATCATGCTCGGCCTCGAGCACATGGGAGAGATCCCGTTCGACACCGTGTACCTACACGGCCTCGTGCGCGTGGGCACCGTGAAGATGAGCAAGTCGCTCGGGAACGTCGTGAGCCCGCTCGACTTCATCAAGGAGTACGGCGCCGATGCGCTGCGCTACGCGCTCGTGCACGGGATCGCGATGGGCGCCGACTCGCAGCTCTCGCAGAACAAGGTCGACCATGCACGAAACTTCGGCAACAAGCTCTGGAACATCAGCCGCTTCGTGCTGAAGCAGGTGGACGAGCATCCCGAAGCGTTCAAGGGACACACCGCGGATGAACGGCCCGACCCGAAGGGCGAAGCCTCTCGTTGGATCCTTTCGCGCGCCGACGCGGCGATCGCCGAGGCGACGCGGCTCATCGACGGTTATCTCTTTGGCGAGTACCTCGTCGCACTCGAGGCCTTCATCTGGGGCGAGCTCGCGGACATCTACGTGGAGCTCGCGAAGCCTTCACTGCGCGGCGCGGAGGCCGTCGAGGCCGTGCGCACGCTCGCGTACGTGCTCGACCGAGTGCTGCGCTTGTTGCATCCGTCGATGCCGTTCATCACGGAGACCATCGCGCTGCAGCTTTGGAAGCGCGCCGGGAAATCGGGTGACGCACCGTCGCTCGTGGTCTCACCCTGGCCGAAAGCCGGCGAACGAGATCTCGCCCTCGAGGAGCGTTTCGGAGCGTTCATCGACGTGGTGCGCGCGATCCGCAACACGCGACAGGAGGGCGGGATCGACCCGTCCGCGCGGGTGAAGGTATCGCTCGCCGGTGAAACGGCTGCGGTGCGCGATCTTCTGAGTCAGATCGGCGACCTCACGCACAGCGACGTGACGCTCGGCACAGGAGAAGGCACCGCGATCGTCGTGCGCGCGATCGAGCTCCGTCTCGTCGTGGAGCGGGATGAAGCTGAAGAGCAGGCGCGTCTAGAAAGAGATCTCCAAGACGCGACTCAGATGGTGACGCGATCAAGAGAACTTCTCGCCAAGCCAGGTTTCGCCGACAAGGCCCCGAAGGATGTTGTCGCGAAGGAAAAGGCGAAGCTGCAAGAGCGCGAAGAACGCTTGAAACTCCTCGAAGCCGAACGGAGGAAGCGGGAATGAGTGGACGAAAACCGTATCTGCTGAAGAAGGGTCAGGGGCAGTCGGTGTGGTCCCTGGGTGGGCGATTCACCGTCAAGGTCGCCGAGGCCAACGCGGACGGGCGATTCTCGCTGGTGGAGGCGTTAGCGTTCCGCTCCACCGAGCCGCCGCTCCACATTCACCACAGAGAAGACGAGGCGTGGTACATCCTCGACGGCCATATGACCTTCTACGTCGGCGACGAGGCGATCGAGGCTGAGGCTGGTTCTTTCGTCTTCGCCCCGAGCGGGATAGCGCACACCTTCACGGTGGATGTCGAGCCGACGCGCGTTCTTGTGTTTGCCTCGCCGGCCGGCTTCGAGCACTTCGCACTGGAGCTCGGCGAACCGGCGACAAGCGACAAACCGCCCGCCGGATTGGCCGTGCCTGCGCCCGATGTACTCGGGCCGGTCGGCCAGCGCTACGGGATCGAAGTCGTCGGCCCACCCCATCGCCTTATCAGCTCATCGAGCAAGTCTGACTGAAGAAGCGCCGGAGCTAATTGCCCGAGGTTCGACTGCCGCGGCGACGCGGGTGGCACGGCGCAGCGGGTCCCTTACGAAGCGCGGGTGCCCCGGGGCCCCGCCGCAGCGAACGAGAGTGAGCTGCAAGGCGGGGAGGGTGCGCTGAGGAAGGGGCCCGCGTAGCCGTGACAGGACCCGCGTCGGGGAGTCATAAAGGAAGCGCCGGAGCCCCAGTGGCCCCGGCGCTTCTTCAGTTGCGGCTTAGCGAGTTATTGAGCGTCTTTGATGATCTGGTTCGCCTTGGTCGTGGCGGTGGCTATGGCGGCGTCCGGTGCGGACTTGCCGGTGATGACCTCGGTGATCATGTTGAAGATGACGTCGCGGATGTCCTGCTGGCCGCGGATGTTCGGCTCGGGGGAGCTGTATTGGATGAGATCGAAGCCCTGCTTCCCTTGCGGCACCTTCGCCCAGTAGTCCTTGAGCGTCTGCGAGTTCGCGGACGTCGCGCGGATCGGCATGTAGTAGGACGTCGCCGAGAACTGCGCCGACTGGTCGGTCTCGCTCATCCACTTTATGAAGAGCCACGACGCGAGCTGCTTCTCCGGTGTGCTCTTGAAGACCGCCACGTTCGCGCCGAACTGGACCGTCTTGGCCTTCGCCGGATCGGTCGCGGCCTGCGGCAGATTGGCGATGCTCCAGCTGAACGGAGCCTTGTCGGCCAGGTCCTTCATGAACGGGACCGTTGAGGTCGATGAGAAGAAGAACGCGAGCTTTCCCGTTGCGAGATCGCTCTGGTAGTCGAAGCTCTTGGGGCTGTAGCCCGAGCCATTCTTATTCATGCGGTCGTACATCTGGAGGACGGCGAGGCCTTCCTTGCCGTTCCAGGCCACCGTCTTGTTGTCCGCGGCCATGAGGTTTCCGCCGCGGGCGTAGACCTGCGCGTTGAAGTACGACGCGTCGGTGTTGAACGCAAAGCCCATGCGCGTGACCTTGCCCGAGGCGTCCTTCTTCGTGGCGGCGAGCGACGTCGCCTCGAACTCGTCCCACGTCTTCGGGATCGGCTTGCCGATCTCTTTCAGGATGTCGTTGTTCACGTACATGACGGCGAGCGACTTCGTGAAGGGCCACGACAGGAGTCGATTGCCGTACTGCGGGAACGTGTTCGTGTCGTAGTAACCCTTGTAGACGTCGTCTTGGCTCTCTTTCGTCAGGCCATTCGTCTTGCTGTCCTTGTATGGCCCGAGGTCGACGACGACGTCGGCCTTCATGTAATCGGCGACGAAGCTCTCGTACGCGTGCGCCAGCTCGGGCAGGGCGCCCGCCTGGATCGCACCGAGGGTCTTCTGGTACAGCTGGGTGTAGTTGCCCTGGTTCAGAGCGGTCACGGTAATGCCCTTGCCGTTGGTGTCGTTGAACTTCTTGACAATGGCATCGAGGGCGACCTGCTGCGGACCGCTGAGCGCGTGCCAGAGCGTGATGCTGACCGGACCCGAGAGCGTGATGTCCGCTTCCGTCGATTGCTGAGCCGCCGGCGCCTGACTGCTGCACGCCGCGGTCACCACCATGAGCGTCGCGAGGATGGCTGCCTTCAAGCGCATGACGCTTCCCTCCTTATCGCAGGGGAAGTATCCCCTGCGGCCCCTCTTCGCTCGCCGCGTCAGCGGCGAGCTGTCTGCAAATACCTGCCTGCTTCAACCCCGGATGCCCGTCCGTGCGATGCCCTGCACTAGGTAGCGCTGGGCCACCAGGAAAAGAAGCACGATGGGAGCGACCACGAATGTAGACGCTGCCATGAGCAGATGGTAGCTCGACCCCGCTTCCTGCCGGAACGCGGAGAGGCCCACCTGTACCGGTCGGAAGTCCGGCTTCGAGGTCACGATGAGCGGCCACTGGAACGCGTCCCACGACCCTAGGAACGTGATGAGGCCAGCCGTGATCAGGGCCGGGATCGAGAGGGGCAGGACGACGCTCCAGAGGAAGCGCAAGTGTCCCGCGCCGTCGATCCGGGCCGCGTCCGCGAGCTCGTTCGGGATCGAGAGGAAGAACTGGCGCATGAGGAAAATCGAGAAGGCGCTCGCGATGAAGGGCACGATCTGCACCTGATAGGTGTCGAACCACCCGAGGCAGGGGAGGCCGGCGCAGGCGACTTTGCTCGGGCTCATGAGCACGTACCTCGGGATGAGGGTGGCCTCGCTGGGGATCATGAGAGTCGCGAGAAAGACCGTGAACAGGATCCCCTTGCCCCCGAACTTCAGACGCGCGAACGCGTAGGCGGCAAGACAAGCCGTGATGAGCTCGAGGATCGTCACCGAGACCGAGACGAAGAACGTGTTGACGAAATAGCGTCCCCACGGGGCGCGGTTCCACGCGTCGATGTAGTTCTCGGGATGAAGCTCGTTCGGGAAGATCGTCGGTGGTGTGCGGATGGCTTCGAGCGTGTCCTTGAGTGAGCTCGTGACCATGAA
>DATCPK010000029.1:0-13564 GCA_036570125.1 Candidatus Limnocylindria bacterium
ACCGCGGGCACAGCTGGGAGCTGGACCGTCACCTGGCGGATCACGAATGAGGGCGATCAGCCCATCCGCCTGCTCTCAGCGAAGCACCCGCATTCGCAGTTCCGAACGCCCGAAACCAAGATCGACCGTGAGGTCCCGTCCGGTTCCCCGACGACGATCGTGCTGCCAGTCGAGTTCACCGAATCACCCGGTGTCAGGGTCGAGAACCCGTTCCTGATCCTGCTGTTTCGCGATAGCAAGGACTGGCGACTGCTTGCGCGCGTGCGCGTCGCCGCCGGTCCGAGCGGCGAGCCGATAGCCGGTCAGGCCGTCGTAGTCACGACCCAGGAGGCGCGCAGGCCTACGCTTTTGAAGTGAACGCCGAAGATCGCACTGTCCTGGAGCGCATGCGGGGCTGACGCGGCAACTGAAGCCTCGGCTTCGAAGAGACCACGGGTATGGTCTCCAACGTGCTCGAAATCGATGAGGCCGATCTTCTCAAGCAAGTGAGGACATTCAAGAAGAAGTACGCCGACGATCCCGAGTACAAGAAGCTGCGTGGGGCTTTACCGAAAGATTGGCCGCTCTAGACCTTCGCGGGTAACCGCACATCGGGATGCCGCAGCTCGAGCGTGCCGGTCTTGCCGGCCCAGTAGGAATCGCGCCGGCCGGTCATCGCCTGGACGTGACCGTCCCATTCGAAGTTGAACGCGTTGAGACCGAGATAGACCGCGCGGCGGCACTTCTCGCGGGTCTCGTCGTCGGTCGCGTAGCGGCGGATCGCCTCGATCTGCCGGTCGCCGTGCCCGGTGTCCTGTTCCGCGTGCAGCTCGTAGGTCGCCGCGGCGCGGCGTGAGAAGCCGTAATGGCCGGTGAGCTCCTTGAAAACGCGCGCGGCGGCGCCATCGGGGCCACCGTGCATCGCCTCGACGAACGAGAGCAGCGAGATCCCTTCGAGCGCGGAGCGGTTCTGGCATCCCGACCGGATCATCTCGATCGCCGCGAGCGTGCCGGGCGCGGGATCGGCCTTGTCCGCCTCCTCGCGCGAGATGCCGGCCTCGTCGAGCATCTGCAGCATGATGTCGACATGCGTCCTCTCGCCGCCGAGCTCCTCCATGAAGTTCTCCATCACGATGTCCATGAGCGCGTAGTTGCGCTCGCTCGCGACGTTCGTGACGATGTAGCCGAAGAAGATCGGATTGGTGCGGACGCGAAGATAGTGTTGGATCTCGCCAAGAACGATCTGCTCGCGCGTCCAGCGGTGCTCGACGATTCCCTTGAACCACGGGTGATCGGGCATGAATAGCTCGCGCGCTGCGCGCCACAGCTCGTCGATAAATGCGTCGTTTGCCACCTGTCCCCCACTCTATTACCGATGAGCGATCGGCAGCGGGTCTCGTCGGGGTCCACGTACGAGACGTCGATCGGTTTTAGCCGGGCGCTCCGCGTCGGGCGCAACGTCTACGTTTCTGGGACCGCGCCGATCTGGCCCGACGGCTCGTGCGATCCAGACCCGGAAATCCAGGCTCGTCGCTGTCTCGAGATCATCCTCGAAGCACTCGCGGGAGCCGGCGCGACCGCCAAACACGTCGTGCGCACGCGAATGTTCCTCACCGACCCCACGTACGCGGACGCGGTCAGCCGCGCGCACGGCGCCATGTTCGGCGACGTTCGTCCGGCCTCGACGATGGTGGTCATCGTCGGAATGCTCGATCCCCGGTGGAAGGTCGAGATCGAAGCCGACGCGGTCATGGATTAGATACAAGGACTCGCACTAGGCTTCCTCGGCGTGGAACCTGGTCTTTATCTGACGTTCTTCACTGAAGGCGAGCCCATGGACGGAGAGCTTCCGCCGGTGGGACCGCTCGAGCATGTTGTGGTCCGCGGTCAATCGTTGATGGCCGATCGGAAGGACGGCGGGGGCGACCTGTTCGGCAGCGGCGGGCGCTGGATCGAAGCCGAGCACGAGCTCCGGCGTGCCACCGGCCAGGAGCCGGGGGGCACGAAACGTTCCGATCTTCGGATCGCCGGGCCGGAGGGCGTGTACCTCCGATTCGTCTCGTTCGGCGAAGCGGCCGAGCACGACCCCATCCCGGAGCTCGGTCCGTACGCCGTCGTGGTCGTCGGCCGGCGCGGCGTCGAGGCCGATGGTGATCCGCTCGCGACCCGAACGGGGACCAATCAGAACCTCTGGGAGCTCACGGGTATGGGCGGGAGCGCGTTCGTCGGCGTGGTTCGACCAGACATCGCGTTCCGGACCCGCTCGACGACGTACCACCCAGAGATCAAGCCGTTTCGCACCGGAGCGACGCCACCGCCGAGCCGTCCCGCGGCTGCGCCGAGCCATCCCGCCGCCGCGCCGGTCGCCGTTGCGGCCGCGCCGGTCGCCGCGCGCGTCGTGGAGCCGCCGCGACCGCAGCGGCCGCCCGAGGATCCCGGGCTCACCCTTCGCGATCGCATCGGCTCGGAGCCTGCGATGACGCGATCCGGGTATGGGGTCGCCGAGCCTCTGCAGCGCGAATGGGGCGGCGCCGCGTGGCGACTGCGGTTTCTCATCATCGGCGCGCTGGTCGTGCTCATCGGCATCTTCAGCGTTCCGTCGATCCGTTCACTTCTGACCGGCGGCGGTCCGACCTCGGAGACGGTCGCTGTCGGCACCCCGGTCTCGTCCGCAGCGTGGACGTACACCGTCGGCAGCGTGCGCCGCGTCGCGCGGATCGGCTCATCTGCCGCACGTGGGACTTATCTGGTGGTCCAGATGGCCGCGACGAATCGCGGCCCGGGACCAGCGCAGCTTTCGCCGAGCAGCTTCACGCTCACCGCCCCGGGCGGCGAGCAGTACGCGGCGCAACCGACGTCGAGCGGCGTGTACTCGAGCGAGGCGAATCCGGACTCCGCGTACATCTGGCCCGCGGATTTCCCGGTGGGCCGCTCGGTCGTGGTGCCGCTCATCTTCGAAATCAACGCATCAATCAGCGGCACGCAGCTCGTGATCCTGGACATCCCGACAACACGCGTACGTCTCGAATAGCCGCGCCGCGTGTTGCACACCAGTCGGATTCCCGGGCCGATGGTTCGTCATAATTACGAGGCATGGGCCGTTAGCTCAACGGATAGAGCAGTCGTCTTCTAAACGACAGACAAAGGTCCGACTCCTTTACGGCCTACCGTCGCCCGTCGCGTGATACACATTCGTCGATGCTCCGTCAGCTCGACCACGTCGTCCTAGTCGCGCGGGATCTGAGTGCCGCGATGGCCGACCACCGTCGGCGCGGTTTCACGGTGACGCCCGGCGGCGAGCACTCCGATGGCGCGACGCACAACGCGCTCATCACGTTCGCCGACGGGAGCTATCTCGAGATCGTTGCGTTCCGAGATCTCGATCGCGCGCTGACCCATCGCTGGTGGAAGATCGCCGCGGACGGCGGTGGGCTCGCGGACTTCGCGCTCCTCTCCGACGATCTCGCCGCCGACAGCGCGGCGCTCGCCGAGCTCGTGAAGACTCCGCCGAAGGACGGTGGTCGCATCAGGCCGGACGGAGTCGAGCTCAAGTGGCGCACCGCGGTGCTCAAGGCGCCGCTTCCCTTCGTCATCGAAGATCTGACGGCGCGCGAGCTACGAGTTCCCGGCGGCGCCGCGACCGAGCACGCGAACGGGGCGACCGGCATCGCCGCGGTCACGATCGGCGCCGTGGACGTAGCCGACACGGAATGGCGGTACGCGACGCTGCGGGAACGGGGCGCGCCGCAGGTGGAGCTCCGCAAAGCGGAGCGGGACGGACTCCTGGACGTCCGCTATCGGGCTGGCTAGCGCGCTGAGTGAATGGGCCGGCCCGCCGCTGAAAGCGCGGCCTCGCGGAACGTTTCCGCCAGCGTCGGGTGCGCGTGCATCGTTGCGATCACGTCCTCGACCGTCGCCTCAAGCCGCATCGCAAGCGTCGCCTCGGCGATCAGCTCACTCGCTTGCGGTCCGACGATGTGCACGCCGACGATGCGCTGATCCTTCCCGGCGGTGACGATCTTGGTGAGGCCGTCGGCCTCACCGAGGGCGAGTGCCCGTCCGGAGCTGCGGAAGCTGTATCTCGCGACCTTCATCTCCGCGCCGAACTTTTCTTTCGCCTGCGCCTCGGTCAGACCGACCTGCGCGATCTCGGGATGCGTGTACACGACGTTCGGCGTGACGTCGTAGTTCATCGTCGCGTCCTCGCCGAGGATCGTGTCGACGGCGACCTCGCCCTGCGTCGACGCGACATGCGCGAGCTTCGGCGCGCGCGGGTCGCCAATGCAGTCACCGATGGCCCACACGCCGGCGATGTTCGTGCGCATCCGGTCGTCGACCGTGATGCCGAGGCGATTCGTGGTGAGACCAGCCTGCTCCACGCCCGAGAGGTTCGCGACCCGGCCGGCGCCGAGGAGGACGTGATCGCCCTCGAACGACTCCTGTTTTCCATCGATCTCTGCGCTGACCGTGACGATCGTCCCGGTCCGCTTGACCTCGGTGACCTTCGCGTTAACGCGCACCTTGATGCCGCGCTGCTCGAGCGATCGGACGAGAAGGCGCACGGGCTCGGGGTCGGCGTAGGCGATCGGCTGCGGCAGCATCTCGAGGACGATCACGTCGCTTCCGATCTCCGAGAAGAACGTGCCGAGCTCGAGCCCGATCGCGCCGCCGCCGATCACGATGAGACGCTTCGGGATCTCGGTGAGCGCGAGAGCGCCGACGTTGTCGAGCGGCTTCGCCTCAGCGAGCCCCTTGATCGGCGGCGTCCCGACCTTCGAACCCGTCGCGACGATCACCGCCTTCGCGTCGATGGTCTGATCGCCGACGCGGAGCTGGGTCGGCGAGACGAACGTGCCTTCGCCTTTGATCAGATCGGCCTTTCGGCCCTTGAGCAGCGCCTCGACCCCCGAGACCAGCTGAGCCACGACCTTGTCCTTGCGCGCGACCGCCTTCGGCAGCTCGAACCGCGCGCCGTCGACATGAATGCCGTGATCCTCGCCGTGTGTCGTCATCCAGTAGGCATGGCTCGAATCCAGGAGCGCCTTCGAGGGAATGCAACCGACCGTCACACAGATGCCGCCGACGCGATCGCGCTCGACGAGTGCGACCTTCGCGCCCTTGACGGCGGCATGAAGCGCCGCGACGTATCCGCCGGGGCCGCCGCCGAGTATTGCGATGTCGTACGTCGCCACTATGAAAAGAGCCTAGGGTCTTCGGACGCGTCTCGCTCCAACGGATGCTCGAAATATCCGTACTTCGCGCGATACCAGAGATAGAGCGGCAGGAACGATAGCCCGAGGCGTTCGTACTGCGCGACGTGCCGCATCTCGTGACGCCACACCGCGGGGGTCGGTTCGAAGCTGGCGACGATGACGTGGCCGAACGTGATCGCGCCGAAGCCCCGTCGGGTCAGGACAAGATTCGCGAGACCCCTATCGCTCACATAGAGAAAGCATCCGTCCCGGCGACGCGGACGTGCGAACGAGAGAAGGCCGAAGAGGTGCCCGATCGGATCGGCGTGGTGCGCGACGAGAGTCCGGCCGAGTCTCAGGGGATGGACGCGACGACGTCGTCGACGGCGGCAAGGATCCGCGCGCGGGTGGTCACTGCCGGATCGAACCGCAATGTGATGAGCCTTGCCCTCCGGTCGGCCTCGACCGATGCGACACCCTCGATCTGCTTGCACCCGGCCACGATGTGTTCCGCGCAGCTCTGGCATATGAGCTCGAGAACGTCGACCGTGACCTCGTCGTTCGCGCTCGCGACGAGCGTGACGGGCGGTAGTCCGCGCGCCTCAGTCCTGGCTGCCGGCGCACCGCACGCACCGAGAAACAGCGCGCAGGCGAGGAACAAGCAAAGGCCCGGACGCACGGTGTAATTGTGCGCCCGGGCCTCGCGTCACCGCGGGTGTACTAGTTAGCGGTCGACTCGCTCGTCGTGAAGGCCCTCTTTGACGTCACCGAGGCCCTCCTTGAGCTTGCCTTTGCCCTGGTCCATCTTGCCGCCGATCTCGGTCGACTTGTCGCCGCTGAGCTTGCCGGCCTCTTCCTTGACCTTGCCCTTGGTCTGGTCCCACTTGCCTTCGATCTTGTCGTCCATTTTCGATTACCTCCTTGGGTTCCCACAGTTCGTGGGCCGCCTCAACTAGGGGCAAATGCGGTGCCACAGCCGCTTATTGGGCAACCGAGTGGTATCGGAGCTGTGACGACGATGTATCGGGGC
This sequence comes from Candidatus Limnocylindria bacterium, assembly GCA_036570125.1. GTDB lineage: Bacteria > Chloroflexota > Limnocylindria > P2-11E > P2-11E > 3-1-20CM-2-70-9. The sequence goes on from DATCPK010000029.1 coordinate 6,202, forward strand.
GCGATTTGACGCCTGCATGCCCGCCCCTATCGTCCCGCGGGTGGTCGCGCTGAACACAGACCGCGTAACGGCGAGCCTCCCGAAGGGGTACCGCGCGCGTCCGTTCGAAGAGCGGGACCGCGAGCCGTGGATCGTCGAACGCAACACCTGGTACGGGCCGATGGAGCAGGGCAGTGCCGAGGAGTGGCGTATTTGGGAATCGATGTCCCCCGACGATTCGCTGCTACGGCTCACCGTCGAGGACGGATCCGGGCACATCGCCGCGATCGCCAACGTGAGCAACGGCGGCGCATTCCGCCATCCCGACGGAGCGCAAAACGGCGGCGTGTCGGTCGCGCGAGCGGACCGCGGCAAGGGGATCGGCAGCGCGCTGCTCGCGGTGATCATCGACGAAGCCGTGCGGCGAAAGGCGCCACGTTTCCTCGCCGGCGCGAGCGACGCGCACCCGGACGCGCTCGAGTGGTCCGCCAAACGAGGTTTTCGGGAGATAGGCCGCCGTATCGAGGCGTACGTGGACCTCGCCACCTTCGATCCGACCTCGTTCAAGGCCCGCGCCGATGAGGTCCGGCGCTCGGGCATCACGTTCCGGACGATCGAAGAGATCCTCGACGGCCGTGACGCTGAAAGCAAAGAGCGCTTCATCCGGGAGCTGCACGAGGCGGAGAAGCCGATGTGGGAGGACATCCCATGGGCGACGCCGACGCCGCACTGGCCCCTCGAGCGCTTCCGTCAGATGGGCTTCGAGAGCGGCCAGATGATCGCCGACGCATCGATCGTCGCGTACGACGGGGAGACCATCGCAGCCCTAACAACGACCGGGAAACGCGAGTCCCTAGATGGGTATACCTGGATGACCGGGGTCGGGCGCGACTACCGCGGCCGCGGCCTCGCGACGGCGATCAAGGTCGAAGCGCTTTCGCGCGCGAAGGCCAAGGGCCTGCGCGCGATGCTCACAACGAACGACGAGCCGAACAAGGCCATGCGCGAGGTGAACGCCAAGCTCGGCTACCAGACGCTGCCGGCGTTCGTTCAGCTCGAGAAGCCGCTCTTGCTCTGAAACACGACCGGCCGGCGGATTGGACTAACGTGCGAAAGACATGCCGGACCCGGACGTCGCCAATCCCGTCGGTGCTCTCCTCCTCCTCGGCGCGACGGTCTTTCTCCTCGCTGCCATGTATTTGGTCTGCTACACGTTCTTCATGGCGAACTGGGAAGGCTGGGAGTCGTGGAACAAACGGACGGGGCTCAACGCCGAAGCGGCTGAGGATGAACAGGTCAAGAGGCGCGGACTGCAATAAAAAGAGGGAGGCCGAAGCCTCCCTCTTTCTTGTGCGAGCGAATCGCCTATTCGGCGGGCGTTGCCTCGGTCACCATGCCGGGCTGTTCGCCACCGACCTCGGACCAGATCTTCACACCCTTCGGCTCGCGCAGAAACAGCGTTCCGATGATCACGGTCATGAGCGCGACGGTGATCGTGTACGCGAGGCCGATGTAGATGTTGCCGTTGGGATCGTTGCTCGGGTTGAACTGACGCAGGCTGATGGTGCTGTTGATGGGAAGCGCCATGAAGTTCTTCAGGAACGGAACGTACAGGTTGCTGCCCTCGGGGTACGTCGCGCCGACGAGCCCGGTGAAGAGGAGCGGCAGCATGCCGCCGAACCAACCATTCCCGAAGTGGTACGGGATCGAAAGCGAGGTGTAGCGAACCTTCGCGCGGAAGTACTCCACGAGGAAGGCCGCGATCGGCCCATAGACCATCGTGACGTAGACGACCTGGATCCATACCAACGCGGTCATGATCAGGAAGTCGGGGTTCGCGCTGGTGATGAGACCGGCCGGGTTAGTAACGACGTGCGCGTGGTCGTGCATGAGGTTGTAGATGGGCACGTAGGTGACGGCCGCGATGAAGCAGCCGGCGAGGATGATTACCTTGCGGCCGATCTTGTCTGAGAGCCACCCGAACACGAGGAAGAATGGCGTGCCGAGCGCGACCGCCCACAGCATGATCGGGTAGGCCTGCGTGAATGTGAGCTTGAGGTAGATCGTCATGAAGTTGAGCGCCTGGAACTGACCCTGGTACCAGACGACACCCTGGCCCGCGGTGAGCCCAAGTAGCACCAGAAGGATCACGCCGACCTTGCGGCCACCAAACGATTCGCTGGCCCAGTTGCCGGCGCCGGTGACAGAGTTCCCGGCGTCCTTGAGGCGTGCGAAGAGTGGAGTTTCACGAAGCTTGAGTCGGATGTACAGGGCGAACGCGACGAGGATCGCCGAGAGAAGGAACGGGTACCGCCACCCTCCTGCGAGTCCCGCGAAGAGCGGAGCGTCTTTCGTGAAATCCGTGGCGCTCATCGAGTTGCGGAAGAACAGGATGATCGCGAGCGCGAGGAAGAACCCGATGGTCGCGGTCGTCTGGATCCACGCCGTGTAGAGACCGCGCTTGTTATCGGGTGCGTGCTCCGCGACGTAGATCGCGGCGCCGCCGTACTCCCCGCCGAGTGCCAGGCCCTGCAGGAGCCGGAGCGCGACGAGAATGACCGGCGCGAAGATGCCGATCTGCGCGTACGTCGGCAGGAAGCCGACGAGAACCGTTGCCAGGCCCATGACCGTGATCGTGACGAGGAACGTGTATTTCCGGCCGATGATGTCCCCGAGGGCGCCGAAGAAGACCGCGCCGAATGGGCGTACGAGGAAGCCCGCGGCGTACGTCGCGAAAGCGGATAGGAGCGATGCCGTCGGGTTCTCGCTCGGGAAGAAGATCGGTGCAAAGAACGGCGCGAGCGTGGCGTAAAGGTAGAAGTCGTACCACTCGATGACGGTGCCGGCCGACGAAGCCGAGATGACGAACGGCAGACCGTACGCGCGACTCGTCGTGGCGACCGCCGTGGCGGTTCGCGTTGCCAAGTTTTCCCCCTTCTTACTGACGACGCGATCAGAGTGCCCAGTTACGAGACCGTCGCCTGCCCGGTCATCACCTCCCCACCAATGCCCAATGCGACGTGATAAGGCGCATATCTACGTCTTTCTTTCCGCATCGTCAATTCGGGTTTTCACTCCTCGAAGCGTCTGCGCCGGGCGGGCGGGTCCTGTCCCGGAGCGCGGCGGGTCCTGTCCGAGGGGCAGGGGCCCCTGTTGGCGAAGCCACTACGCGGGCCTCTTCCTCAGTGCACCCTCCCCGCCTTGCAGCTCACTGGCGTTCGCTGCGGGCGGGGCCCCAGGGGTAGGGGCCCCTGATGGGGCGGGGGCCCCAGCACCCGCGCTTCGTAAGAGACCCGCTGCGCCGTGCCACCCGCCGCTCGTATTTGGTTTCGCTAGTCGTCCTTGCCGGATGACGATGCGGTGCGGATCGACTCGACGACGCTTGAATCGGCCAGCGTGGTCGTGTCGCCGAGCGGGACTCCGTTGGCGATGTCCCTGAGCAGTCTCCGCATGATTTTTCCGGAACGGGTCTTCGGTAATTCGGGAGTGAACATGATCGTCTTGGGACGGGCGATCGAGCCGATCGCTTTGACGACGTGCTCGCGAAGCTCCTTCGACAGCTCCTCGCTTCCCTCGTTCCTGCCTCGAAGCGTCACGAATGCGAAGATAGCCTGGTTGGTGATCGGGTCCTCGCGGCCGATCACCGCGGCCTCGGCAACCTTGGGATGCGACACGAGCGCCGACTCGACCTCAGTGGTCGAGATGCGGTGCCCGGAGATCTTCATCACGTCGTCCACCCGGCCCATGAGCCAGAGGTAGCCGTCCTTGTCACGGCGGGCGCCGTCCCCCGCGAAGTACTTCCCTGGATAACGGCTCCAGTAGGTCTCGCGGTAGCGCTTGTCGTCCTTGTAGACGCCGCGGAGCATCGCGGGCCACGGACGTGACAGGACGAGGTACCCAGCGCCTCCGAGCGGGACGGACTTCCCTTCCTCGTCCACGACGTCGGCAGCGACTCCGGGGAACGGGAACGTCGCGCTTCCGGGCTTCGTCGTGGTGAGACCGGGCAGCGGGGTGATGAGGATCATCCCCGTCTCGGTCATCCACCACGTGTCGACGATGGGGCACCGGCCGCCGCCGATCGTCTCGTTGTACCAGAGCCACGCTTCGGGATTGATCGGCTCGCCGACCGATCCGAGGAGACGCAGCGAAGACATGTCGTGCTTCGCCGGATATTCGGCGCCCCACTTCATGAAAGTGCGGATCGCGGTGGGCGCGCAGTAGAGGATCGAGACTTTGTACTTCTCGATGATCGACCACCAGCGGTCCTTGTCGGGGAAGTCCGGCGTTCCTTCGTACATGACACCGGTCGTGCCGTTCGCGAGCGGGGCGAAGACGATGTAGCTGTGGCCGGTGACCCAGCCGATGTCGGCGGCGCACCAATACACGTCGTCTTCCTTCACGTCGAAGACCAGCTTGTGTGTCGTCGCGACGCCGGTGAGGTACCCGGCCGACGTGTGCACGATGCCCTTCGGTTTCGCAGTGGTGCCTGACGTGTAGAGCAGATAGAGCATGTGCTCGCTGTCGAGCGATTCGGCGGGGCACTCCGGCTTCTGGCGATCGACGAGCTCGTGCCACCAGACGTCGCGGCCCTCGGTCCACGGCACGTCCTGCTTGGTGCGCCGGACGACCAGCACCTTCTCGATGGTCTTGGTCTGCGCGATCGCGTCGTCGGCGTTCTTCTTGAGAGGAACCGCGCCGCCCTTCCGATAACCGCCGTCCGCCGTGATGAGCACTTTGGCCTCGGCGTCGTTGATGCGACCCGAGAGCGCTTCGGCGGAGAAGCCGCCGAAGACGACCGTGAACGGCGCGCCGATCCGCGCGCAAGCCAGCATCGCGGCAGGCAGCTCCGGGATCATCGGCATGTAGATCGCGACGCGATCGCCCTTCTTGACCCCGAGCTCCTTGAGCGCATTCGCGGCGCGCGACGTCATGTCGAGGAGGTCCTGATAGGTGATGGCGCGGACGTCGCCCGGTTCGCCCTCCCAGTAATAGGCGACCTTCGAGCCTTTCCCCGCCTTCACATGGCGGTCGAGGCAGTTCTCTGAAACGTTGAGCTCGCCGCCCAGGAACCACTTGGCGTACGGGGCCTCCCACTCGAGCACTTTCGTGAACGGCTTCCGCCAGAGGAGCGTCCTGGCCTGCTCGGCCCAGAAGCCCTCGAGGTCTTTCTCGGCCCGCTGGTAGATGCCCGGGTCCTTGGCGTTCGCCTGCGCGGCGAAGTCCTTGGGCGGCGGGAACGTCCGATCTTCGCGGGCGAAGGTCTCGAGCGCTGTCGACGACTTGGTTTCCGTGGCCAAGAAAGGGCCTCCCCTAGAGGGCGCTTGGCCGACCCCGGTCGAGCGCCTCGAGATGTGCTCGGTAGTGCTCCGGAAGCATGAGGAGCCAACCAAAACAATTCAAATCGCCGTAGTACGGGTGCGTCGCGGTGGCCCTCGTATTGGGCTCGGCAGGGAACTCGGCGATGAGTCGAGCGGCGGTGGCGACGGCCTTTCCGGCGAGGCTTTCGATGCCCGCCCTCGTAACGGCGGAGGCGGCCGGGCGAGGCTGCCCGGTGGGCCCCGGCTCGGCGCCGGTCGCCAGGCGCAGGCCGATGGTCGAGACGCCCCGCTCGACGATCAGGAGGTGGGTTGCCACCTGACCAAGCCCCCAGTCGTCGTCCGAGCCCTTGGCGAGGTCGGCCTCGGAGGCGTGAGCGACCCGGGCGAGCAGCCGGTCACGCTCCGCGGCGGTCCCGCTCGTCAGGAGCCGGATCGTCTCTCGGAGCCATTCGGGGCGGTCCGGGGGGTCGTCGACGACCCGAAGAGTCACCGTCGCATCATGCGCTCTCGTGCGTTCGTGCAGAATGCGGCGCGAACCAAACAGGCCATAGGCCGCACTGGAGGGATACGTGGCTGGGATCTCAAAGTCCGAGACCCTGAATCGCTTGTCGGAAAAGACCGGTCTGACCAAGAAGCAAGTGGGGCAGTTCCTCGATGAACTTGCCGCACTCGCGTACAAGGAAGCCCGCAGCGGCTTCACCATTCCGGGCGTCGGCAAGCTCGTGATCGTCGACCGGAAGGCTCGGATGGGACGGAACCCCGCGACCGGTCAGCCGATCTCGATTCCCGCGAAGCGCGTGCTGAAGTTCCGGATCGCCAAGCAGGCGAAGGACTCGGTGCTCGCGAAGCGCAGCAAATAAAAGCAGGGTCGCCCTAGCACTCATTCGAGCGAGGTCCGCCGCCCGCGGGAGGGCGGCGGGCCTCGCTCTCGTTTCCGTGTGACGATGGTCTCGTGAGACGTATCGCGGTGATCGGCAACGGAGGCGGCGGCAAGTCCACCCTTGCGCGCGCGCTCGGAAAGCATCTTGGCATTCCGGTTCACGAGGTGGACCAGGTGCAGTGGCTGCCGGGCTGGCGGAGGGCACCGCTCGATGAGGTCGCGCCGATCCTGGAAGGCTGGGCGGCGCAGGACGCGTGGATCATCGATGGGTTTGGACCGTGGCCGGTGATCGATCGGCGCATGGGGCGGGCCGACACGATCGTGTATGTCGACCTCCCTTTCCGCACTCATCTCTGGTGGGCCGCGAAACGACAGATCGTGTCGCTCGTCCAGCGGCGCGCGTGGGCGGGACAGGGCGCGCCACCGCCGTCGCTCCTCATGTTTCGCACTCTGCGTCGCGTGCACTCGATGCGGCCGGATCTCCTCGAGCTCGTCACGAAAGGCGATCGCGTGGCCAAGCTCGTGCATTTTCGATCGACGCGCGAGATGACGGCTTGGCTCGACGAGGTCACGCGAACGACCGCACGGGTCGCGGACTGATCTGATGCCCGGGCCCAACGTGCCGTTCCCGCCGATGGAAGCGCAGCTCGTCGAGTCCCTTCCCGAAGGCGAGCGGTGGCAGTACGAGCCGAAGTGGGACGGTTTCCGCGGAGTGCTCGAGAACGATGGTGGCGAGCTGGCACTCTGGAGTCGCAACGAGCGGCCGCTGCTTCGGTACTTCCCCGAGCTGCGAAAGCTCGGCGATCTTCTCCCGCCGCACTCGGCGCTGGACGGCGAGATCGTCATCGAGCTCAACGGGAAGCTCGAGTTCGATGCGATGCAGAATCGCCTGCATCCCGCCGAGTCGCGCATTCGAAAGCTGTCCGCCGAGACGCCGGCGCGCTACATCGTGTTCGACCTACTTCTCTGGAACGGAGAGCCGATCCACGAGCGCCCGCTCGCGGAACGTCGCAAGCAGCTCGAGCGCCTCGCGAAGGGCTTCTCACTTTCGCCTATTTCGAAGGATCCCAAGCTCGCGAAACAGTGGCTCGAGCGGCTCGAGATGATCGGCCTCGACGGCGTGATCGCGAAGCGAGTCGACCTTCCGTACAAACCCGGAGCGCGCGACGCCGTGTCGAAGATCAAG
>DATCPK010000030.1:0-1638 GCA_036570125.1 Candidatus Limnocylindria bacterium
GACCAGCACCATTGCGATCGCGCCAGTGGCTTTCGTCCAAAGCTTCATACAGTCGACTCTGAGCGCGGCGGGCGCGCCTCAGAAGAGGCTTGTTCGTTCCCAGTTCGGCACAAGGATGACCACTACGTTTGAGGGGGTGTCTTTAGAGTGCCGTCCCAGTGCGGAAGCGGATCTCAGTTTCGAAGCAGAGCGAGACCGAGTAGCCCGTAGCGGATTCGAACCGCTGATCTCAGCCTTGAGAGGGCTGCATCCTAGGCCTCTAGACGAACGGGCCGGGGAATAACCATTCTATCTGTGATGACTTCCGCTAACGACCCGTCAGCCTGAACGCCCCGACCGTCGCGCCGGGCGTCCGGCGCATCACGCTTCCTCTCCCGCTCGCTCTGCGGAGCATCAACGCGTACCTGATCGAAGGCTCGTCCGGCTACTCGCTCGTCGACACCGGTATGCACACAAAGGAAGCGGAGGCCGCGCTTCGCGCCGCGCTCGCGGATGCCGGTGTCGCGATGGAAGACCTGCGGCGCGTGTTCGTCACCCATCTTCACCCGGATCATCTCGGCATGGCCGGGACGCTCGAGCGCGCCGGCGCCGAGATCGTGATGCACGGGCCCGAGATGGAGAACGCCGCACGCATGTGGTCGCGCGATCACTCGATGATCGACCAGACATACGCCTGGTTCGAGCGCCACGGCATGCCGGCCGCCGTCGACGAAGGAATGCGCGAGTCATGGCTCGAGATCGGCCGAGCCGTGGATGAAGTCGAAAAGATCACCGCGGCAGGCGACGGCCAGGAGCTCGACCTCGGCGGCCGGCGCGCTCGTCTCAAGTGGACGCCGGGGCACACCGACTATCACGCGGTCCTGGTGGACGAGCCGGAGCGCATCTTGTTCTCGGGCGATCACGTGCTCCCGCGCATCACCTCGAACGTCGGGCTCTACCCGTACTCGCGCGACGACCCCCTCGGCGATTTTCTCGGCGCGCTCCGATCGGTGCGCACGCTGCCGGTGACCCGCGTGCTTCCGGCGCACGGCGATCCGTTCGACGATCTTCCGGGCCGCGTCGATCAGATCCTCGCGCACCACGAAGAGCGCCTTCGCGCGACGGTCGATGCGATCGGCGACGGCGAACGCGACGCATACGCCGTGTGCCGCACGCTCTTCCCGGTCCTTCGCTCGCCCCACGAGGAGCGTTTCGCGCTCGCCGAGACGCTCGCGCACCTCCGGTATCTCGAGCGACGCGGGAAAGTGCTCGAGGTCGAAGGTGCGCCGGCCAGGTGGCGCTCGTAGGTCCACACTGCCCGCGTGCGTCGGATCTTCGCGCTCGTGGTCGCGCTCCTCGTAGTCGCCGCGTGCAACGGTGGAGCTGCGACTCCGTCGGCGACGCCCATCTTGGCGGCGGCATCGCCCAACGCGAGTCCGTCGAGTGCCGCGAGTCCCACCCCCGTCGCGGGTTCCGATCCCACGGCGGTCAGTGTCACGAGGGCGACCCTCGCGACGCAGGGATTTGCGGCCAGGCAGCATGCGCAGCCGTTCCTCGGCGTGTGGCAAGCGCAGAGCTTGGCTCCGGGCGGATCGTTCGTGCATCCGCAGACGATCCCAGCGCTGGGCTACGTCGCAGAAGGAATCGTGCGATGGACGA
>DATCPK010000031.1:0-37491 GCA_036570125.1 Candidatus Limnocylindria bacterium
CGTAGGTCCTCCCCCGAGCGGGGGGTGTCTCTGTTCCGTACGACGCAGTCGCGAGCCGATTCACCTGAAGGGGTGACATGCTTCGTGGTGGTGGGCCGTCAATCGATTAGATGGACGATCGCATCGACTTCGTCTGCGCTCGCGCGGAGCACCAAACCGCCGAACCGAACGAGGCCCTGACCATGCACGAGGAGCGCTGGGCGTACTGCTCGAGCGGCGGCGGTGAGCGCCATGACTGGCGGCCGACCGGCGGGATGTCCCTCGACGATGCGAAGCGGCTCGTCAAACGCCTACGCCCCGGCGGCGAGACGCGCCCGTAGCTTCGCGCCCGCGAGCCCGCGGTGAGAAACACGGTGCTTTTCCTCCGACGGCAGCTCAGCCATCGTGCGGCCATCCCCGGCGATGACGAACACGGGGTCGTAGCCGAAGCCCGCCGCACCACGCGGTGACTCCGCGATCTCGCCACGCACCTCGCCTTCGAAGAGCTCGACGTGCCCGTCGGGCGACGCGAGTGCGGTGACGCAAACGAAACGGGCCGACCGATCTTCAATGCCGTCGAGGAGCGCGAGCAGCTTCGCGTTTCGCTCCTCGGCGCTCGCGTCGTCGCCAAAGAAACGCCGGCTCCGCACGCCGGGCGCTCCCCGTAGCGCGTAGACCTCGAGACCGGAATCGTCGGCGATCGTCTGAAGACCGCTCGCCGTCGCATACGCGCGCGCCTTCAGCGAGGCGTTCTCCACGAAGGTGTCCGCGTCCTCGGCCGGCTCGGTCGGAACCGGGTCGAGATCGGTCGGCGCGACGAGCTCGAGGTCGAGGCCCTGAAGTATTTCGCGGTACTCGCGGAGCTTGCCGGGATTCGTCGAGCCGATCAGGAACCGGTGACGATCCTCCGCGCCGCCTCTCACACGTCCATGGTCGCGCTCGCGAGGTCGATCCGCCACGGAGCCCACCAGTTCGCGCGGCCGAGGAGACGCATGGTGGCCGGGACGACGAGCGCGCGGACCAACGTCGCATCGAGCAGGACCGCGATCGTGAGTCCGATGCCGACCGACTTGATGATCACGACGTCCGCGAGCGCGAACGCGATGAAGACGCCCACCATGATCGCGGCGGCCCCGGTGATGAGCCGCCCGCTGCGCTCGAGGCCCATCGCGACCGCGGCGACGTTGTCGCCGGTGCGCCGGTACTCCTCCTGGATCCGCGAGAGCAGGAAGACTTCGTAGTCCATCGAGAGCCCGAACATGATGCAGAACATGATCACGGGGAGGCTTGGCTCGATCGACTGCGGCGTGAAGTTCAGGACGTTCGCGAGATGCCCCTCCTGAATGATCCAGACGAGAGCGCCGAACGACGCGCTCACTGAGAGCGCGTTCATCGCCACGGCCTTGAGCGGGAGCACGAGCGATCCGAGGAGCAGGAAGAGCGCGAGCATCGTCGTCAGAGTGACGAACCCGATCGCGATCGGGGTACGCGCGACGAGGTAGTCGACGGTATCGACGTCGAAAGCCGTCTGACCGGTGACGAGCACGGTGCCGCCGTCCAGGGACTGAGCGCGGGCGGTCCTCACGATCGCCCTGGCCTCATCGCTCTGGGCGGTGCTCGCTGTCCGGACGGACAGCAGGGCGACGTGCGGGCCGGTGGGGCTCAGGGGCATGTCGACGCGCAGCACGTTCGGAAGCGCCGCCAGGCGGCTGCGCAGGTCGTCCAGGGCGGCGCGGTGGCTCAGGGGATCGTCGGGGAACTGCGCGACGACCGTGATCGTCGATTGGTCCTGGCCGGGGAATTCGTTGACGAGCACGTCGTACCCGCGGCGTGATTCGATCGTCGGCGGAAGGATCGTCGCGTCGGCCGACGCCAGACGGAGCTGCACGAAGGGACTTGCCGCGATCGCGATGACCGCGACGGTCGGTATGAGCACGAGCAGCGGGCGGCGCATCACCGTCGTCGCGATGGAGTGCCAGACGCCGGTACCGCTTCGGCCGCGAGGCAGCGGAAGACGCCAGGCTCCGACACGCGGTCCGAAGATCGAAAGCAACGCCGGCAGGAACGTTAGCGCGTAGAGCACCGCCGCCGCCACGACGAGCGACCCTGTGACGCCAAGCGAGACCAGGAACGTGCCCGGGTAGAAGAGCATCCCCGCGAGTCCGATGGCGACGGTGACGCCCGAAAAGAAGATCGCCCGGCCGGCCGTCGCGAGCGATGTCGCGACCGCGTCCTCGACGTTCTTCCCGAGCGCGAGCTCCTCACGGAATCGGCTGACGATGAACAGCGAGTAGTCGATGGCGACACCGAGACCGATGAGCGTGACGATGTTGAGCGCGTACTGCGAGACGTCGGTCACTCGAGCGAGTGCGAACGTCGCTCCGAGGCCCGCCACGATCACGAGGCCACCCACACCGAGCGTGAGGAGCGCGGCGGCCGCGCTGCCGAAGACGAGAAGCAGAAGGATGAAGGCAAGCGGCAGAGAAACGAGCTCCGCCCGCTCCAGGTCGCGGTTGAGCGTCGCGTCGATGTCGCCGTTCAACGGAATGTTTCCCGTCGCGAGGACGTCGAACGCATCCGTCCGCACGAGCGCCCGCAGCTGCGAGAAGAACCCCTCCGCGTCGGTCGTGGTCCCTTTCACCGTGACGTTCGCGAGCGCCTTCCTTCCGTCCTTGGACCGCAGCGCCGCGGCCGATGCGGCCGGCGCGCCGTCGGGCGTGACGACCGAAACGACGCGGGGATCCGCGCGCAGGGGAGCGAGCGCGGCGTTCATCGCGTCGATGAAACGCGGATCCGCGGCAGGTAAGCCCGCTGTGCTGGTGAAGATCAGCACGAAGGACGATGTCGCCGCAGCCGGGACGCCCGCTACGGGAGGGAATTCGTCGCGGAGGAGCTGGTTCGCCCTACCGGCCTCGGTGTCGCGGAACTGGACGTTCCGGAGCTGGCCGCCCGACAGGAGCGAGGCGACCGATGCGCCGAGGGTGAGCACCGAAACGGCGAGGACGACCCAGCGGCGCCGGTAGACGAAGCGGCCCCACCAGCCGAGCGGTCCCATCCGCCTATATACGCGCGGACGTCGTCGTGCGTTCCGTCAGCGAAGAGCGGCGCGCTGAGCGGCGACGAGCTGGGCGATGCCGTCGAGGGCGAGCGCGAGGACGCGGTCGAAGTCACCGCGCGAAAAGGGTCGGCCCTCCGCGGTGCCCTGCACCTCGATGAGCTCGCCCTCGCCGGTCGCGACCACGTTCACGTCCGCATCAGCGATCGAGTCTTCCGCGTATGCGAGATCGAGAAGCAGCTCACCCTTCACGTAGCCTGCGGAGACCGCGGCGACGTTGCGCACGATCGGCGACGGCTTGACCTTGCGAACGGCATGAGCGAGCGCGATGAACCCGCCGGTGATCGCGGCGGTGCGGGTCCCGCCGTCGGCCTGGATGACCTCGCAGTCGACCATGACGCTCCGCGGTCCGAGCGCCTTGAGATCGATCGCCGCACGTAGCGCGCGGCCCACGAGGCGCTGGATCTCGAACGTACGACCGCCCGGCCGCCCCGCGATGCTCTCGCGCTGGCTGCGCTCGGGCGTGCTGCGCGGCAACATCGCGTACTCCGCGGTGATCCATCCGGTGCCCTTGCCCTCGAGGAATTTCGGCACGCTCTCCTGAAGGGTCGCGAGACACAGCACCTTCGTGTCGCCGAACGAGATCTCGGCCGATCCCTCGGCGAACTTCGACACCCCGACGTTGATGGTGATCGGACGCAGGGCCGTGGACGTGCGGCCGTCCGGCCGCGCAAAGGTCATGCGGTCTGGTCCCACACGCGTCGCATCTCGTCGGGAGCGTACGACTCCAGCGCGCGGCCCTCTTTCGCCGCTCGTGCTTCGACGCGGCCGACGTGCACCGCGAAGCGTTCGTTAGCTTCGCGCAGCGCGGTCTCGGCGTCGAAGCCGGAGTCGCGCGCCGCGGCCACGACGTCGAACAGGAGCTCGCCGAGGAAGTCCTGGTCGTCGATGTCGAGCGGGAGGTCGAGACGCGGCGGCTCTATCTTCACGCGCGCCGCTCGCTCGAGCATCCGCTCGGCGGCGAAGAGCGCCGGAAGCTCGCGCGGGACGCCAGACAGAAGCGACTTCGGCCCATCGCCCTGCTCCTCGCGCTTGATCCCCTCCCACTGAGCCAGGAGATCGCCTCCGGCTATCTCTTTGCCCGCGAACACGTGCGGGTGCCTGCGAATGAGCTTCTCGTTGAGCCGGCGAGCGACCTCGTTCGCGTCGAACGTGCCTTCCTCGCGCGCGAGCTGCGAATGGATCGCGATCTGGAACAGGAGATCGCCGAGCTCGTCGCGAAGGCGCCCTGGATCGCCCGAGTCGAGCGCGGCGAGCGCCTCGTACGCCTCCTCGAGCAGGTGCGGCCGCAGCGAGGCGTGGGTCTGCTCGCGGTCCCACGGACAGCCGTCCGGCGCGCGGAGCCGTTCCGCGATCCGCATCACCACATCGAGCGACGCGAGATCCGCGAACGGCTCGAGCGGCGCGAGGACGAGAAAACGTGAGCTCCCCGCGTCGCGTTCCGCGTCGGCGAGCGTGGTCGCCCGTTCTGGATCGAGCAGCGTCGCCGGATGAGCGGCGGGATAGCGCGCACGCAGCACCTTCCAATCGACGGGCGCATCGAGAGCGATCGCGACGGCGCGCAGCGTCGAGAACGCGTAGCGGTCGAGTCGGCTGGCTGGGACGATGTCAATGCCGGCGGGCCAGCGCTCGAGGACAGCGGCGAGCGCCGCCGTGCTACTCGAACTCGAGGCCAGGGATGAGGCGGAGGACGTCGTGAGCCTTCTTCTGCTGATTCAGCCAGTAGGTGTAGGCGTTGTCGCTGATGGTCTTCTTCTGGGTGTCGTCGAGGTCGCGCGAGTCGGATTTCTCGATGACCTTGTACCACGTGGTCAGCGTGAGGCCGTTGTGCTGCTGGCTCATCTGGCCGGCGGGGATGGTGAAGAGCTCGTTCTCGGCCGCGAGGTCGGTGAGCATTCCGCGCGCGATCCAGCCCATGTCGCCGCCCTGGTCCTTCGTCGCGCTGTCTTCCGAGTACTGCTTGGCAATCTCCGCGAAGTCGGTCCCGGCGTCGAGCGCCTTTCCGATGTCCGCGACCTTCTTCAGCTGATCGGTGAACGCCTGGAAGTCGCCGCCGACCGGCCGAGGCGTCCCGACCTGGATCTGGGCGACGTGCCCCTGGGCGGTGGGCGAGGTCACGCCGCGATCCTGCTGCTGCTTCGTGAACTGGTCGCGCAGGATGTCGTGCTCGGCGTGGGCCTTGATGTCCGCCACCGTGAAGCCGCTCGCGAACCAGCGCTTGACGATGTCGTTCTCTGCGGGGCCGCGACGCTCCTCGACCTGGATGATGTGGTAGCCGAAGTCGGACTTCACCGGATCGGAGATCTGCCCGATGGCGAGGGCCTTGGCCGCGTCCTCGAACGGCTTCACGAACTGACCTTTGCCGACCCAGCCGAGCTCGCCGCCTGCGTCGGCGCTTCCCGGATCCTGCGAGTTGTCCTTGGCGAGCTGGTTCCAGAGTTCCTGGTTGTTCGGGTCCAGTCGCAGCTGATCGCGGATCGCCGTGGCCTTGGCAAGGGCGTTGGCTTCATCGAGTGCCTTGTCGGTCGCCGCGGAATCGAACGTGATGAGGATGTGGCGGCTGCGGAACTGGCCGAAATCGCCCTCGTAGCGATCGTCGATGGCCTGCGGCGAGACGGTGATGCCGTTCGCGCGGGCTTGCTGGTCGAGGATGGCGTACTCCTCGAGCGTGTCGAGCGCGCTGCGGTCGTACGAAGCCTTCTGCTCGGCGATCTGTGGGTCATCCTCGTACCCGGGCGGCACACCGTACTCGACGTAGAAGCGCGAGAGCTGGTAGTTGCGTTCGTTCTTCCACTCGCGCATCGCGATGACCTTGCCGTCGAGCTTCATCGCGGGCTTCAGGTTGCTCTGGTAGTAGCTGTCGCTCGCGGCCCAGCTGACAAGGCCCAGCACGAAGAACAGCACGGCCGAGAAGACGGTCACGATGACCGCCTGCTGGCGGCGCTCCCGCTGCCAGCGCGCGCTGCGCTGCCTTCGGGTAAGACGCGGAAGTGGGATACGGCGGGCCATATCTGGAGACTTAAATAGTACGGGACTTATCTGGCGACACTGCGATACACCGCGAGCGTTTCGTCGGCCGCGCGGTCCCACGAGAAGGCGCCCGCTCGCGCGCGCGCGCGGCCGCGAAGGCCCGCGCTGAGCGAGTCGTCGTCGAGGAAGCGACCAAGCGCGCTCGCCAGCGCGTCCTCGTCGCCGCTCGGGACGAGCAGGCCGGCATCGCCGACGACCTCCGCCACGGCGCCTCCCGCATAGCCGACCACGGGCGTACCGGCAGCGAGCGCTTCGAGAGCGGTGAGCCCGAATCCCTCGAGGAACGCGGCGTGAAGCAGACACTCGGCTCCGGCGTACAGCGCCGCGAGCGTGGGCTCGTCGACGAAACCGGTCACGATCACGCGATCGCGCGGGACGCGCTCGGTCTCGAGGGCGTCGCGCAGATGCGATGAGAGCTTTCCAAGATCGCCCACGATCACCAGGCGCAGATCCCTATCGCGCTGGGCCGCGGAGGCGAACGCGCGAAGGAGCCCACGCACGTTCTTGCGCGGGTCGAACTGCCCGACGTAGAGCACGTACTGGGCGGGCACCGCGAAGCGCGCTCGCACGAGCGCGCGGCCTTCGTCGGCGGGCGGCGGGTCGAAGTCGCTGTCGACCGCTTCCGGAACGACGGTCACGCGCTCTTCCGGGACGCGGAGCCGGTCGACGACGTCCTTCTTCGTCGCCTCGGACACCGCGATCACCGCGTCAGCTCGCCGTGCGAGCGCGTACTGCCACGCGTGCCCGACCCGCGAGTACGGGAGCCGCAGGTAGTGCTCGGGCCAGATGAGTGGAGCGAGATCGTGGATCGTGACGACGGCCGGAAAGCTGCGCCGCGCCGGCAGTGACAGCTGGATGGAGTGATACACGTCGATGCCCTTGCCGCCGAGCTCGAGCGAGAGCAGCACCGGGTCGAGCGCGAGCATCGAGAGCTCGGGGCGGCGCAGGCGCGACGTCGCGATGTCGTCGTGAGCCGGCAGGAGGCCCGGGTCGGCCGGAGGAAAGTTGCGCAGCCGGAGCAGCGTCCACTCGACGTCGCGCGGCGCGCGCCGAGCGAACGCCGCGAGGAGGTTCCGCGAATAACGACCGATCCCCCGAACGCGCGCCACCGTCTGCAAATGCCTCGCATCGATGGCCACACGCACCGTTCCTAGACTATCGGCGGTCGTGATCTCCGTGATCGTTCCCACCTACAACGAAGCCGACTCCCTCCCGCCGCTGGTCGAGCGCCTGGGGACGGCGATGTCCGGCCACGTCTGGGAGCTCGTCGTCGTCGACGATGGGTCGCCGGACGGCACGGCCGAGGTCGCGAACCGGCTCTCGGCCCAGCACCCGGTCTGGGTCGTCCGCCGCGCGGGAAAGGCGGGCCTCGCGTCGGCCGTGATCGCCGGATTCAAGGAAGCGCGGGGCGACATCCTCGTGGTCATGGACGCCGATCTCTCGCACCCGCCGGAGGTCGTGCCGGCACTCGTGAAGGCCATAGAAGACGGTGCCGACCTGGCCGTCGGCAGCCGCTACATCGCGGGAGGCGGGACGAAGGACTGGCCGCTGCGCCGCCGCGTCGTCTCGCGGGTCGCGTGCCTCATGGGCAACGCCCTCGTGCCGGTGCGGGACGCGACGAGCGGATTCTTCGCCGTGCGCCGCACCGCGCTCGACGGGGTCCATCTGAACGCGATCGGCTTCAAGATCGGGCTCGAGGTGATCGCGCGCGCGAAAACGAAGAAGATCCTCGAGGTGCCGTACACATTCCGCGACCGCGAGCTCGGCGCTTCGAAGTTCGGACGGCGCGAGGTCGGGCAGTATCTTCAGCAGCTCGGCATGGTCGGGCGGGACAAGGTCCTGGGGAGGCTTCGCAAGTGAAGATCGGCGACATGACCCTTCGCGAAGCAAAGCTGTCCGACGCGGAGTTCGTCGCCGACATGGAGACGGCCATTCGACCCGACGACCCCCGCGACCCGGTCACCTTGAAGGACTACTGGCGGCACCCGGAGGAGAGCGCGAAGATCGAGCGCTTCATCGCCGAGATCGGCGGGGCCGCGGTCGGCTACGGGTACCAGCGTCACGATCTGTGGAAGACCCCGAAGCGCTACGGCAACGTCTCCGGCGACCTCATGCCCTCGCACCGCACTCCGGCGCGGATCGATGCGCTCTTCGCGGCGATGGAGGGGCGCTCGCGCGCCGACGGAACGAAGACGTTCACCACGTGGTGCTGGGAGGACGACAAGCCTCGCGTCGATGTGGTCAAGGCGCGCGGTTACGTGGAGGAGCGCCGTCAGCGCTTCTGGGAGCTCGACCTCGTCGCGAATCGCGCGAAGATCGAGGCGACGGCCGAGCAGACGCGCGGGAAGATGCGCGAGGCGAAGATCCGCGTGCTCACGATCGACCGCGACACCGACCCCCATAAGTGGAAGAAGCTCTGGCAGATGAGCGAGGAAGCCATCTACGACATCCCGACGACGGTGCCGTACACCGGGACCTCGTTCGACGACTTCGAGAAGTGGATGCACTCACCGGGGCTGCACGAGGACCGCATCTGGATCGCCCGCGACGGTGACCGGGTCCTCGGTGTCTCGATCCTCTCCTACCCGCCGAAGCGAGGCGTCGTGTCCACAGACTGGACGGGCGTCGCGCGCGCCGGACGAGGTCGCGGAGTCGCCCGCGCGCTCAAGTACGAGACCGTGATGCAGGCGATCGCGCTAGGCGTCGACAGAGTTCGCACGGACAACGACTTCAAGAACACGCCGATCCTTCACATCAACGAAACGATGGGCTACAAGCGACGAGCCGATGGCGTCCAATTCATGAGGGCCGTTTAGCGCTCGAGGAACGTCGTCGCGGTCACCGTGGTGACGCCATCGCTCACGGTCACCATGTAGGTGCCGAGAGGCCAGCCGGCCGCGAGGCTCATGTAGCCCGTGTACGCGCCGAACATGTCCGTCACGTGCGGGGCCGGCACCGAGTGGAACCCCGCGGCGGTGATCATGACGTTGAGGGACGTCGATGGGGCGAATCCGTATGCCGTGTACGTGACCCCGGGCCCAACACTGGTGTCGTTCGCGAGCGCCACGCCGGGGTAAGCGGAGACAGAGGCCCTGAGACGTGCCGGGAATTCCGCTGCGAACGCGTCCGCGGTCTTCCCGGTGATCGCGAACAGCGCGTCGTTGAATGTCTGGCCGCGGTTCATGAGCTCGAGGATCAAGATTGTCCCGCGAATACCCACGGCGTCACGCAGCAGACGCGCAGCTTCTCCGGCCTCGTAGTACTCGAATCGGGAGAAGACGCCAACCCTCGCGTTCCACGTCTCCTGCGAGATCAGGTCGTTCAACGGGATGAGCGGGCCGAATGACGTCGAGGCTGCCGACGCGGCCGTGTAGTGATAGGCACTCGCCTCCCAGGCCGACCCAGGAGTGGTCAGCTCCTCCAGAACCGCGTTCCCTTCGTTGAACCACGCCGGGATCAACGACCGCGGCCCCGCAACCTGCTGGAACAAGTAGTGCGTGAGCTCATGTCTGGGGGTGTTGAGCGGGGCGGTGCCCATGTTGCTCCAGATGAGGAAGATGTTTCCGGACGGCGGGTCGTAGAAGCCAGGACGGAGGGCGAGCTCTGACGCTTCGAGGGCAGTCCTCTGCGCGATGGTCCGAATCCCGATCGCCGCTGAGGTCTCCGAGGCGAAGACGAAGAGGGTGGGTCGCCCCGTGAACGCGCGGCCCAGATCCGCCTCGATCCTCGCGACGTCGCCGTCGATGACGGAAACGATCGACGTCGCGTCGGTCTTGGTGATCGATATCTCCGCGTAGACGTCGGCTCTCACCGTTGTCGTTGGGTTGAACGTCAGGCCACCGAGCGCGAGTGGCGGCTGCGATCCATCCGGATTGAGGACGACGACGTTCCAGAAGACGCCGAAGTCCTCCATCCACTCCGCGCCTTCGATCACCGGGCGAAGCGCGATCGAGTAGCGGCCCGGCACGGCCGGCGCTCGCACCCGGAACTGGAACCAGGCGATCTGCCCGGGGCCAACGTAGGGCGCCGGCTGAACGGCGAGGCGATTGAAGCGTGGCCATCCCGTCGCCGGTGACCCGTTCGTCCCGTCCCCGCCCAAGAGGCTTGGCTGGTCCTGCCCCGGCTCCGGTCCCGAGGTCCCGAGATACGCGACCTCGCCGAGACGACCGCTCACCCAGCCCCGCGATCCGCTGTTGTAGTAAGCGACCGTCGCGACCGCGGAATCACCCTCGCAGAGGGACATGTAGCCGGACTGCCCGTACCACGCGGCGTGGAAGCCACTCTGGCCGGACGGGACCGATGCGGGCGGAGCGATTCCGGGGCCGATCGAGCTCGCGCACGTCGCTGCCGCAGGGGTTGCTCCGACGAGCAACGTCGAGACGAAGACAGCCGCGGCGATCGCCGCTCTAAAGACTCCCGACCTCACGGCCCGACCGTAGCACCCGCCCGCAAGCGCTTTTGAGGGTCGATTCGGCTTTAGGCGATGTGGAAGCGGAAGCTCGCGCCGAGCTGAAAGACTTCGTAATCGTCGTTCTCAGTTCGGAGGAATGCGGCTCGCAGCTCAGGCTTAGCGTCGAACTCGCCGAATCCCGCCAGCGCGTCGTACGCGCCGAGCGGATTCATTGTCGTGATCAGGAAGTCCGTCTCGCCTGCTCCGGCGTCGTGGCGGTCCACCTTGCCGGTGTCGCCGATCGCCGCCGAGACACGCTCTTCCAGGACCATGAACTCGTCGAGGTCGCGGTAGGACGAGCCGGGGACCGGAAGGACGAGAAGGAATTCCACTGGTCCGAATTTAGTCGGCCTCCGCGGTCGCGGTAGAGCGCGATAGTCCTAAGGGCGCGCAGTACTTCGCGCCAGCGTCACGACGGGACCACAGTGGCGTTGCCGCCCTCAGGCCCCTTCTTTGTCACGTTCATCGTCAGATGGCTGAATCCGCCGTCCTCGGCACCGAATTCGGACAGGCGGCCCGCGACGGCTTGATGGGCCGTGGCTCCAGCAACATTCGGGTCGGCGGGCGCGTCGAAGACGACGACCCACTTTGCACCCTGTCTGCTGATTCGGGCCGCGACATCGTCGACGACGATGCGTTCGATCGCGCTGAGCGCGCGGTTCAACGTGCCGAAGGCGAACGTGTGCTCGAGCCGCGTGCCGGAAGGAAACATAGCCGCGATGGCCGGCGCGGACTCACCAGCTTCGAACGGCGCCATCGTGAACTTGTCCGGGTCCATCCCCGCTTTGCGCATGGCCTCGGCGACTTTTGGATCGATGGGCGTCGTGTCGCCGGGCGCTCGCGGCACCAGGCGATATTTCTTCGAGCCGTTCAATTTCCCTTCATGAACGAGCGCACGGAATCGGCGACGCGCTCGAGCTGCTCGTCGGTGAGCTCCGCGAACATGGGCAGCGAGAGGACCTCGGACGCGACCCTCTCGGTCACAGGCATATCCCCCTTGCGGTAGCCCAGGAACTCGGCGGACTGCTGCAGGTGGATCGGCACCGGGTAGTGGATCTGGGTACCAATGCCGCGATCGCCCAGGTACTTTCGGAGATCGTCTCGCCGGCCACCGGGCACGCGGATCGTGTACGTGTAAAAGACGTGGCGTCGGATGTCCGACGGGATCTCCGGGGCGACCACGCCGGTGTTCTTGAGGCGCTCGTCGTACATGCGTGCGAGCTCGCGGCGGCGCGCGTTCCACTGCTCGAGCTTCCGCAGCTTGATGCGGAGGATCGCGGCCTGGATCTCGTCAAGCCGCGCGTTGTAGCCGACGACGGGGTGGTAGTAGCGGGTCGACTGTCCGTGCTCGCGCAGAGCGCGGAGCTCCTCGGCAAGCCGATCGTCGTTCGTCGTGATGCTCCCGGCCTCACCGTACGCACCGAGGTTCTTCGAGCAGTAGAACGAGAAGCAGTTAACGCGACCGCCGGTCCCGGCCCTCTTTCCATCGTCGAGGAACGCGCCGTGCGCCTGCGCGGCGTCCTCGATGATCGTGATGTTCCGGTCCTGCGCGATCTGACGAAGTGGCTTGAGATCGACGGTCCGCCCGTAGAGGTGAACGGGGATGATCGCCTTCGTGCGCGGCGTGATGGCCGCCGCGACCGCGGCCGGATCGATGAGCATCGTCTTCTCGTCGATCTCGACGAGGATCGGCCGCGCGTTCGCGTAGAGGATCGCCTCGACAGTGGCGAAGAACGTGTGCGAGACCGTGATCACCTCGTCGCCGCCCGATACACCGCAGGCGCGGATCGCGAGCTGGAGGGCGTCGGTGCCCGACCCGACCCCGATCGAGTGCTTGGCGCCGATGTACGAAGCGAACTCCTGATCGAACGCCTTGACGTTCGGGCCGATGGTGAGCTGCATGCTCTCGAGGACCTCGTCGATCGCGCGGCGGACTTCGTCGCGGATCGTCGCGTACTGCGCCTTGAGGTCGACGAGGGGAATTTCCTGTGTTGCGACTGCGGTCATGGCGCTTTGGTCTCCTTCATACCTTCACCCGCTCCGGCAGATCCTTCAGCCACGCGTACGCGTGCGGGTAGATGCCGACAAAGCACGCGAGGTCGCGAATGTCGTCCTTGAGCTGCACCGCGGGATTGCCCGCCCACACCGTGCGCGGCGGCACTTTGTGTCGCACGACGCTCCCGGCGCCGACGAGCGCGTCCTCGCCGATCTCGACGCCGGGCAGGATCGTGCTGTTCGCGCCGATCCGCGCGCGACGGCGGACGACGCCGCCCTTCACGCAGTCGAGGTAGGCCGGGCACTGCGGGTGCGGATCGTCGGTGAACACGACGTGCGGCCCGAGAAAGACGTCGTCGTCGATCTGCGTGAGCTCGAGAAAACAACCGGTGTGGATCCGCACGCGCGAGCCGACACGATTGCCGAACTCCAGTGACGCGTGCGTTCCAACGGACACGTCGTCGCCGATGACGTTGTCCTCGCGGATCGACGCGCCCTGTCCGGTCTGCAGGCGCGCGCCGATGCGCGTGCCGGCGTAGATCGTCGTGAACGGTCGGATGACCGCGCCCGGACCGATGACGAGCTCGAGCTCGCCCTCCTTCTTCCCGCGAGGCGCGCGCCCGATGATCGTGTACTCCCCGACGATGCTTCCCTCACCCAGGTGGACGTTCGGCGCGACCACCGCCGTCGGGTGGACCGACGTCGTCATGCGCTCACGGGGTCGAGGCGATACGCGACGCGCGCGCCGCCCGAGCGGAGGGAGCGCATCGCAAGCTCGAGCACGCGGACGACCATGAGTCCGGCCTCGCCGTCGCTTCGGGGCTTCTTGCCATCGCGCACGCACTCGATGAAGTCACGCATCTCCAGCTGGAGTGCCTCGGTCATCGGAACGCGCGGGCTGTGGATGTCGCCGGCCCGATAGCTGCGTCGAAGCTCGTCGCTCTCGAGCTTTTCGACGCCCTGGTCGTAGATCTTCACCTTCTCGACGGCCTGGTTGTCATCGTAGACGACCATCTTTTTCGAACCGATGACGATCGTCGTGCGGAGCTTGCTCGGCGCGAGCCACGAGAGATGCGCGTGGGCGATGGCGCCCGACGGGAAACCGATCATCAGGAAAACGACGTCTTCGATGTTCGGCTGCACGAAGCACGCGCCGGAGCACTGGACCCATTCCGGCTCCTCGTCGAGCCAGTAGAGCGCGATCGACACGTCGTGCGGTCCGAGGTCCCAGAGCACGTTGACGTCGAACTGGTGCAGGCCGAGATTTACGCGCTGGCTGTCGAGGTAATGCACCTCGCCGATGCCCTTCGACTCGAGGATCCTCTTCACCACCACGACGGCCGGGTTGTAGACGAAGGTGTGGCCGACCATGAGCGTCTTGCCGGCGCGCTCGCCCGCGCGAACGATCGCTTCGGCGTCGCTCACCGTCTTGGCGAGCGGCTTCTCGACGAAGACATGCTTCCCCGCCGCGAACGCCTCCTCGGCGAGCTTCCGATGCGTGCCGACGGGCGTGACGACGCAGATCGCGTCGATGCTCGGGTCGCCGATGACCTCGCGGTAATCGGTCGTGACGCGGAGCGCGGGAAAACGCTTGCTGATGGCGTCGAGGCGATCTTGCGAAAGGTCCGCGACCGCCACGGCCTCGGCGCCGGGGGCCTCATAAAGGTTTCGGACGATGTTCGGGCCCCAGTAGCCCGCACCGATCACGCCCACGCGGATGGTCTTCGTCAAGAAGACCGAATACTAGGGTTGGCGTCGCCGATCGACGTTACTGCCCGGTGGCGGCGCGCAGCTTCGCGAGATCGTCCTGCAAAAGCGTCAGCTGGTGGCCGTATTCCGCGAAGTCGCCCGCTTTGAGGGCAGTCTGCGCCGCGTTGTAGTGGTCGGTCGCGGATTTCACGAGCGCCGCGATCTCCGACGGCGGCGTGGTGGTCGGCGGAGGCGTGGTCGTTGGCGGCGGCGTGGTCGTCGGTGGCGGTTGTTGTTGAGCCGGGAAGAGCGCATCGAGGGACTTCTCGAACGACTCAGTCATCACCACGCGGCCCTGCGTCGCAAGGATCACGCGCTGGAGCTCTGGGATGCGGCTCGTCGACGCGGCCTGAACGAAGACCGCCTCGACGTACACGAAGCTGCTGCCCACGGGGAGCACGAGCAGATTCCCGCGTATGCAGTTGGCGGCCGACGGGCACAACAACGTGAGCTGCTGCCGGATAGTCGAATCGGCATCGATCAGGTTCTCGACATTGAGCGGTCCGCTGATCGGACGGTCGCGCGGGAACGTGAGGACGCGCAGCTTCCCGTAATCGGGCGCGTCGGCGCGTCCGGCGATCCAGCCGACCATGTTGTTGCGTTCGCCGCCGGCCGGGGTCATCGGGACGAAGAGCACGAACTCGGGGCGATCCGAGCCCGGGAGCCGCGTCGTCACGTAGTACGGCTCGATCGGCTGCGCGGCGCCGCCCTGGGTGAACACTTCGTTCGCGATCTTCCACGCGTCGGTCCGGTTGTAGAAGTCGTCCGGATTGGTCATGTGGTACAGCGCGAAGGTCTGCGCCTGGATGCTGAACAGCGCCTCCGGGTAGCGGATGTGGTCGCGCAGTGCCTGGGGCATGTCGCTGATGGGCTTGAACAGATCGGGGTAGATCGCCTCCAGATTGCGGACGACCGGGTCCTTGTCGTCGACGACGTAGTAGCTGATCGTGCCGTCGTAGGCGTCGGTCACGACCTTCACGCTGTTGCGGATGTAGTTGAGGCGGCCGCCCGCGATCGACGTGCTCGTGGCACCCAGCGCGGTGAAACTTTCGCTGTATGGATAGCGGTCGCCCGTCGTGAACGCGTCGTTGATCCAGTAGAGCTTCCCGTTCGCAATGACCAGATACGGGTCGGGGTCGTACTCGAGGAACGGCGCGATCAGCTTCTCGCGCGGCAGGATTTGCCGGTGGAACAGGAGCTTGCTCTGATCGGTGATCTGGTTCGAGACGAGCAGGTTTGAATCGCCCAGGCGGATCGCGAAGAGCAGCCGGTCCCAGAGCGACCCGACGCCGACGCCGCCGTTCCCGCTGAATCGGGTCTGCACGTTGCCCTGGTCCGTCGTGTAGTCGAACTCGTCCTGACTCGTGTCGACGATGACGTAGTCGCTCGTGAGCTCGCCGTAGTAGATCCGCGGCTGGTCGATCTTCGGCTCGCCGACAGGCGGGATGTCTTTGACGAGGAACTGCGGCGAGCCATCCGCGGCGACGCCACCGACCGGGCTGACGACCGCGCCGAGACCGTGCGTGAAGATGAGATGGCGGTTCACCCACGTCTGCTGCGGGAGCCGGTTCGAGGAGAGCTCGCGCGCGGACAGCATGACGGGCTGCTCCTTGCTCCCGATCTGGTAGCGATCGATGTCGACATCGACGAACGTGTACTGCGTCCGGAGGGCCTGCAGCTGGTCGAAGGCCTGCTGCAGCGGCCGGTAGTCCCAGAGGCGCACGGTCGACGTGTCCGAGAGCGCCGCGCGTGCCTCCGCCGCCGTCGGTGTATCGGCGACGTTGAACGCGCTCTCGTCGACCGAATCGAGCGCGTACGCAGTCCTCGTCGCGGCGATGTTTCGCGCGATGTACGGGCGCTCCTTGTTGAGCTGGTCGGGCTGCACGATGAAGTTCTGGATCAGCGCCGGATACACGCCTCCGATGACGAGGCTCGCCGCGAACCACAGCACGATGGATCCGCCGAGGATCCACAGCGTCCCGCGGAATGCGTTCGCGAAGCACGCGAGCGCCGCGACGCCGACGATGACGGTGAGGATCGTGAGCGCGGGAAGGCGCGCGGTGATGCTCGCGTAGCCGGCGCCGACGAGCACGGTCTCCTGCCGGAAGAGCAGCTCGAACTGGTCGAGAAGATAACCGCTGGCGATCACCGCGAGGAACAGTCCACCGAGTATCGAGAGATGCGCGCGCGCTGGACGCGCGAGGGCGAGAGCGGTCCGGCCCGCGACCCGAATGTCGGCGCTCGCGAGCGATCCGGTCGCGACGCCGATGACGCCTCGCGTGAAGTACAGCGTGACCACGCCGATCGCGATGACGATGAGCGCGACGAGAAGCCAGCCACGAACGAACTCGAGGACGGGCAGCGTGAAGAAATAGAAGCCGATGTCGCGCCCGAAGACCGGGTCGGTCGTCCCGAACGGGACCTGGTTGACCCAGCGAAGCAGCATGTCCCACTCGTCGCCGCCCGCGAGGCCGAAGAAGAACGCGGGAATGAGCAGGAGCCACATGAACCGGAGCGTGCTCGACAGCGCGCCGCGCCTCCGACGATCGGCGTCCACGACGACACGCGGCACCTGCGGGCGCAGCGCGAAGTACAGGTTGGGCAGGGCGATGACGAAGAAGATCGCGCTGAACCCGAGGAACGCGTAAAAGCCCGCGGTGTACCGCCGCAAGTAGACCGACTCCAGGCCGAGGCTACGGAACCACAGGAGGTCCGTGAGGAAGCTGATGATCGGCCCGACGAACAGCGGGATCAGCAGCAGTAGAAAAGCGAGGATCGCGAGAAACACGAAGCGCCGCGACGGACCGGATATGCGGTTGCGGCCACTGCCGAAACCCGAGAGGTCGATGTTCGACCAGTCGATGCTTCCCCAGTCCCTGCCCCCGTCGCCGCCGCGCCCGCGGTCTCGCATCGATCTCAGGATAGGCGCCGTTCCCTTCGCTTGGGCGCGAGGCCCGGGCTAGCGCCGACCTTTGTCGCGAACCTCACGGAGCGCCGCGAGGTTCTCGACCTCGATCAAGTCCTTGTTCCGCCCAGCGGCACGCTTCATTCGAATCAAGTCATCGATCGAAGCAACGGGAACTGTTGTCCCGACGAGGTCCATCCCGTCCGCATTCCGTTTGAGCTGTTCGTAGTCGAAGCTCCCGGACGCCGCTCCGAGGCAGTCGAAGGGTCCGTACTTCGTGTCGAACGTGAAGTTAAGCCCTGCCTTCAGAGCCCGAGCGTCCAGACGGAACGCTACAGGCTCTCGCGTCCCTCGTAGGGTCGCTTCCAGCTCCGTCAGCGCCGCGGCGAGTCGCTCGAAGTTGTCTTGGTCGCGTGCGTAGCAGATATCGAAGTCATTCGTGATCGTCGTAGAGCCTTGAAGTGAAGCCGCGATACCACCGATAACTACGAAGCGCACCTGATGGAGCGCCAAGACGCCAAGGATCGGCTTCGGGTCGAACACGACCTCTTTAGCGGACGCGCCTTGCATTCCTTACGAGCTCATTGATCGCTCGTGTAGCGACAACGGATCGCCTGAGGCGCTCTTCCGGTGTCAGAGGCAGCGTCGACATGAATTGCGTGCGATCGATTCCCCCACCTGCGACATTCACAACGTCCATCTCGAGGTCGCACGCGCGAAAGATTCGCTCCAACGTGCTGTAGCGCGGGTCCTGGAGGCCTCGTTCGATCAGCGAGATCATCGGCTGAGGGATGTGGGTCTTCGCCGCGAGCTCGCGCTGACTCAGCCCTCTGCGCTTCCGTGCCGCCCGCACCAACCTGCTCGCCTTCATATATGGAAAAGCATATAGCGATTAATGAAGGCGGGCGCGAACCTCGGCGAATAGGTCGACATAGGTCTCGACCACGCGTGGCCAGGTGTAGGTGCGGTCCACGAAATCGGCGCCCGAGCGGCCGAGGCGATCGCCAAGCGCGGGATCGTCGACAAAGAGCTCGCAGATCTCCGCGAACTCCGCCGACGTGCGGTACGCGAGACCGGCGCCGGCCCGGCGCGTCATGCCCGCGAGCACCGGCGATCGCGCGTCGACGATCACCGGCCGCCGGGCTGCCCATGCCTCCAGCGTCACGAGCGAGAGCGACTCGAGCAGGCTCGGCATGACGAACGCGGCGCAGCCCGCGAGCGCGTCCCATTTGTCCTGCTCGCTGATCCGTCCCAAATGGACGAGGCCGCTCGTTTTCGGCACCCGGATCTCGGCATCGCCGGCGAGCACGAGCGACACGTCGTGCGCGGGGTCGCTCGCGCGCCAGCGCTCGTAATCCGCGAAGAGCTGGCGCGAGCCTTTGCTGACGCCGATACGTCCGACGTAGAGGAGGTACGGGCCGGTGATGCCATACCGCTCACGGAAGCGAGTCGCGTTCCGCTCCGCCGGAACGTCGATGCCGACGCCGACGATCTCGTTCGAGACGCGCTCGTTCCGAAAGCGGCGCCACACCATGCGCCGCTCCTCTTCGGTGTTGTACGCGATCGCTCGTGGGGCGTGGAAAACGGGCTTGTACGCGGCGAGGCCGATCGCGGATTCCTCATGCGCGGTCGGGACGAGCACCGCGCGCTCGGGCACGAGCGGCAGGCCGAGCACCGTCGGGTAATAGATATAGGTGAAGAAGAGCACGTGGTCGTAATCGCGGCCGCGTTTGAAAAGGAAGTCGAGTAGTTCGGGCGCGTACGGACCCTGCGCGTCGATGAACGCGCGCTCGTCACCCAGCGTGTGAGCTCCGCGGAACGCGCGGCGTTCGTAGAGCTTGAAGTTCCACGCGCGGGGCCGCTCGACGGGAAACCGGCGGACGGTCACGCCGTCGACCTGATCGAGCCCGGCGGTGAGGTCGCCCTTCCACGTGAGGTAGTCGGTCGAGTTCGTTGTGGCGACCTCGATCGCGAAATGCGGACGGAGACGCTGAACGACGGAGCGCGCGTGAGCCTCCGCGCCGCCGGGCACGTCCCCGTAACGCTGGACGACGACGAGAAGGCTCGGCTGGTTCAATTCGCGACCAGCTCTGTGAGCTGCTCGAGCCGCGTGTCGAACGCGGGCCAGGCGCACTCGGCCTCGACGTAGAGGCGTCCCGACTCGCCCAACGACTCGCGATCGGCGAGCACGGTCGCGAGAGCCGTTGCGAATCCGCCGCGGTCGTACGAGGCCCCGCCGCGTGCACGCGCGACCTGGCCACTGGTCACCTTGTTCTTGGCGGAGACCAGGCACGGCGTACCGACCTGCCATGCCTCGAGGAGCACGATCCCAAGACTCTCGAGGTGCGACGGAAGCACGAGCACGTCCGCCGCCTCGAGGAGCGCGTACTTGTCCTCGTCGCTGACGCGTCCGAGGGACACGATGTCGTCGCGCTCGGGGATGGGCATGCGCGCCGTGCCCGCGAGAACGAGCGAGCCCGCGCCGCCGCCGTCGCGGTGCTGAATCCAGTCAGCGATCAGCTCGTCCACGGCCTTGCCCTCGCTCACCTGCCCCAGATAAAGGACGAGTGGCCCGCGCGGCGCGTAGTGCTCGCGAAACGGTTCGGGGTCGTGCCACGGCGGCGCGTCGAGACCGATGCCCAGCACCTCGCTCGGGATGTGCTCGTTGCGAAAGCGCGAATGGACGAGGTCGCGCTCTTCGGGCGTCAGGAACCCGAACGCGCGCGGGAGCTGGAAGAGCGCGCGGTACGGGACCAAACGGAGCGGCTCCTCGTCGTGTGCGGTCGAGATGAGGGCGGCGCGCTCAGGGACGATCGGCAATCCGGCCGCGGTCGGCTCGTAGATGTACGTGTAGAAGAGGATCGCGTCGTAGCTCTTGCCCTCGCTGCGCAGGAACTCGAGCAGACCGGGCGTGTGCGGGCCCTGCATCGCGAGCCAGGCCTCCTCGTCGGCGCGCGTATGCGGCTCGAACAGGACGTGACGCTCGGCGTCCTTGAACGTCGGACTGCGCAGGCCTGTGACCGGGAAGCGTCGCACGCGCACCGGGCCGTCCATTGATTCGCCGACCGGGAAGTGCGGCGCCCAGCTCCAGTAATCAAGTGCGTTCGTCGTCGCGACTTCGACCTCGTTCACCATCGCGAGTCGATGTGCGACGACGCGCGCGTGCGACTCGGAGCCGCCGACGACCTCGGCGCCGTAGCGCTGAACGACGACGAGGATCCTCACTCGATGCCGGCGAGATAACGTTCCGCGTTGCGTTCGGGCGAGAGCAGGCGGCGCAGGATGCGCACGCCCCGCGAGTACTTCGCGTATGTCTCGGGCTTCTGGATCTCGTGCATCGCCTTCGCGAGCTCGTCGCCGCTCCGCACGACCGGCCCGGCCGCGTGGTACGGCGCGAAGCCTTCGGCCTCGGAGAAGATGCAGGGCAACCCCGCCCAGACCGCCTGCGTGACCACCGCGCTCTGGAAGACGTCGTCGTAGAAGAGCACCACCGCGTCGGCGGCCGCGACGTATTCGCCCATCGTGTTGTACTCGGTGTTGATCACGACGTTCGGCTTCGTCTTCGCGAGCTCGATGATCTGATCGAAGTACTCGGGCTCCCAGCTCGACTTGGTGCCCGACAGGACGAGCACCGCGTCGTCGGGCAGCGCCTCGATCACTTCCCGATAGCGCTTGCGCGCGAAGAAGAATCCCGGCGACACGAAGATGAACTTGTCCGTCGGGAGACCGAACCGCGCGCGGAGCTTTCGCTTCTCCTCGGCGTTCCGCGGCAGCACCGTGTTCTCGAGAGGCATGATCAGAAGCGGGAAACGCTCGCGCTTGTCCTGGTCGGGCGTGAGCAGCTGGAGCCATCGTTCGCTGCGCGTTGAGTGCACGACGAGCTTGCGCGGGATCGTGCCCATGAACATCAGCACGAGGCGATAACGGAGGAACCAGTTCGCCATGCGCAGGGCGACCCACGGCATCCTCAAGATCTCGAGCGGCATGCGGTACCGCGGGTTGTAATGCAGCGCGGCTGACAGACGGCGGTAGTGGTGGAACTTCTCGGGCTCGAGCTCGTGCATCGAGAGGATGACCGGGAGGCGCTTGCGCCAGAGCGAGACGAGGGCGCGCACAAATGGAACATCGCGGAAGATGCCCGCCTCGTGCTCGATGAGCACCGCATCGCTCTGGGATGAGATGAACTTCAGCTTGCGGTAGAGATCCGCGGTGTCGAGGTGCTTGACCCCGACGAAGGTGACCTGGTGGCCGCGGTCGCGCAGGCCGTCGGTCACGGCGAGCGAGTAGTGATGGATGCCGCAGCGTTGGTCGCTCGACATCACGACGACCTTCTTCGACTTCGCGTCCGGCAGGTCCCAGCCGCCCTGTGCGAGCGCGAGCTTCAGCCGGTCGGCGACATGTGAGCGTGAGAACGCGTCGACACGCCGGCGGCCCTTCTCGATGAGGTCCTTGCGCAGCGCCTGATCGTGGACGACGCGTTCGAGCTCGGCCGCGACCGTCTCGGCATCTTTGCTCTCGAGGAGGATGCCGCCATCGCCGAGCGTCTCCGGTATTGCCGCCGCGGCGTTCGCGACCACGGGCAGGTCGCTCCGCATCGCCTCGAGCAGCGGCACGCAGAAGCCCTCGTGCTCGGAGAGCGTCAGGAACGCGGTCGCGCCGCGGTAGTACGCGACGAGCTGCTCGATGGTGACGCTGCCGGTGAGGGTGACCGCGCCGTCGAGGCCGAGCCTGCGGATGTCGCCGCGCACGCGATCGAGGTAGTTCCCCGACATCGCGTTGGAGCCGACAAGGTAGAGGCGCGCGGTGCGGTCCGACTCGCGGTATTTCGCGAACGCCGCGACGACATCGTGGACCGCCTTGTGCGGGAGGATCTGGCCAACGCTGAGGATCGCGGTGCGCTCGTCGGCGAGCTCGCGCGCGACCTCGGGATCGGGCGGCCGGTCGAAGTCCTCCCAGTCGACGAGCGCTGGCACGACCGCGGTGTTCGCGAGCCCGGCGGCCTCGAGCTCTTTGCGGTTGTACTCGCTGTCGGCGATCCCGAACTCAGCGGCCTTCGCGAGCTCCTTGAGCTGCTCGCGGCCGAGCTCGGCGAAGCTTTTGAGATAGTCGTTGAGTCCCGCGAAATAGTGACCGGGTGTGATGTTGTGATAGACGATCGCCTTCCGCGCGGGCGAGGCGAGCACCTTGGGCACCGTGTCCGTGCCGATGGAGTGATGGACGAGGAGCAGGCCGTCGCGCCGTGTGATGAGACCGAGGTCGTCCCACGATCGGGTGAGCGCCCGCATCTCCGGCTTCGCCTCGGCCGCGAAGAGGTCGCTTCGGACCCCCGCGGACCAGAAGATCCGCTGGAGCTCGAGGCAGTCGTTCCCCACGGCGTCGCCGTATGCGATGACCGGGTTGAACTGATGTGCGAAACGCAGCGCCTCGGGCACCTACGAAACTTTACGACGCACGGCGAAGAGACCCGATCTGTCGACGATTAGGAGCGGGGTGCCTCGGCAAATTCACGATCGGTTTCCCTGCGGAGGGCGCTCGCGGAGCGTCGGGTCGGCTGGACCTGCTTGCGCTTCATGCCATCAATGATGGCATCGCCTCGATCCTTATCGGCAGGAGTTGCCGCGGCTAGCTCGTGAGCGCGCGGATCGCGAACACCCTGTGGCCTTCGGGGCCCGACTCGCGGTGGATCTGAACCTTCACGCCAAACCGCTCTTCGAACGCTGAGCCGAAGAGCGTCTCGCTCCACTGCGTGGCGTTCCAGCCCGCGCCCTGGGCGCCCATGAACCGCATCACGAACTCCCGGAGGCGCTCGGTGTCTACATGCACGCCCACACCAACGATCTCAGTGCCGTCCGGCATACGCCAACTGACCATTCCAACCACCCCCACCATGACTAAACGCAACTTACGTCGGACGGAGGCGCCGGACTATTGGCCGATTGCTCTAATGCATTTGGCGGAGCCGGCGTCAGAGCCCGAGCACCAGCCGGGTGCGTTCAGCGACCGCGTCGGGATCGAAGTCCTGCACCCGGCGCTCGCCCGCCGCGACGAGCGCCTCGCGCAACTCGGTTTTCTCTCCGACCATCGACGCGGCCTCGGCCGCTTCCGCGAGATCGCGCTCCCGCAGCAGGACGCCGGCGTCGCCGACGGTCTCGCCGATGGCGGCCGCGTCGTAGGCGACGACCGGAAGGCGAAAACGCATCGCCTCGAGCAGCGGCACACCGAATCCCTCGTGCTCCGACAGCGAGACGAAGGCGGTAGCCGCACCGTAGTACGCGAGCAGCGAGGCGTCGTCGACGCTTCCGGCGAAGTGGACCGCGCCGCCGAGCCCGAGCCGGTCGATGAGCGCGACCACACGCGCGTGGAATTGCGGCTGATCGCGATACGCGCCCACCAGGATGAGCTGCGCTTCCGGATCGATGCAGCGGCGGTAGTACGCAAGCATCCGCACCAGATCGTCCTGCCGTTTGTTCGGCGAGATGCGTCCAACGAACAGGAGCGCCGTCCGCAGTCCCTTCCAGCGCGCGAGCACCGCCTCGTTCGGCGGCACCGCGAAGTGCTCCCAGTCGAGAAGGATCGGCACGCGCGCGGTCTCCTCGTAGCCCGCCTCGACGAGCGCCCGCCGGTTGAACTCGGAGACGCCGATCGCGAGCTCGAATGCCGGCGCGATCCGCGCGAGCTGCCGCAGCCCGAGGCGCGCGAACGCCGCAGCGTGCGGATTGATGCCGCTGAAAAATTCAGGCGGTGTGATGTTGTGATAGACGAGCACGCGGCGCGCGGGGATCTTGACCAGCTGATCGACGACCTCGCTGCCCATCGAGAAGTGGACGATGAGGAGGTCATCCGGCTTTACCTCGCGGAAGAGCCGCCGGTACGAACGGACGTCGGCGACGCCGGACTTGGCCTCGACCGCGTACGCGAACGAGTCGTAGCCCCAGTGCCGAAAACGCTTGCGCAACGCGAAGACGTGGTTGCTCATGGCGTCGCCGGGGGCGAGCGTCGGATGGAACTGATGGACTCTCACCTATGGCGCGTATCCGATGACCGCGTAATCGCGATCGCCGAAGAGCGTCTCGTTCAGGAGCTTCACGTTGTCGCGGATCGCGCCGGCGGGCACCTCCTCGTTGAGGCGGCGCTCGCTAGGCTCGAACGTGCGCAGCTCGACGTCGGTGAAGCCCTCGACCTCGAGGTAGAACTTGAAGAGATCCGGAGGGATCGGCCGCAGGTGCTGCGGGTCGGTCCAGAACGTGTGCGCGCCGACCGTGAGCGTCTTCGGATTCGGCGTCACGAACACCAGCGGCGCGCCCGGCGCGAGCGCGCGGCGACATGAGCGGAGGATCTCGACCAGCTCGCCCGGAAGGATGTGCTCGGCGAGATGCCGCGCGTACAGACCGTCGATGCTGCCCGGCTCGACCTGCCGCAGATGCGTGAGCGCGTCGACCTCGTGCGCCTCGAGGCCCTTCTCGCGCGACTGCGCGACCATGCGCGGGTCCAGGTCGACCCCATACCCGCCGATGCCGCGATCCTTCAGCAGCTGGAGGAAGATGCCGCGGCCCGAACCGAGATCGAGCACCCGCTTGCGCCCCTTGTAGAGATCCACGAATGCTTCGGACTGCCGGCGAATGACCGGCTCGTCACCACCGAAGCGCGCCTGGAAGTAGACCGAGTGAAGGTTCGCCGCGACCTCGTGCTCGCGCCGTTCCTTCCATTCGCGCTCGAGCCGTTCGAGCCGCGTTCCGAAGCGCGGCGCCATCTGACCCTCGTAGTCGTACGCGGCGGCGAGCAGCCGGTTGATGCGCTCCTGCCGCTCGAGGATCGCCCCCATCCACCAGCGGACGAGCGAGATGACGACCTTGCGCCCGTACGTGATGACGGGACCGACGATGGGCCTGCGGCTGCGCGGGTCGTACTCGACCTCTTCATCGAGCGCCTCGGCGAGCGAGGCGAGCGGGTCCTGCAGATCGTCGGAGAAGACGCGACGTCCGCCGGGAAGCGGAACGCGCATGAGCGCATCGACGTCGGGCCCGTAGATCCCCTTCTCGCGCTTGATGCGGATGCGCTCGCGGACTTCTGCCATGAGCGCATCGAGGTCGATCGGTTTTGGCTCCCCCATGGGGCCGAAGAGTAACTAGTGGAGGAGCTGGGCGATGATCGCGATGACCGCTACGACGGCCGCACCGATCCAGAGGAGGCGAATGCCCGTCACCAACGCCTAAACGGGCCTACCGACGATGCGTTAGGCGCCTCGGCGATTACGTACGGATGGTCGTCGTGGCGCTGGTCCCGGAGCGGCTCGCGCGGATCGTGTACTCGCCCTTCGGTGCGGTGCCGCCGAAGCTTCCCTGATGCATCCCGTACTTATCGGTGCGGACTTCGTACTCGAGGTGGTAACCGGTGCCGTCGATCGTGACGGTCACGGCGCTATCCGGCGTGAAGCCCGCCAGCGTCCAGAGCACGCCGTCGGGGCGCGCCGTCTGGACGATCCGCGCCTCCGACTCCGCCGCAAGCCGTGACGGGAACGCGTGTGTGAAGTCCGCGATCGTCTCGCCCGCTTCGGCGAGGTACGCGGCCGCGAACGTCGAGCCGCCGCCGATCGCGTCGAGCATTCGGATGAGGCCGTCGTGCGTCACACGCAGCTCGAGATGGCGCACGGCCTCGGCCGCGACCGAGTAGGCCTGTCCGTCAAGCTCGGCGTTTCGCTGGGCCCACTCGGTCTGCTGATCGAGGTCGGCGAGCGTCGTCTTCCCCGCGGTCAGGATGCCGAGGGCGACCGCGCTGCCGCGAGCACCGACCGTCGCGCCACCGTCGCGCTCTATCAACGTTGCGAGTCCCTCATCGAACCAGGCCGGGAGCGTCGCGTTCACTCCGACGATCTCGTGAACGAGCGCATGCGTGAGCTCGTGCCGGACGATCGCGTAGTCCTTGTCGTTCGGGACGTTCTGGAGATTGATGACGATCGCCCCCTGACGCGGCAGCGTGATCCCCCCGTTCGCCGCGGCGAGAAGCCCGGCGTCCGGTCCACGCACGCCGAAGATCTCCTGCAGGCCGAACGCAAAGCTGTTGCGCGTCGCGAACGCGTAGACGGCGGGACGGCTCGCGAACGAATGACCGAAGTCCTGCTCGAGCGTCGCCATGTCCCGCTCGACCGCGCCCGCGAGCGCGTCGCGCACGGCCGGCGTGACGGATGCCTCGACGTAGAGGTCGGCACGGCCGGTCTGCTGGCACACGAGGTCTATCCCCGTTCGCGCCGTGACGTTCGGAAGGTCCACCGAGCACGCCGTCGCGAGAACGCCCTTGACCTGGGCCGGCGTCTGCTGACCTCCGCCGCCCGCAGCCGCCTTGCCGATGCCCGCGAAGGTCGTGAGCGTCAGAGAGCCGGTGAGCGCGACACCGGCGGCCCAGCGCCGCCACGGGCCGAGACGGTCCGGAACGAGCGGTCGGCTGACGAAGTAGCCCTGCGCGAGCTCACAGCCGAGCGAGAGCGCCAGATCGCGGGTGGCGCGGTCCTCTATCCCGACGGCGACAGACGTGAGCCGATAGTCGCGAGCCAGCTCGACGAGCGAGCGCAGATCGGCGAGCGCGCGCGAGTCTTGGGTCGCGCGCAGCACCAACGCGCGCGAGATCTTCAGCTCGTCGAGCTGAGCCGCGAGCGCCCTGCCGGGCGCGTCCGCCACGCCAACGCCGTCGAGTGCGATCCGCGCGCCGGCGGCGGCAAGACGCGTGACCGCATCGCGCGCGCCGGCACTCGCCAACGTATGAGGGCTTACCTCGAACGTGACCGTTCCGGAGCCGAACGGAGCGAGGGCTTCGAGGAACGCGTCGACCTGCGCGAGCTCGGGACCGGAGATGTTGATGCCGATACCGAGGCCGGGACCCTGCGCGCGCCATTCGGTCCACTGAGCGGCTGCGGTCCGGACGACCCACACGCCAATCTGCCCGATGAACGCCGACGCGATAGGCAGGAAGTCGCCGGGCTCGAGCAGTCCGAGGCGCGGATGTCGCCAGCGAAGGAGCGCCTCGACCCGGCGGCATTCGCCGCTCCGCAGGTCGACGATCGGCTGGTAGTGAAGGACGAGCTCGTTCCGTGCCAGGGCCGCTGCCACGTCGCCCTCGCGGATCAGGACGCTACTCGGCTTGCGTGGTCGCGCACCGCCGCGCATATCCGAGCGAGCGAGCTGCTCGACAACCGCGCGCGCGCTCGCGCGCTTCATGCGATCGCTGCGAGCTGTGAGTCGGTCACGCGTCGGGTCAGACCGCCATCGAGGAGATCGAGGAAGACCCGCACGAGGCCCGCGTCCCACTGCGTACCCGCGCCTTGGCGCAATCGGTGGAGGGCCTCGTCCTCGTCCAGCCCGGCGCGATACGGACGATCGCTCACCATCGCGTCCCAGCCGTCGGCGATCGCGGTGATGCGCGCGCCGATCGGGATGTCCGAGCCCGCGAGATGGTCGGGGTAACCGGTTCCGTCGACGCGCTCGTGATGGTGCCGGATGATCGGAAGGTAGTGGGAGATGCTTCGAAGCGAGAGGCAGATGCGCTCGCCCTCGACCGAATGTTGGCGCATCGTCGCGAACTCGCCCGGCGTCAACGGGCCGGGCTTCAGGAGGATGGCGTCCGGGATCGCGATCTTGCCGAGGTCATGGAGCACGCCGCCCTGATAGAGCAGTTCCCCGTCCTCGCTCGTGAGGCCGTGCGCCGCACCCATCGCTTCGGCATATCGGCCGACGCGTTCCGCGTGGTGGATCGTGTGCCGATCGCGCGCCTCGACCGCCCGCGCGAGCGCGAAGAGCACGCCCTCCGTCGCATCGAGCCTCTGGTTCAGCGTGCGCTGCCGGAGCAGCACCTTCGTGCGGATGAGCAGCTCCTTCGAGTCGAACGGCTTGCTCAGATAGTCGTCGGCGCCCGCCGCGACGCCGCGCAGCTTCGTGTTTCTGTCGTTCGATGCGGTGAGGATCACGATCGGGATCAGGCGCCGTGTTGGGTGCGCTTTCAGCCGCTCGCACACTGCGATCCCGTCGAGCCGAGGCATATCGATGTCGAGCAGGATCAGGTCCGGCTCCTCGGCTTCGACCGCATCGAGCGCCTCGATCCCGTCACGCGCCTCGCGTACCTCGTAGCCGAGATCGTCGAGGTATCCCTGGAGGAGCTCGCGGTTCGCGGGGACATCGTCGACGACGAGCACCTTCGAGCGCGCGACCGGCGCGATCTGATTGATCATCACGCCGCCGACCGTGGCGCGGTCAGGCGCCGGACGGCAGCGCGAAGGTCGCGCGGCGAGATCGGCTTCGAAAGAAAGAGGTCGAAACCCGCCGACGTGGTGCGCGCGACCTCCTCCGGCAGGACGGACGCGCTGAGCGCGACGATGGGACCGCGCAGCCCGCGCGCGCGAAGGTTTCGGCAGACCTCGAGTCCGTTCCGCTTCGGCAGCTGGATATCGAGGAGGATCAGGTCGAACCGCTCGGAGGCGCGCCGCTCTCCCGCGACGCCGTCCCTCTCCACAACCACCTCATGGCTGTCGGTCTCGAGCGTCGACACGAAGAGCTCGACGTTCATCGGGTCGTCCTCAACGAGGAGAATGCGCAAGTTCCCTCCTCGGCTTCTGCGGAGATGGGTCGGCCGTTCGTTGCGCCACTCGGCGCAGCCAGCTCTCGAGGCGCGAGCGATCGATCGGCTTGGTGAGGTAGTCGTCGGCGCCGAGCGCGAGTGCCGTCGCCGGCTCCGCCTCGACGGTGACCACGATCACCGGGACATCGGCGAATGCCGGATCCGTCTTGAGCCGTCCGAGGAATTGCTCTCCGCGGCCATCCGGGAGGCGCAGATCGAGCACCACACCGAGCGGGCGTCCACGCCGGAGCGCGTCCTCGGTGCCGGCGAGCCCGCGCACGATCTCGGCGCGCAAGTCGACGGATGACGCGACCGCGACGATGAGGTCGGCGTCGTGTCGCTCGTCGTCGACAACGAGGATGCGGTCGCCCGCGACCTGCTCGGTCACGACGTCGGGGAGATGCACGCGGAAGGTCGATCCTTTGTCCTCTTCGCTTTCGAAATCGATCGAGCCGTTCATCTGCTCGACGAGACGCTTCGTCAGGGCGAGGCCAAGTCCGGTGCCCGCCGCCTCGGTACGACCCTCGTGGAAACGCTCGAACACGCCGAACATCCGGTCTCGCGCTGCCTCGGGGATTCCGATGCCGGTGTCGGCAACTTCGAAGTAGATTTCGCGGCCCTCGGTGGCCGTACGCAGAGTGACGTGACCACCAGCGGGCGTGAACTTAACGGCGTTCGAGACGAGGTTGAAGAGGACCTGTCGCACCCGGGTCGGGTCGAGAAAGATCGGCGGGCCCTCAGGCGCCTCGACTGTGTAGAGCACGCCCTTCGCCTGCGCTGCCGTGCGGCCCGCGGCATTGACGGGCTCGAGGAGCACGTCGAGTGTGAGCACTTCGGGCCGGAGCTCGAGTTTCCCCGCTTCGACGCGTGAGAGATCGAGAACGTCGTTGATCAGCTCGAGCAAATGGTCGCCGGCTTCGTGGATGTTTCGCAGGAAACGCTTCTGCTTTTCGTTCATCGATCCGCTCAGCTGCTCCGAAAGAAGACCGGAGAATCCGAGGATCGCGTTGAGCGGCGTTCGAAGCTCGTGGCTCATGTTCGCGAGGAACTCGGACTTCACTCTTGTCGCCTGGCTCAGGTCGCGGTTTGCCGAGGCGAGATCGCCGTAGAGCCGCGCGCCGTCGAGAACGATGGCGGCCTGCTCGGCAAGGAGCTGCACCAGGTCGAGGTCGTCGGACGCGAAGAGCGGCGCGCGCCGGCCGATGACGGCAAGCACGCCGATGCGGCGGCCGCGCCCGGTGATCGGAGCCGCGAGCGTCGCCCCCGCGGCGGTGCGCACGAATCGCGGTGTTTGACTGTCCAGGACTGCGGCCATCACCTCGGCCGACACGAGAAGCTCGTCGTCATCGCCGATCACGAGCGCCTTGCTTTGGTCATCGACCAGGCCGATGCGAGCGGACTGGCCCGGAGCGGCGCGCGCGATCGCGACCTCGAGCCCGCGAAGGATCGTCTGCGGGGGATCGTGAGGCGAGATCGCGGCGGCGCGCGTGAGGAATGAGCGGAGGGCGGGCTCGCGCCACGCGCGCTTCAGGAGGATCGGCGGGGCGAACGCGACGACATAACCCAGCGCGGAGCAGAAGCTCAGCACCACGGAAGCGACGCTGCTGACCGCCTGCCCGAAGACGGTCATGGCGAGCGCGGCAACGATCGTGAGGGTCAGTGCGAGCGCGCCGAAGGCTGCCGCGACCATTCGGTTGCGAGCGACGCCCTTCGCCTCACGCGCCTCACGAATGAGAACGACTCCGGCGTATGCGCAGAAGCCCACGAAGTAGAGGAGGGCCATCACGGCGATGACCGGTACGGCCGCAGGGATCACCACCAGCTGGAGAAGACCGATCGCGACCGCCGCTACGAGGGCTACGAGTCCGGCGAGACAGATCCGGAGCAGGATCGGGCGGACGCCGGCGAAGTCGTCGACGAGACGAAGCTGGAGATACGGGAGCGCAAGGAGAAGGCCGAGAGAGATGAGTCCAAGGGCCGCGGGAAGCTGCGTTCCAAGCAGCGCCGCGATCTGGCTCTGCGCGATGACAAAGGCGAGCGCGCCGAAGAGGATCGTGGCGTCGATGCTCGTGCGGGAACGCTCGCGAAGCGCTGTCCGCAGAGCGCCTACGAAGACCACTAAAAAGAGAGCGTTCGTGACTAGCCGGACAAGCTCCGCCCCGTTCATCCACGTCCCTCCGCTTGGTTGCCCGTCGTTAATCTCTGACGTGGCCGCGGGTTAAGTGGGGCAGCGGTGTATCAGTTAACTGAACGTCGCACTCCGTAAAGCAGGTGTGCGGCACTTCGCACACTCGTGAGCGCAAACCGCTCAGGAAAAAGTCTTTTACTGGGCCCCGATCTGCTTTTGAAGGTCTAGCGCGGCGGCGTTCGTCGGCTCCTTCGCGAGAGCATCGCGGAGCACCTGACGTGCTTCGGGCAGGCGGGTCGCCTCGATCAGCCGACGCGCGAGCGTCACGCGGAGATCGTTGGAGTCGGTCGCGACGATGCCTCGGCGAAGGAAGTCGACCGCCGCGTCCGTGTCGCGCAGCTGGCGCGCGGCCTCCGACGCGACCGAGTAGTACCCCGGCAGGGTCGGGAAGAGCGCGATCGCCTGCTGCTCGCTCTCGATCGCACCTTTGTAGTCGGCGAGCGCGAATTGGATGCGACCGAAGCGATCGAAGCTGTCGGGGTTCTGCGGATCCGTCGCGATCGCGCGGCGCATCGCCTCGTACGCCGCGTCGCGCGCGCCGGGCTCGTTCTGCTTCGCGAACTCCTGCTCCATACGGCCGAGGTTCCACCAGAAGGCCGGCGTGTACGGGGACCGCGACGTCGCCTGGCGGTACGCGCCGCGTGCCGCAGCGAGATCGGGAACGAGCTCAAGCGAGCGGCCGAGGTCGTTCCAGTACACGGCGCGACCCGGGTCGACCGTGGTCGCCGTTCGCGCAAGGTCGACCGCGCGTGACGCGCTCGCCGCGCTGAGCGCGCTCTCAGCGGCCTTCGCCGCGCGGTTCGCGTCGATGCTGCCGAGCTGGCCGAACGCGACGCTCGCCATACCGGCAACGATGAGAAGCCGAACGAGCCCCGGGAGGCGAATGGGCGGGAGCGCCGGGACGACGCGCGCTGAACGAAGCTCGCTCGCGAGCGCGACGCCGACGCAGACCCACGGGATCCACTGGATGCTCTGCGCGCCCGGAAGGACGAGACCGGCTCCGTAGTACGCCGCGATCGCCGCCAGGGCGATGATGACGCCGGCCGCATCGGGATCGCGCGCGCGCCGCCACGCGTGGATCGTGAAAGCGGCGATGAGCGCGAAGTTCGCGAGGAGTCCGACGATCCCGGTCGTCGCCGCGACGTGAAGGATCCAATCGTGCGCCGACGTGTTCGTCGTGTTCATCCCGGCAAGGGAGAACCACTCGGCCTGCTGGTATCGCGGATACGCGACCGCGAAGTTCTCGAACCCGACCCCGAGGAACGGGTGGTCGAGGAACATCTGGAACGCCGACTGATAAAGAAGGACGCGGTCGCGTAGGCCGATCCCGCGTCCGATGTCGAGCAGGCGGCTGCCGAGGGGCGTCGCGACGAGCATGACGACGAACGCGACGGCGCCGAGCGCGGTCGCCAACGCGAATCGCGCGAGCACGCGCCGCGAGAGGCCAGCCCGACGCAGCCAGAGCGGCGCGATGACGACCGCGCCCGCGACGATCCCGAGGAACGACCCGCGCGTCTGCACGACGAGCATCAGCGCGACGTTGAAGACCCCGAGAAGTGCGACCACTCCCAAGAGCCACAGGCGTTGTCTCACGAAGACGAGGACGGCGGCGCACGCGACCGCAACGACTGCGAGGAACTGTCCATAGAAGTCCGCGTTACCGAACGTAGAGAACGGGCGGATCCGCGGATCGAAGTCGACCCACTGCACCGGGTCGAGGCCGAGCGCCTGCTGGACCGCGTACAGGCCGGCGACCGTCGCTGCCGCGCCGATCATCCACGCGAGCCAGGATGTCCGGCGCGGGTAGTCGATGGAGATCGCGATGGCCACCGCGAGCAGCGCGAGGACGGCGTGCGTCGTGAGGCCGAGGTAGCGGCCGACCTCGCCGTAGAGGGCGACGTACTGATTCTCCGCGGTGAACGTCGTGAGCACCTCGACCGCGACCACCGCGTAGAACGCGAGGAAGACGGGCGAGAGAGGGATGCGCAAGCCGTCGCCGAGCGCGATGACGATGAGCGTTCCGAGGAGTCCCCACGCGAGCGCGTGCGTGAAGCTCGCCTTCGTCAGGTCGAAGACGTTGAGGACGGATGGGTCGAACGCGAGGATGAAGATCGCGATCTCCGCGCAGACGAGGACGAGCGCGAGCTCGCGCCAGAACACGCCGCGTACGACCGGGCGATCGCGTCGCGCCTTCTGGGCTTTGGTCTGCGCTTTGTTCGCGCGTCGCGCCGCGCGGGCCTGGGCCACTACAGGGCGCTCTCGAAGTCGTCCTTCGCGCGCTCGAAATACCAGA
Source organism: Candidatus Limnocylindria bacterium (assembly GCA_036570125.1). Lineage (GTDB taxonomy): Bacteria > Chloroflexota > Limnocylindria > P2-11E > P2-11E > 3-1-20CM-2-70-9. The sequence continues at coordinate 33,306 of DATCPK010000031.1, forward strand.
AGCCGACGATGAAGAGAGCGATGCCGACGCCCGACGAGTACGCGAGCGCATCCCACTGCGGAGGGAGGCCGTCGAGGAGCGCGCGCTGGTACGCGACGACGATCGACGTCATCGGGTTCAGGTAGAGGAGGCGCAGCTGCTCGGGCCGGTCGCTCAGCACGGCGACCGGGAAGAGCACCGGCGTGAGGAAGTACCACGCGAGCAGCAGGATCCCGAGGATGTGCTGCACGTCGCGGTAGAAGACCGCGAGCGCGCTCAGGAGATACGCGAAGCCAAGATTCATGACGATCTGGATCGCGACGAGAAGCGGCACCCAGAGCAGGCCCTCAGGATGCCGCGGGCCGAAGATCGCGAGGATCGCGAGCAGCACGAGGAAGCTGAGGAGGAAGTTCGCGAGAGCCGACAGCACGCTCGCTGCCGGCAGGAGCTGCAGCGGCATGCGCACCTTCTTGACCAACGGCGCGTTGGCGAGGACCGCCGAGGCTCCGGACTGGAGCGACGTCGCGAAGAACGTCCACGGGAGGAGACCGACGAACAGGAAGATCGCGTACGGCTGCTCGCCCGACGCCGTGATCGGCCGCGTCCGCAGAACGACGCCGAAGAGGATCCAGAACACGACGAGCTGCAGCAGCGGGTTGACGAAGTTCCACGCGAAGCCGAGCGCCGAGCCCTTGTAGCGCGCGCGGAGCTCGCGCCAGGCGAAGTCGACGAGAAGCTGGCGCCGGTCGACGAGGGTGCGGAGGTCGGCGATCACCATTGGAAGAGTATTTCGGTAATGCCCACGCGACACACGGTCACTCGCGACGGCACCGAGCTCGTCTACTGGACGTGGCCCGGCACCGGGCCGCCGACGCTGCTCCTCCACGGCATCGGTAACTACGGGCGCTACTGGGATCTCTTCGCCGACGCGGTCGCCGGTCGCCTCACGCTCGTCGCTCCCGACGCGCGCGGCCACGGCGAGAGCGGTCGGCCCCCCGATGGGTACGCCGCCGCGGACTTCACCGCCGACGCGATCGCGGTCCTGGACGCTGTGGGAGCCCCGCGCGCGGTCGCGGTGGGTCACTCCATGGGCGGGCTGCACTCGATCAATCTCGCGGCGCGTCATCCCGACCGCGTGCGCGCTCTGGTCATCGTCGACGCGAGCCCCCACCCGCTCCCCGCCGGCGCCGAGCGCGCTCAAAGACTCTTGACCGGTCGGCCCGCGCGGTTCCGAGACATAGCCGAGGCGCGCGCGTACCTCGAGCGCAGCTCGCCGGGATACGCGCCGGCGGTCTATGAGAATCGCCTCGCGTTCGCTTTGCGCGAAGAGAACGGCGAGCTCGCGTGGCGCTCCGACCCCGCCGCGCTCGAGCGGATCATGAGCGGTCGAATGCCGACCGAAGATCGGTGGGACGCGCTTGCGCGTATCGCCTGCCCGACGCTGGTCGTGCGCGGAACGCGCTCGAACGTTCTGTCAGAGGAGGTCGCGCACGAGATGGTCCGGGCGCTACCGGATGGACGCCTCTTGGAGCTCGACGCTGGTCACAACGTGTCGCTGGACCGGCCACGGGAACTTGCCGACGCCGCCGTCGTTCTAGCCACATGAAGGCTCGTCTGCTCGCTGTCGCGTTCGCGGCCATTGTCGCGGCGTGCGGCAGCGTCGCGGGGTCAGGCGGGCCGCCATCTCCGACGCCGCCATCGGGCACCGTCATGGTCACGAAGGCCGACAACCAGCGGACCGTCACGGCCCACGTCGGCGACCACATCCAGATCGCGCTCGGCGAGGACATCAACTGGCAGCTCGAGCCGCCGGACGGTGTCGTGCTCGTGCACCCGATCCAGAACTACATGCTCGTCCGCGGCACGCAGGCGATCTGGGTCGCGCAGTCGGCGGGCCGATCGACGATCAACGCGAGCGGCGGGATGAACTGCCCGAGCGGGTCCGCCTGCCCGATGCTCCTGGCCGTATTCAGCGCGACCATCGAGGTGAGTCCCTAGCTCCCCGACGCAAGTAGCTTGAGGATCCTGTCGGCGACCGGCCCGGCGGCCCCGCTGACATTCGCAAGGACGATCACCGTGTACCCGTTCGGCGTCATCGCGAAGACCGCGCTCGCGCCGACGTCATCGCCCGAAAAGGTCCCCGAGGTGAGCCCGGGCGTCTGCGGTACCAGCACGAGACGCTTCAACGTCTCCGGCTTGACGAGCGCGCCGGTCGAAAGCGCTTTGTGGAACGAGAGCAGGTCGGGCGCGGTCGCGTATGCGCCCGTCGCGGGGGTGCCCCTGACGGGGAGCCCGCTCCAGTTCTGGCTGTCGTCGGGCTTGTACCCGAGCGCGAAGCCGCGATCGCTGCGTTCCTCCTCGGAGTTGTGCAGGAAGCCCGCGGCAACGCCGGCTGGCGCGAACACTTCGTTGTCCATGTAGTCGTAGAAGTCCTGGCCCGACGCCTTCTCGATCACCGAGCCAAGCAACAGGTACCCGGTGCTGCTGAACGCGAAGGCCGTTCCGGGCACCGTCCCGGCGGGAACGTCCGTGTTTACCGCGCCGATGAGGTCGGAGAGCGACTCGAAGCTGTCGCGCACTCGGAGATAGCCCGGATCGCTCAGATAGTCCCCGGTCCCGGCGGTCTGGCCGACGAGCATCGCGATCGTGATCTGATCGGCGGCCGGCTTTGGATACGTCGGGAGGTATTTGCTGAGCGGATCGTCGAGCGAGACCTTGCCCTGGTCGACGAGCTGCCCGATCGCAACGGCGGTAAACAGCTTGGTTACAGACGCGATGTTGAACGGAGTGATCGTCGCGTTGGGCGCGCCGTGCGCTCGGTCGGCGTATCCAGTCGCCTTGGTCGCGAAGGGCACGAAGTCCTTCGCGACGAGCACCACACCCGAGAAGTTGTCGTCGTTCAGCTCATCGAGATATGCCTGGATCGCCGCGGTCGGCTGGGAGGTCGACGGCGCGTCGTTGCCCGATGTGACGCAGCTCGCGGCAAGCGTCAGCGCCGCGAGCAGCGGAAGCAGCCTCTTCAACGGAACTCCCAGCGATGCGCGAGGCGTGCCACGCCGACCTCGCGCGACGTGCCGATCACACGGAACTGAACGCCTTTCTGGTGATAGTCGTAGGCCCGGTCTTGCGGATCGGTGATACCGATGTCGACGTCGAATCCGCCAGGCAGCAGCTCGACGCCCTGCATCGCGAAGCGCACGACGCCCTCCGGCTTCACCGGCACCGTGACCCCGTCGATCAGCGTGTTCGTCCCGAAGACGCCGATCCCGTCGTCGCGATAGAGGTACACGCCGAAGACCGCGTCGCTCACGCCCTTCGGGTTGCGGTAGCCGATCTCGATCGCCGCAGGCTCCCCCGATTCGAGCACGACCCGCTCCGCGCCGTCGGGACCGATGACACGCGCGCTCGTTATCTCGATCTCCTTCGATCCCCAGCGCGCGCCGATCTCACCGCGTGCGGCCCGCTCGCGCTGCTCCTTTTCGCCCACCTTTTGGTGATAGGCGTCGATGACGTCGTGCGGGGTGCCCTCCGCGCCGACGACTCCCTCGTTCAGCCATATCGCCCGCTCGCAGAGCCGCGCGACTGCGCCGAGGTCGTGCGACACGAGGACGATCGTCTTCTTCGCCGCGCGGAACTCGCTGATCTTCGCAAAACACTTGTGCTGGAAATACTCGTCGCCGACGGCGAGCACCTCGTCCACCAGAAGGATGTCCGGCTCGAGATGCACGGCGACCGCGAATCCGAGACGCATGTACATCCCGCTCGAGTACGTCTTCACGGCCGCATCGAAGAAGCGGCCGATGTCGGCGAACTCCTCGATCGCGGGCATGGTGCGGTCCATCTCCTTGCGCGATAGACCGAGCAGGGAGCCGTTCAGGTACGCGTTCTCGCGACCGCTGAAATCGGGGTGGAACCCCGCGCCGATCTCGAGGAGCGCGGTGACACGTCCGTTCACGTCGAGGGTCCCCGTCGTTGGTTTCGCGGTCCCTGCCAGCAGCTTGAGAAGTGTGGATTTCCCGGAGCCGTTCGCCCCGACGACGCCGAACGACTCGCCCGTCTCGACCGAAAAGCTCACGTCACGCAGTGCCTGCACCTGCTCGGCGGGCGCGTACTGGCGGAGGATCGTCTCCTTGAGCGTGCGCGTGCGCTCGCGGCGGAGCTTGTAGTTCTTCGAGAGGTGATCGGCGCGGATGGCAAAGCTCATTGC
>DATCPK010000032.1:0-32975 GCA_036570125.1 Candidatus Limnocylindria bacterium
GGACAGGACCCGCTCGGTCGGCTCCGCGCGCTAGCTGCCCTGCTCTCGGGTTGGAGGACGGCGCACTCGTCGGCGGCGCCGTGGACGAGAAGGCGTGCCCTCGGGGTGATCGCGCCAGACAATGTGCCCATCGTCATCGGCCGACGCGATCTGGACGAGTCGATCCCAGAATTCGGCGCGTCGGATGTCCTGCTCGGCTTGATCCCTGCTCACGTCGCGCTCGAGCATGACGTCGCAGTCATAGGGCGAGCCGACGACCTTCCATCCGTTCTCGGTCAGCAGATCGACGAGACGGGCGATCTCGCTGAGGCGCTTCGGCGTGTCCGCGACGTACTCACGGAGCCATCCGGAATACGTGCGCTTTCCGCGATCGGCACGATCGAGCTCATCGCGGACCGTCCCGAAAACGTGGATGAGGATGTAAGTGGACGACGCCGCCACGCCCGGGAGTTTAGCCGCGCTCCTCTACGAAGCGGTAGCCGCCGTCGGAATCTTTCGCGATCACGACGAGAGCACCGTTCTTGAAGCCTGTCTGTCCCTTAAGCGCTTGGCAGATCAGGTGGTAGTGCTCGTGCTCGGGCGGCACACATTCGCAGCGCTCGCTCTTGATCTCCGCGTCGAAGCGGCGCGCGCCGATGCGAAGAGCCACGCGCTCGCCGGGGCCTGGGAAGAGCTTCCAAGCGTCCTTGGTGATCAGGATGCGGGTTTTTCGAACGTCCTCGCCACTAAGCCGGTGTCGATAGGTCGATCTTGAAACACTCATCTCTGCACATATTTTCGCATGAAACGCGGCCGTCTGCTCGCACCAAACCAGGGTCGACCGCTTGACGCGCGTGCTAGGGGTCGCCCGCCACGGCGAGGTCTGGATCATCGAGAAAACGCGCCAGATGCATCACCCGCGCGCTCGAACCCGCGGACCGCAGCCCCGCGGCGATCTGGAGCATGCACCCCGGATTCGCGCTCACGATCACGTCCGGGGACGCGTCCAGGATCTTGCGCACTTTGTCCTGCTGCAGCTCGCGCGAGATCTCCGGGTGGGTCAGGTTGTAGATGCCTGCGCTTCCGCAGCACCGCTCCGGGTCGGCGATGTCGACAAGGATCACGCCCTCGATCGCCCGCAGAAGCGCGCGAGGCTGCGCCCGAACGCGCTGCCCGTGGGCTAGGTGACATGCGTCCTGATACACGACCCGAATCGTGCGCCGGGTACGCGATGGGACCGGCTTCACGACCTCGCTGACATCACGGACCCGCGCGGCGAACGTCTTGGCGCGGTCGGCCCACAACGGATCGGCGGCGAGGACGTGGCCGTAGTCCTTTAAGTGCGCGCCACAGCCCGCGGCGTTCACGACCACCTTCGCGTCGGCGCTGCCGGAAAAGGCGTCGACATTGAGGCGGGCGAGCTCTCGCGCGCGCTCGCCGTCGCCGGCGTGCGCGTGGAGGGCGCCGCAGCAGACCTGCTCCTCGGGGACGCTCACGACGTGCCCGTCGCGTTCGAGGAGGCGCACGGTCGCCCGCTCGGTGTCGCCGAACGACTCGCGCATGATGCAGCCGGCGAAGACGCTGACATCCGCACCTTCGCGATCGACGCCACGGAACGGAGCCCCTTCCGCGGGTGCCGCCAGAGACGCCGCCCATCCCAGACGCCCAGGGAGCTTCGCGGCCAGTCGCGCGAGACCGAGGCGCGCGCCGATGTCGGCGAGACGCGCCGCGATCGCGAGGCGTCGCGGACGCGACACCGTGTCGAGCGCCGCACGAGCGACGCCACCACCGGTTTCGCGCTCGCGCAGGACCTCACGCGCCCCTTCCATGATCCGGCCGAACGGCACACCTGACGGACACGCGGTCTCGCACGCGCGGCAGACGAGGCAGGCTTCGAGGTGCTCGACGGTCGTGTCGCTCGGGGCGGCGGGGCTCGCGATGAGCGTGCGGATCAGCTGAATGCGGCCGCGCGGCGAATCAGCCTCGTCGTCGAGCACTCGATACGTCGGGCAATCGTTGAGACAGAGCCCGCACGAGATGCACGTGGCGAGATCCTCGGAGCTGACGTGGGTGGAAGACAGAGCGATGTAACTAGCATACGGACGATGGCGATCGGCACCGCGAGTGTTGCGGCACGACTGCGCGAGGTCATTCCAGCTGCGCGGGTCATCGACGATCCGTCGACACTGCTCCCCTATTCGTACGACGCGTCGTTCTGGTCCCTGCGTCAGCAGCGAACGCCGAGCGCCGTCGTCGTTCCCGAGTCCACCGCGGAAGTCGTCGCGGCCGTTCGCGTCGCGAACGACACCGAGACGCCGATCGTGCCGCGCGGCGCGGGCACCGGGCAGACCGGCGGGGCGATCGCGCCGGAGGGCGGCATCGTCATCTCCTTCGCGCGAATGAGGAAGATCGTCGAGATCGACCGCCGGAACCTCCAGGCGGTGGTCGAGCCAGGTCTCGTGTACATCGACTTCCAGAACGCGCTCGCGGATCACGGCCTGTTCTTTCCGCCGGATCCCGGCAGCGGACGCGCGTGCACGATCGGCGGGATGGCCGCGAACAACGCGAGCGGGCCGCACGCCGTGCGGTGGGGCACGACGTCGGCGTACGTGCTCGGTGCGGAGGTCGTACTTGCGGACGGTTCGGTCATCACGACGGGGGGCGTTCACTCGAAGGCGCTGAAGTCTTCGAGCGGGATCGACCTCACGAAGCTCTTCGTCGGCTCGGAGGGGACGCTCGGCATCTTCACGCGACTCCGCCTCCGCGTGCAGCCGCGACCGCCGGCGCGCGCGGTGATCCTCGCGGGGTACAAGGCTCTCGAGGACACGGTCGCGTCGCTCGACGATCTCTTCGAGGCGGGGATCCTCCCATCGACCGCGGAGCTCCTGGACAAGAGCGCGGTCGACGCGCTTCAGCTGTGGCGGCCCGAGCTGGAGCTACCCGCGGGCGAGGCCGTCCTCTTCATCGAGGTGGAGGGCACCCCAGAGCAGGTCGCCGCGAACGTCCGCTACACCGACGGCATCGTTCGCAAGCGGGCCACGGTCACGCGCTTCGCGGAGGACGAGAAGGAGATCACGCGCCTCTGGGCCGGGCGTAGCGGGCTCGCCGCGGCCACCGCGCTCGCGCACCCCGGAAAACACCGCATCTTCGCGGGCGAGGATCTCGCGGTGCCGCTCTCGGAGATCCCGCAGACGGTGCGGCGCGCACGTGAGATGGGCGCGGAGCTCGGGATCGCGGTCGTCTTCTACGGGCACTTCGGCGACGGCAACGTGCACTCGGCGATCCTCGTGAACCCCGACGACCCCGATGAGGTCCGCCGCGCGGACGAGCTCGCCGATCGGCTGCACAAGCTCGCGATCGAGGTGGGCGGCACGGTGACCGGAGAGCATGGGACCGGCGCGGTGCGCGCGCGCTACATGCGCTCGGAGCATGGCGACGCGCTCGACGTGATGAAGCGGATCAAGAACGTGATGGACCCGAAGGGGTTGCTGAACCCCGGGAAGCTGTACGGTCCCTAGACGAAGTAGCCGTAGTCGGCGAAGACGAGGCGGAGGAACGCGAGCCCGCACAGCGCGACGAGCAGGATGCGATGCGAGAGGATCGCGCGCGGGTTCTCCTTTGCGACGATCGCGACCTGAGCCCAGAAGAAGAGCACGAGGCTGATCTCGGCCCACATGAAGAGAGCGTGCTCGTAGCCGATCCCGGTCCAGCGGTACGGCTGCATCATCGTCCAGTTGAGGAGCGCGTTCGCCGCCTGGTACAGGTGGAGAAAGATCGTGATGAGCGCGCTGACGAGTAGCGGACCCGCGACCTCCGCGATCCGTGGCTGACGCCGCCAGGCGAGCAGCTGGCCGACGATGAAAACGTTGACGAGCGGGATGAGGATCGCGTCGCCGATGAGCGCCGAGGTGTACGAGAGCGTCGTGCGATAGGTCGACGCGGTCGGGTCACCGTGCCAGAGGTACCAAGCGCTTCCCGCGGCCTGAACCAGAAAACCGAAGAAGCAGGTCACGAAGAACACCAGGGCGAGGAAAAGCCAGGGCCGTTCCTCGACCCGCGCGACCGTTCGCATCATCACCCCCGTAGTATGGCCGCCCGATGCACGACGTCGTCATCCGCGGGGGGACCGTATATGACGGCGAGGGCGGCCCACCGTACGCCGCGGACGTCGCGATCGATGCCGATTTGATCACCGCGGTCATGCCCGCGATCGGCGATCGCGGGCAGCGCGAGATTGACGTCTCCGGCCTCGCGGTCGCGCCCGGCTTCATCAACGTGCTCTCGTGGGCGATCCCATCGCTGATCGCGGACGGCCGCGCGCAGAGCGACGTGCGACAGGGCGTGACGCTCGAGGTCTTCGGCGAAGGAAACTCGATGGGCCCGCTCACCGATGCGATGCGCCGCGACCAGATCGAACGGCAGGCGGACATCAAGTACGAGATCCCGTGGACCACCCTTCGGCAGGGGCTCGATCACCTGGTGAGGCTCGGGGTTTCGGTGAACGTCGCCTCGTTCGTCGGCGCGACGACCCTGCGCGTCCACGAGGTCGGCCACGACGACCGGCCACCGACGCCGGATCAGCTCGAGCGCATGCGCGCGCTCGCGCGCGAGGCTGCGGCGGAAGGCGCGCTCGGTCTTGGCTCGGCGCTCATCTACACACCCGGCACGTTCGCGTCGACCGACGAGCTTGCCGTGCTGGCCGAGGCCGCGGGCGGCACGTACATCTCCCATCTCCGCAACGAAGGGGACCGGCTGCTCGAAGCGGTGGACGAGCTCATCGAGATCGCGCGTCGAGCCGGCGTGCGCGGCGAGATCTACCACCTGAAGCAGGCGGGTAAGGCGAACTGGTCGAAGCTCCCGGCCGTGATCGAGCGCGTCGAGAAGGCGCGCGCCAGCGGTCTCGACATCGCCGCGGACATGTATCCGTACGCCGCGGGCGCGACCGGCCTCAACGCGTCGATGCCGCCGTGGGTGCAGGAGGGCGGCTTCCGCGCGTGGCTCGAGCGCCTGCGCGACCCGTCGGTGCGCGAGCGCCTCGCTCGCGAGATGCGCGCCCCGGGAAAGGAGTGGGAGAACCTCTACGTCGCGGCCGGCGGGCCGGATGGCGTGCTCCTCGTGTCCTTCAAGAACGATGCGCTGAAGCCGCTCACCGGCAAGACGCTCACGGACGTCGCGCGCATCCGCGGCAAATCGCCGGAGGAGACCGCGATGGACCTCGTGGTCGAGGACGAGAGTCGGGTCGGCGCGTGCTACTTCATCGCGTCGGAGGACAACCTGCGCCGCGAGGTCGCGATCGAGTGGATGAGCTTCGGCTCGGACGAGGCCGCGCCCGCAGCTGAGGGCGTGTTCCTCAAATCGAACCCACACCCGCGCGCGTACGGCACGTTCGCGCGACTGCTCGGGCACTACGTTCGCGATGAAGGCCTCGTGCCGCTCGAGGAGGCGATCCGGCGCCTCACGAGCTTCCCCGCGAAGAATCTCCGTCTCGACCGGCGCGGGCGTATCGCGCGCGGATATCACGCCGACATCGTCGCGTTCGACCCGGAGAAGATCGCCGACCACGCCACGTACGCCGACCCGCATCGCTACGCCACCGGCGTGATCGACGTGTTCGTGAACGGACAGCAGGTGCTGCATCGCGGAGAGCACACCGGCGCGCGGCCGGGAAGGGTGCTGGTTCCGGGGGTAGGGGCCCCCGACGGGGTAGGGCCCCCGCTCTAAGCGATCTTGTCCGCGATGCGCTCGTTCGCGCGGTGGTCCCACGGGACCGCAACGAGCGCGGGTTCGCCGAGGTCGAGCGCGCGCCGGAGCGTCGGAAACAGCTCGCGGGCCGTCGGGACCGCGAAGCCCGCTATGCCGAAAGCACGCGCGAGCTCCACGAACCCAGGATTGCCGAACTCGGTCGCGAACGAGCGGCCGAAGAGCCGCCGTTCGTTCGCGTCGATGATGCCGAGGCGATCGTCGACGAGGACCATGCACACGACCGCGGTGCCCATCCGCTTCGCCGTCTCGAGCTCCTGGACGTTCATCAGGAAGCCGCCGTCGCCCGCGAACGCGATGACCTTGCGCTCCGGGAACACCAGCTTCGCGGCGATCGCACCGGGCAGGGCGATGCCCATCGACGCGAGGCCGTTCGAGACGACCACGGTGTTCGGCACGGGCGTGGGGTAATACCGCGAGAGCCACACCTTGTGCGCGCCGACGTCGCACACCACGATGTCCTCGGGCGCAAGCGCCTCGCGGACCGCGGCGACGACCTGCTGCGGCGCGAACGGCGCCGGCGTGTCTTTGGTCGAGGTCCCGAGCGGTCTGTTCACGGTGCGGATCGGCCGGTCCTTCCGCTCGTCGACCCGCTCCGCGAGCTCCGCGAGCGACTCGTCGAGCTCTCCCACCACCTCCACGGATGGCTGGTAATGGCCATCGAGCTCGGCCGCGGTGCTGTCGACGTGGATCACGATCTTGTCGCGCTTGGGATTCCAGTGCGAGGGCGCCCACTCCACGAGGTCGTACCCGACGGCGATCACGAGATCGGCCTCCGCGAGCTGCGGGATGTTCGCGAGCTCCGCGCCGGGACGCTGCAGCCCCGCGGCCGGAAGGGACTGCGGGCTGAACGGGTCGAGCACGCCCTTGGCCATGTATGTATGCGTCGCGGAGATGCCGCTCCGCCGCACGAAACGCCGGAGTGCCTCGACGCTCGCGTGACCCGCCGCCTGGCGTCGCGCGACGCCGTTGCCGGCGAGGATGACCGGATTCTTGGACTGCTTGATGAGCTCGAGCGCGCGGGTGATGACCGCCTCCTGCGCTTTCGGGTATGACGTGCGCCGGACCTCGAGCGGCTTCATGTCGATGGTCTCGCCGGCGATGTCTTCGGGGAGCTCGATGTGGGTGGCTCCCGGTTTCTCGAGGCGCGCGAGACGGAAGGCCTTGCGCACGATCTCGGGCGTCGATTCGCCGACGCTGATCCGCGTGCTCCACTTCGTGATCGGCCCGAACATCCGCACGATGTCGATGTACTGGTGGGATTCCTTGTGCGAGCGCTCGAGGCCGACCTGCCCCGTGATCGCGACGAGCGGCGCGCGGTCGATATGCGCGTCGGCCACGCCGGTGACGAGATTGGTCGCGCCCGGGCCGAGCGTGGCGAGGCACACGCCGGGATAGGACGAGAGCCGGCCGTACACGTCCGCCATGAAGGCCGCACCCTGCTCGTGCCGCGTGAGGACGAACTTGATCTTGTCGCTATCCGCGAGCGCGGCGTTGAGAGCGAGCGTCTCTTCGCCGGGAATGCCGAACACGTGGCGGACGCCCTCGTTCTCGAGACATTTCACGAGTAGCTGCGCGACGTTCAACGTGCGGCCTCGCCGATCAGTCGCTCGACGATGACGGTGTCGCGCCAGGCGCCGTCGAGCTTCGCGTGCCTGCGGTACGTGCCGACCTCGCGGAACCCGACCTTCGCGAGAAGCTTGCGGCTCGGCTCGTTCTCGGGGAAGACGCGCGAGAGCAGCTTCCATATGCCGCGCCCCTCGCACTCGGTGACGAGCGCGTCCATCGCCGCGCGGCCGGCGCCGCTCCCACGCGCGTCGCGGGCGACGTACACCGAGAACTCGGCGACGCCCGAGTAGCAGGCGCGCGATCGATATTCGCTCGCGGACGCCCAGGCGATCACGCGCCCATCGCGCTCCACCACCACGCTGGGCCAACGATCGGCGCGGTCACGCAGCCCGCGCGCGATGTCGTCGGCGGTGCGCGGCTCCGTCTCGAACGTGGCGAGGCGGTCGGCGATGCCTTCGTTATAGATGCGCGCGATCGCCTCAGCGTCCTCGACGCTCGCCACGCGGACTCGGGTCACTCGGCCGGCTGGGACAAGGGCTGCGCTGCCTCCGCGGGACCGATCCAGATCGTCTGGATGTTCGTGAACTCGCGGGCACCGAATGCCGAAAGCTCGCGCCCGTAGCCCGAACGCTTGATGCCGCCGAACGGAAGGCGCGGGTCGGACGCGACCATACCGTTCACGAAGACGCTGCCCGATTCGATCCGGCGGGCGAGACGCTCGCCCAACGCGGCGTCGCGCGTCCAGAGCGACGCGCCGAGCCCGTAGACCGAATCGTTCGCGACGCGCACGGCCTCGTCGGCGTCGCGCACGCGCACCACCGCGGCGACCGGGCCGAATGTCTCTTCGCGGAACGCCGGCATGTCGGGCGTCACGTTGCCAAGTACGGTGGGCCGAAAGAAATATCCCTTCCCGCTCACGCGCTCGCCGCCGGTGAGGACGCGCGCACCGGCGCGCACCGATCCGTCGACCTGGCGCTCGAGCGTCTCGAGGAGGTCGCGCCGCGCGAGCGGGCCAACCTGCGTTTTCGGATCCATCGGGTCTCCGACAACGAGGTCCTCGACACCCTTCGCGAAGCGTCGCTCGAAGTCGGCGGCGACGGCCTCGACGACGATGAACCGCTTCGCCGCGATGCACGACTGGCCGTTGTTCTGGTTGCGCGCGCGCACGCCGGTCGTTGCCGCCGCCTCGATGTCCGCGTCGCCTAGGACGATGAAGGGATCCGATCCGCCGAGCTCGAGCACGGTCTTCTTGAGGGCGCGGCCCGCGAGCTCTGCGATACGGGAGCCGGTGTCGGAGCTTCCGGTGAGCGTGACCGCGCGGATGCGGTCGTCGGCGATGATCGGCTCGATCGCCGCTCCCGAGACGAGGACCGCGCGCAGCAGGCCCTGTGGGAACCCGGCGTCGCGGACGACCTCTTCGATCGCGAGCGCGCACTGCGGGACGTTCGAGGCGTGCTTCAGGAGACCCGCGTTTCCGGCCATGAGTGCGGGCGCTGCGAACCGCACGACCTGCCAGAAGGGGAAGTTCCACGGCATCACGGCGAGCACGACGCCGAGCGGCTGGAACGCGACGATGCTCCGGCGCGCGTTCGACTCGATCACCTCGTCCGCGAGGTAGCGGGCCGCGTTCTCCGCGAAGTGCTCGCACGCCCACGCGCACTTCTCGATCTCCGCCTTCGCCTCGCCGATGGGCTTCCCCATCTCGAGCGTCGCGAGGCGCGCGTACGCGTCGGCGCGCTCGCGAAGGAGTCGCGCGAGCGCGCGCATGGGCACTGCGCGCTCCGCGATCGGTCGCTCGCGCCACAGAAGGAACGCGTCGTGCGCTTCCGCGAGCGCCATCTCGACCTCGTCGGGACCGAACGCGTCGAACGACGCGATCAGGTCCTCGGTCGCCGGATTCACCGCGATGATCTGGCTGAGAGCGGTCGCCATATGACTCGAGGATATTCCCTACCAGAAGGCTCGCGTTAGCGAGGCTTCGCGTAAAGGCGGAGCGGTAGCTCCGGTCTTATTTATTCGCGAACGGATGCACCGGAGTGAAGACTTTCACCTCGATCGGCGATGCAGCTTTCTTGAACCGCTCGCCGTCCGCGGGCACGCCGACACCTGGATAGAACCCGAAGTGCATCGGAACCGCGATCTTCGGCTTCATCGCCTTCGCCATGCCGGCAGCTTCGTCGACGGTCATGACGTAACCGCCGTCGCCGATCGGCAGAAAGGCGACGTCGGTGCGGATCCGCTCGAGCTCGGGCAGATGATCGGTGTCGCCCGCGTGGTAATAGGTGTTGCCGCCGAGCTGCAGGACGTAGCCGACCCAGTTGTTGGCCTTCGGATGAGCCTCGAGACGCGCGGGGTCGATGTTGTACGCGGGCACTGCCTCGATCTTCACCCCGGCCACCTCGACGCGATCGCCGGGCTTGACCGGCTTCACGTTGCCGGAGAGCTGCTTCGCGACGTCGGCGGGTGCGACGATCGTGGTCTTGTCCTTCTTCACGCGAGCGATGTCATCCGGCGCGAAGTGGTCCCCATGCGCGTGCGTGATGAGGATGAGGTCGGCCGGCGGGAGATCGTCGGTGAGGCCCCACGAATCGATGTAGACGACGAGCTTCTCGTCCTTCCACCGAAACGTCGATTGCTTGTACCACGTGAACTTATCGAGCACCTAGGTCCTCCCTTTGATCGTGTTGCGCAGCACACCGATGCCCTCGATCTCGATCTCGACCACGTCCCCGACCTTGAGGAACTCCGGTGGTGTACGCGCGAATCCGACGCCCGCCGGCGTCCCCGTGATGATCATGTCGCCCGGCCAGAGCGTGCAGCCCGCCGACACCTCGGCGATGAGACGAGGGACCTTGAAGACCATGAATTTCGTGCGCGAGTCCTGCTTCCCGACGCCGTTCACGCGCGACCGGATCGCGAGATCCGACGGGTCGAGCTCGTCCGCCGTCACGATCCACGGCCCCATCGGCAGGTGGGTGTCGAAGTTCTTTCCTTTGAACCACTGTCCGCCGTGCCTTCGCTGCACGTCGCGCACCGACACGTCGTTCGCGCACGTGTAGCCGAAGACATAGCTCATCGCGTCCGCTTCGGCGATGTCGCGGCCGCCCTTTCCGATCACGACGGCGAGCTCCGCCTCCCAGTCGAGCTGCTCCGAGTGCGGAGCGGGAAAGAGGACGGCCTCGTCCGGGCCGACGACGGTCGCGGGATTCTTCGTGAAGAGCGCAGGGAACTGTGGGATCTCCGGCGGCGCGAGCTGCGGGCCGGACTCACCGCGCGCTTTCTTACCTTCCTCGAAATGCTCGCTGTAGTTCCATCCGACGCAGAAGACGTTCCGCGCGGGACGCGGGATCGGGGCGTAGAGCTTCGCGCTCGACAGCGGAATGCCGCCGCGCGCCTTGCGCGCCGCGCTTCGAAGGTCCGTGAGGAATTCCTCGCCGGAGAGCAAGAGGTCGAGCACGTCGTCCTCGTCGCTCGCGCCTCCCACGAGATCGACGGTCGAGAGAACGGTGTCGTCAGATGCGACGACACCGGCCGCCGCAACACCACGGTGCTCGAAGGTGCAGAGCCTCACGTCGCATCGACTATCGCACGACTCACCTCGGCCCCGCGCCGACGGCATCCCCGAGTGGGATCTCCCCCGCCTCGGGTTCGACGAGCCGCGAGGGAAGACGGCTCGCGAGGAACGCGCCGACGACGGCCACGAAGAGCATCACGACGTACACCGCGTGGAGGCCTGCGGCGAGCGGGGCGACGTCGGCTGGGCTGATCTCACCTCGCCCGCCCAGGCTCAGCAACGCGCCGGCCTTGCTCGCGGCATCCGGACCCATCGCGGTGACGAGAACGCCGCCCAGCGCCGTGACGCCGACGGCGGCTCCGAGACTGCGCGCGAACTGCACGAGGCTCGTCGCGATCCCGCGACTCGACCAGGCGACCACGCTCTGCACCGAGACGAGGATGGGATTGAGCGTGAGTCCCATGCCGAATCCGATGAGCACGACGGCCGCGACGGCCTGCGCGAGGGGACTTGCCGGCTCGAGCATGGTCAGAAGAAACGCGCCGATCCCCCACGCCCCCGTTCCGATCAGCGCGGAGCGCCGCGGCCCGAGGCGGATCATCGCCACGCTCATGAAGATCGAGCCCGCCGACCAGCCGAGGCTCGTCGTGGAGACGATGAGCCCCGCTTCGATCGGCAGCCGGTGCTGCACGCCCTGCATGAAGGGCGGAACGAACGTCGTGACCGCGAAGATCATGATCCCGACGACCGCGTTGAGGGCGATGCCGCTGCTCACCGCGGGAAGACGCACGAGCGAAAGGTCGATCAGCGGCGTCGACGCGCGTTGCTCGATGAGCAGGAACAGGGTGGCGGCGACGACCGCGCCTCCCAGCGTGAGGGCGGGCGCCGCGCCGTTCAGGCCCAGGAGCAGGCCGAGCGTCGCCAGTGCGAACGTGCCGGCCCCGAGCCAATCGATGTCGGAGCTGTGGCGCACCACACGCTCGTGGAAGAAGACGATCATCACGGCGGCCGCGATCGCGCCGATCGGCAGGTTCACGTAGAAGGCCCAGCGCCACGACAGCGATTGCGTCAGCAGGCCGCCGATGGTCGGCCCGACGACCGCGGAGGTGATCCACACCGTGCTGAAGAGCGCCTGCATGCGCGCGCGGGCGCGCACCTCGAAGAGGTCGCCGATGATCGTCAGGCCCACCGGGAGCAGCGCACCCGCGCCGAGACCCTGCAGCGCTCTGAAGAGGATGAGCTCGTTCATGTTTTGCGAGAGGCCGGCGAGCACCGAGCCGAGGACGAAGACGAGCATTCCGCCGAGATAGAGCGGCTTGCGTCCGTAAACGTCGGCGAGGCGCCCGAAGAGCGGCGTCGCGACCGTCGCGACGAGGAGGTACGCGGAGAACACGAGGGCATACCGATCGATGCCGCCGAGCTCGCCGATCACCGTGGGCATCGCCGTGCCCACGACGGTCTGGTCGAGTGCGGCGACGAAGCTCCCGACCATCACCACGGCGACGCCCGCCGTCTGTTGGCGCGTCACCGGGGACACCCGCCACTAAACTCGGTCGCATGGACCGCATCACCGATCTTCTCGCCGCAGGAAGAACCTTCTCGTTCGAGTTCTTCCCGCCCAAGAACGAGGATGAGCAGCGCCTGCTCACGAGGACGATCGCGGACCTCCAGCCCCTCCAGCCGTCGTTCGTCTCGGTCACCTACCGAGGCGGACGCGTGTCCCGCGAGCGCACGACGCGCGTCGTTGTCGACCTCATCAAGAAGACCGACCTGACGCCGATGGCACACCTGACCTGCGTAGCGCACCCTCGCTTCGAGCTCGGCGAGATCCTGGGAGGGTTCCGCGCCGTCGGCGTCGAGAACCTGCTGGCGCTCGGCGGGGACCCGCTTCCTGCGGAGGAGTCGTACAAGGAGCTCGCGTACGCCTCTGAGCTCGTCGAGCTCGGACGTCGCGTCGGCTTCGAGTCGATCGGCGTCGCCGCTCATCCCGCCGGCCACCCGCGCTCCCCCAATCTCGAGTCCGACCGCGATCGTCTCGCGTCCAAGCTCGAGCTCGCGGACTTCGCGATCACGCAGTTCTTCTTCAAGCCCGAGGAGTACGAGCGCCTGCGGGAGGAGCTGGCCGCGCGCCGGATGACCAAGCCAATCATCGCCGGCATCATGCCGATCACGTCGCTCACCTCGGTGCAGCACATGGCGCAGCTCTCCGGATATGCGGTCCCCGACGACGTCGTCAAGCGGATCACGGCAGGGGGCGACGACCCGCAGGAGATACGCAGGCGCGGGATCGAGCTCGCGGTCGAGCTCTGCAGCGAGCTGCTCACCGCGGGCGTGCCCGGTCTGCATTTCTACACGCTGAACTTTTCGAAGGCGACGCGGGAGATCTACACAAAGCTGCGCCTCGTTCCGGACTGAGCTCACGTGCGGACCCGCGACAGGATCTCGGCGGAGAAAAGCTCCCACTGATCCAGTAGCTCGTCGATCGTTTCGGCCGGGAATGCGATGGCGGCGCAGTGATCGACGCCCGCGTCGGTGAGTGCTTCGACCTTCTCGAGGATCGCCTCCGGACCGCCGACGAGATTCGACGCGGTCATCAGCGACGGATCGCGTTTCGCCGGATCGCGGGAGCGGCGATGGCGCACGAACCGGCTCTCCTCGTAGCGACGGACCGCGTCTTCGTTCCGCCTTGCGATCGTGGCGGAGAGCTCCGGCGCGACCTCGACCGAGCCCTGAGCGCGGCCCGCTTCGGCGACGCGCGCGCGAAGGCGACGGGTCCAGTCGCGCAGCTCGCCGATGGGCCGCCAGCCGGGGATCCAGCCCTGACCCCACCGCGCCGCGCGCTCGATCGCGCGCTCGGTGTGTCCGCCGACGTAGATGGGCAACGGACGCTGCATCGGCGCGGGCGAGAGCTCGACGTCCTGAAAGCGGACCCAGCGCCCGTCGAACGATCCGCCTCCCGCGTCGAGAAGCTGGCGCAGCGCCGCGAGACTCTCGTTGAAGGTCGCGCGGCGGTCCGCAGCGCTTCGCTCCGGATGGACCGCCGCGAATTCCTCGGGGTACGCGCCGGCCCCGACTCCGAGCGTCAAGCGGCCGCCAGAGAGCACGTCGAGCGTGGCGACCTGCTTCGCGAGCGCGAGCGGGTCGCGGAGCGGCAGCGCGACGACGGCGCTGCCCAGACGGATGCGCTGCGTCGCTCCGGCGATGTGGCTGAGCACGAGCAGCGGCTCGTAGAAATTGGGTGCGCCGTCCTGCGACCCGCGAAGGAATCGCGGGGTGACGAGGTGATCGTTGGCCCACACGCCGTCGTAGCCGAGCGTCTCGGCCGCCTGCGCCAAGCGCACGAAGGTCGATCCGTCGTGCACCATTCCAATCGGATAGCCGAGTCCCTCATAGGACGTTGGCAACGCGACGCTGAACTTCAAAGGGCGCTAACCGCAGAAGCGACTGAACCCTAGCGCGAGCGAGCGCACTTCTCGCTCGAGGCGCTCGAGCGTCGGGCTCACTTCGGCGAAGCGCGCATCGCGCGCCGGCAGGCTGCTCCAGATCCCATCGATGAGGCGCTGCGCGTCCGCCTGGACGCGATCGGCGTCCACCTTCGTCACGTGTCCGGCACGCACGACGACCTCGCCGTCGACCAGGACGGTGTCGACGGACCGGCCGAGCTCCGCGTAGACGAGCTGATTCGCGATCTGCTGCTTCGGCGCGAGCCGCAGGTCACCGGTCCGCAGCAGGACCACGTCCGCGCGAAAGCCCGACGCGAGCCTGCCGATCTTCTTGCCGAGGATGCGAGCGCCACCGTCCCAGCACATGCGCAGGCTGTCGAGCGCGGTGGGCCAGTGGTCCTGAGGGACGATCGTCCGCTGCACCAGCGCGGCGGCCTTCAGCGTCTCGAACATGTTCTGGCTGTCGTTGCTGCTCGCGCCGTCGGTCCCGAGAGCGACCGGGACGCCGGCGCGCAGCATCGCGGGCACGGGCGCGACGCCCGCGCCGAGCTTCAGGTTGCTCACCGGGTTGTGGACGACGCCCGCTTCCGACGCCGCAAGCAGGCCGATCTCC
The DNA here is from genome assembly GCA_036570125.1 of Candidatus Limnocylindria bacterium. Lineage (GTDB taxonomy): Bacteria > Chloroflexota > Limnocylindria > P2-11E > P2-11E > 3-1-20CM-2-70-9. The sequence continues at coordinate 14,879 of DATCPK010000032.1, forward strand.
TCCTCGTCGAGCCAGATCGCGTGCGCGAAGGACGTCCACGACTCGAGTGCGCCGATCTCGCGCAGGAACTCGACGGTCGATCCGCCGTAGCGCGCGCCGGCGACGGGGACCTGCGACTTCGCGGAGAGAAGGTGCGTATGGAGACCGACCCCGTGACGCGCCGCGAGCTCGAGCGAGGCCTTGAACAGATCGACCGAGCAGCGCGGCAGGGACGAGGGTCCGAGCATCGCCTGGAGCCGCGGGTGCCGTCCCTGCCACCGCTCGAGGAACGGTTCGACACGCGCGAGCAGCTCGGGCACGGTTCCGGTCCGCGCGCGCGGGCGCTCTTCGCCGATGAGCGCCATCGGGAGCGAGTCGAAGAAGTCGAGGTCGCTGTACTGCGCCGCGACGTTCGCGCGCATGCCCACGTCGACGTACGCGGACATGATCTGATCCATGCCCTCGTCGAACCACTGCTGCGGGCTGCGTGGACAGTCGAGCACCGACGTGGTGCCGGTGGTGAGCATCTCGAGCGCGCCCACCATCGTCGAGACGTAGAGGTCCGCCGGTCGTAGCGCCGCGCCCGCACCGCCGTAGCTCGCGACGACCATCCACGCGTCGAGCGGCAGCGCGTCGCAGAGCCCCTTCTCGATCGACTGGTTCGAATGGGTGTGCGCGTTGATGAGGCCCGGCATCACGATCATTCCGGTCGCGTCGATCACGCGTGCGCCCGCCGCCTCGATGGTGCCGCCGACGCGTACGATCGCGCCGTCCTCGATCAGCAGGTCCCCCACCGCGAACGGGAGATCGAGGTCGAAGAGATGTCCCCCGCGGACGAGCGTGCGCGAACTCTTCGTGACCGGTTCAGCTTTCACCGGAGAGCCTCCGTTGGAACAGCGCGCGGTCTTCGGCCTGCGACGTCGGCCCCGCATCCGGTGGATACGGCGACGGCTCGGCGTCGACGTGGACCGCGAGGAGCCCGAGCTGGGGAAGCTCGAAGAGCGCGGAGAAAAGGCGCGCGGCCTGCGTCTCGTCGTGCGCTTCGCCGGTCCACGGCCAGCCCGCGCCGGCCGCGATCGTGACGTACGAGATGCGCCCGGCGTTCGGGAGCGGCTGGCCGCCGCCCGTCTCGTAGCGATCGTTGATGAAGACGGCGACGCGGAGATTCTTCGGGGCCGCGCCGGCGATCGTGACCAGCACGCCGAGGTTCATCGCGAGGTCGCCGTCGCCTTCGAGGAGCACGACGCGGCGGTCCGGCCGCGCGAGCGCGAGTCCGAGGGCGAGTGCGGGGGCCATGCCCATCGGATCCGACGCGTAATAGGTGGGCTGCGGCGCCTTCTCCTCGCGCCACGCGCGCGCCGTCGAACCCAGCCCGCACACTACGACGTCGGTCGGATCGAGACGCTCGCGCACAAGGCGGGCCGCGACCGATCGGCGCATCAGGAGGCCTTCGCGTCGCCAAGCAGCGCGGCGCGACGCAGCAGCACGACGACCGGCGTGCGCGCGAGCGACGCCTCGCGCGCCGCTTCCTCGACGATGGCGACGTCCTCGATGCGATCGACGACATGAAACGGGACCCCGAGCGCGGCGAGCACCGGCTCGGTGACCTGGCCCTTGTACATCTGGTAGTAGAACCGGTCCTCATACGAGCCCCGGTACACGGCCAGGATGAGGAACGGCAGCTGGTGATGGTGCGCGTAGCCCGCGAGCGCGTTGGCGGAGAGGAGCAGGCCGGCGTTCTGGCAGACGAGGACCGCGCGCTTCCCGCCGAGCGACGCGCCCGCGCACAGGCCGGCGCCGTCGTCCTCCCTGGTCACGCGGATGTGCTTGATCTTGGGTTCGTTGCTGATGCGCTCGATGAGCGGGGAGAGCCAGCTGTCGGGAAGGCTCGCCGCGATCTCGATCCCCGCGCGAAGGAGCGCGCCGACGATCCGCTCGGCGTTCGCCTCACCGTCGCCGCTCACGCTGTCGGACTGCCCGTCGCGAAATAGCGGACCACGACGTCGACGTGCGCGCGGGCGAGCGCCATGAGGTCGTCCATCGCGACGATCTCGATCCGCGGATCTTTGCCGTCGCGCTTCACGGCGGCGCCGATGCGGGCGGTCGGGATGCCCGCCGCGCGGAACACCGCGCCGTCGGTCGCGCCGGTCCATCCTTTTACGGTCCGCGGGTCGGACCCGACGTGCGCCCGCCATGCATCGTTCGCGAGGCGCACGATCTCGCTCGCCGGGTCACTCGTCCCGCCCGGCGCCGACGCGTAGACCTCGACCTCGACGCTCGGACGATCCGGCATCGCGTCCACGACGCGGCCGCGGAGATGCGCTTCGAGATCCTGCGCGACGCGGGCCGGATCCTCGGTCGGTAGAAGGATCGCGTAGACGAACACCTCGAGCAGGCCCGGGATGAGGTCGGCCTTCGCCGCGGTCCCGCCGCGGATCGCGCCGATCACGATCTCGTTCGCGAGCTGTCCCGTCGGCGGGTGCGATCGCAGGAAGCCCTCGCGCCATGTCTCGATCGCGTCGAGCACGGCGCCAGCGTGCCGGACGAGGCCGCCCTCAGGCGCGACGGTCGCGCGGACGAGCGCCGCGGTCCATCGAGCGCGAAGCCGCACGCGCAGATAGGCGGCCCCGGGCTCTTCGTGCAGGACCCCGCGCGGTCCGCCTTTCACGTTCAGCACCGCGCTCGGCCGCCACCCTGCGGCGAGCGCGTGTTCGACGCCGCGGCCGAAGCGCTCGGCGGGCGCCGTCGCGTCCGATGGCGTCGCGCGGTGGGTTCCGCCGGCCGCGAGAAGAAGGGTCAGCCGGTGCGGGACCGCGAGCTCGCGCAGCGCCGCGGCCGCGGAAAGGAAGGAGACGACCGCCGCCGCCGACGGCGCCTTCGCGATACCGACCCCGAAACCGCGCAGCATCCGGTCTTCGGTGAACGAGAACGGCGCGTTCGGGCCGAGCTCGCCGGTGATCGCGTAATCGCCCTCGGCCTCGCCGACGAGGCTCGTGTCGAGGTGGGCGTACATCGCGAGCTCGCGGGCCTCGCCCAGCACGGAGCGCCCGAACAGGTTCGCGCTCGTCTCGTCGAGCGGATCGACCTCCCATGCGACGTCGCCGCGGGCACGCGTTCCCCAGTTCGCCACGTCCTCGGCGAGCGCGCGCTCGCGTCCTTGAGGGCTCGCCCGCTTCATGAACATCGCCAGGATCTCGAGGACCCTGTCCTCGCGCACATCGGACCTCGCGCGAGCGAGCCGCGTTTCGAGGTCGCGCGCGACGACGGTCATCGGTCGGGCATGAGGCGCGCGGCGGCGTGCGCCGCGAGACCCGCGGCGGCATCGAGCTTCCACGCGTTGCGTTCGAGCGGATGGCCCTCGCGATCGAGCTCGTCGTCGAGCGCCCGTCGGAGCGAATCCGGCGTCGCGGCCTGGCCCTCGAGGGCCGCCTCGGTCGCCTTCGCGCGCCACGGCGTCGGAGCGAGCGCCCCCAGGACGACGCGCACGTCGCGCCAGCGACCGTCCGGATCGATCGCGGCCGCCACGGCCGCGGACGCCACCGCGAAATCTCCCTGCCAGAGCCCGAGCTTTTCGAACGCCGCGCGCTTGGCCAGCGCCGCCTTCGGAATCCGCACGCGGAGCACGAGCTCGTTCGCTTCGAGGATCGTCTCCCCCGGGCCCGTATAGAAGGACGAGATCGGCACGACGCGCTCGCCGCCCTGATGGCCGATGACGACGTCGGCGTCGAGCGCCAACAGCGCGGTGGCGAGATCCGAAGGCGTGACGGCCTGGCAGCGATGCGCGCCGACCGCGGCGTGATAGAAGCGATGGTCGCCCTGGACCGCGTAGCACGGGCACGTCGCGCCGCCCCGCTTGTAGCAATCGAACCCGCTGCGGAAGAACCAGCAGCGCTTCGCCTGCACGAGATTCCCGCCGACCGTCGCCACCGCGCGGACCTGCGGCGAGGCGATCGACGCGACGGCTTCGGCGACGACCGGGACGCTCTGCGCCACCTCGCGCGCGAGTCGAGCGAGCGTGACGCCCGCGCCGACCTCGATCGCGCCGTCCGGCGCGGTGCGGAGCACTGCGAGCGCCTCGAGCTCGGCGAGCGAGACGATCTTCGTCGGCGCGATGAGGTTCTGACGGCGCTGCAGCAGGACGTCGGTGCCGCCACCGACCACCGTCGTGTCGGGACCGAGGGTCGCGTACGCGGCGTCGAGCGTGCCGGGCGCGTCGACCGAGGCGATCGGGCGCCGCGTCACGCGCTTGGCGAACCGCGTTCCGATCCGGTCGAGCACCCAGTGCAATCCAAGCGGGTACGCGCGCCGGACGAGCTCGATCTGCCACCGGTCGGGGCGCGCCCAGATCCGATGACGTCGCGGCTTGCGCCCCTCTTTCTCGGCGAGGGCGCGAAGGATCTTGTCGGGCGTGATCGGGAGCTCGCGCATGCGCACGCCGACGGCGTCGTAGATCGCGTTCGCGACCGCCGGCGCGGCGGGGATGACGCTGAGCTCTCCGATGCTCTTCGCGCCGTAGGGGCCGCCGGGGTCGCCCTCCTCGATGAGGATCGGCCGAATGCGCGGGAGATCGGAGGCGCGCGGCAGCGCGTAGTTGAGATATGCGGGGTTCACGAGGCGTCCGCCCTCGTAGATGAGCTCTTCGCCGAGCACCGCGCCGAGACCCATCGCGATGCCGCCGATGATCTGGCCTTCGACCATGGTCGGGTTGATCGCCTTGCCGATGTCGTGGGCCGCGACGTAGTCGAGGATGCGCACTCGCCCGGTACCGCGGTCGACCTCGACCTCCACCGCATGCGCGGCGAACGTGTAGGTCGCGGAGAAGTTCGGCGTCTTGCTCGAGCCGGGCGCTTCCATGATGTCGTCGGTGAAGGAGGCCTCGTGTGTGAGAACGCCTCCGGCCGGCGGCGCCTCGCCGCCGCGCAGCCGCTGGGCCAGCTCGCTCGCGGCCTTGCGGACGGCGTGCCCGGTCATGTGCGTCCCGCGCGACGACCACGCGCCCTGATCGATCGGCGTCCGCTCGCTGTCGATCGAGAGCACCTCGACGCGGTCGTATGAGAGACCGAGCTCCTCCGCGGCGATCTGCGCGAGGATCGTGCGCTGGCCGGTGCCCGCGTCGGCGCCGCCGAACCGCACGCGCGCGTGACCATCGGCGTAGAGGTCGATCGCGGCCATGCTCGTGTTGGAACCGGGGATCGCGTACGAGCCGCTGCCATGCATTGCGGCCGCGACGCCGACGCCCCGGTCCTTCTTCTTGCTTGTCTTCTTTTGGTCCCACCCGATCGCGTCGCGCACGGCGACGAGACAGTCGTCGAGGCGCGCAGTGACGAGGCGAGCGCCGCAGAGCACGGTCGTGCCGGGCTTGTTCGCGTTGCGCAGTCGGAACTCGAGCGGATCGATGCCCGCCTTCTCCGCGAGCTCGTCGACGGCGCTCTCCTGGGCAAACGTCGTTTGCGGGCTCCCGTACCCGCGGAATTGCCCGCCCGGCGTCAGCGCCGTGTCCACCAGGCGCGCGTCCCACGCCGCGCCGTCGGGCATGTAGATAGAGCCGAGCGTCTTCACACCGACGTGCATGACCGACGGACCGAAGTGGTTGTACGCGCCGTTGTCGACGTCGATGCGCGCCTCGAACAGGCGGATCCGCCCCGCACGATCGGCGCGCGCCTCGAAGCGCACGCGGAACGCGTGGCGGGGCTTCGTGTCGGCGAACTCCTCCTCGCGCGTGAGCGCGATCTTCACCGTCTTGCCGCTCGCGCGCGCGAGCGCCGCGGCGAGGGCCTCGTGCTCGGAGACCTTCGACTTCGAGCCGAATCCTCCGCCGACCGCGACCTCGCGGCAGATGACCTGCTCGCGCCGCAGGCCGAAGACGTGCGCGAGCTCGTTCACCACGAAGTGCGGCGCCTGCGTCGACGTCCAGAGCTCGAACCGTTCGCGCTCCGGGTCCCAGCGCGCGATGCAGATGTTCTGCTCCATCACCGCGTGCGCGACGCGCGGGTACCAGTACGTCCCGCCCACCGTCAGCGTGCCCTCGCGCCGGCCGAGCTCCACATCGCCCCACGAGCCCTGGTCGTGCATCGACACGTTGGGCTCGCCGTGCTTGCGCTCGTGCAGGCGCGGCGCGTTCGGCGCGAGCGCCTGGTCCAGCGTGAGCGGGGCCGGAAGGCGCCGGTACGTCACATCGATGGCGGCGAGCGCTCGATCAGCCTGCTCCTCCGTGTCGGCCGCGACGGCCGCGACCTCCTCGCCCACATAGCGCACCACCGTTTCGGCGAGCGGCGAACGGTCGGACTTCTCGCCGCCGCTGTGGATGTAGCGCGCGCCTTTGGGGAAGTCGGCGAACGTGATGACGGCGCGCACGCCCGGCATCGCCTTCGCCTTCGCGACATCGAGATGCGTGATCTGCGCATGCGGGTGGGGCGAGCGCAGGATCCGCCCGACGAGAACGCCTTCCATCGGCAGATCGCCCGCGTACGCGTCGGTGCCGCTGGTGCGCCCCTCCCAGCCGATGGGTCGGACGCGCTGCCCGACGACGGTCATCTTTTGCCGAGTGTATCGCCGCGCGGTTCGACGGCAGGTCGCCGGACCGGCATGCGTGATGTCGTCTCGCGTGACGAGACGAAGCTAGGCAAGCGCGCGCAGCCGCGGCAGGAGGGCCGCTGCGGCCTCGACTCCGGCGCGGAGGTCGCCACCGGGGCCGAGGGCCTTCACCGGTACGAGCAGGAACTCGTTGAAGCCCGCGCGCCGCGACGCGCGCGCAATGTCGAGCGCGGCAGGGTCGTCGACGACGAGGGCGTGCGCGCGGCGGATCGTCGTTGGATCGCGGCCGATCGCGGCACAGTGCTCGTCCAGGGTCTTCGAAAGCGCGTAGGCCGGCTCCATCGCAGCGGCGCTCGTCGGCCACACGTCGCAGCTCCACACGTCCGCGTGCTCGGCGGCAATGCGGAGCGTCCGCTTCGGTCCGTTGCCGCCGATCCAGATCGGCGGATGCGGCTTCTGCACGGGCTTCGGCTCGGCGACCGCCGCCGCGAGCTGGTAGTAGCGCCCCTCGAATGTCGCGGGCTGCTCGGTCCAGAGGAGCTCGAGGATGCGCACGGCCTCCTCGAGCCTGTCGATTCGCTCGCCCGGGCGCTCCGGGAAGTTCATCCCGAACATGCGGAACTCGGGCTCGTTCCACCCCGCTCCGAGGCCCATCTCGAGGCGTCCGCTCGAAAGGTGGTCCACGGTCACCGCGATCTTCGCGAGCAACGCCGGATGGCGGTACAGATTGCCGGTCACGTTCAGTCCGATACGCGCGCGCTTGGTGTTCTCGGCCATCGCGCCCAGCAGCGTCCAGCCGTCGAAGATCGGCTGCGCGGGCTCCTGATGGATCGGAAGGAGGTGATCGAAGAGCCAGAGGTGGTCGAAGCCGGCCTCGTCCGCCATGCGCCAGGCCTCGCGCTGGGTCGCGATCGGGTGGACCTGTTGCGAGAGCTTCAGTCCGACGCGGACGCTCAGCCTCCGTCCCCCGCGGTCATGACCGTCGCGCCCTGCCGACGAACGGCTCGACGCCGCGCCGTGCTCTGGATCGCGTCGACGATCTGCGTGTACCCGGTGCAGCGGCAGATGTTTCCGGACATCTCGAATCGCACGGCCTGCTCACCAGTTGGCGCGCCCTGCCGCAGCAGCGCGGTCGCGCGGACGATCTGACCGGGCGTGCAGTAGCCGCACTGGAACGCGCCCGCGTCCGCGAACGCCTCGCGCAGATCGCGCGACTCGTCGGCGAGGCCTTCGATCGTCGCGACCTCGCCGTGCACGAGCGCGGCGAGCGTCACGCACGACATGATCGGCGTGCCGTCGATGAGGACCGTGCAGGCGCCGCACTCGCCGCGGCCGCACGCCTCCTTCGCCCCGGTGAGTCGAAGCCGCTCGCGTAAGACGTCCAACAGCGAGTCGCCCGGTTCGATGTCGACCTCGGCCGCCCGGCCGTTGACCATCAACGTCCTATGCACCGGGCTCATCGGCTAGAGGTCGTGCCAGTCGTCCGCGGCGGGACGCCAGATGTCGATGTTCCGCGGGTCGACCGACATGTGTCGCGGCTTCGCGGTGGCGTGCTCCTCCTCGGTGAGGCGGCGGTGTCCATCGCAGAGCTCGATCCGCGGTCCGTGCTTGTCGTCCTCGATGTAGAACGCGATCGATTTCGACGCCGAGTGGTTCGCCATGTCGGCGGCGATCTTGATCTTGTCGTAGACGGCGAGCGCGCGGCCGCGCATCACGTCGTCGAGGCTCTTCATCGCGAAGCAGATGTGCGCGACCTCCTTCTCCTTCGAACGCCGCATGGCGAACGAGTGGTGAAGGCGGTTCTCGCTCCGTAGGAACGCGGTGACGTTCGCGATGTAATCGGATGCCTTGAAGCCGAGAACGTCGAGGTAGAACTTCAGAGTCTCGTCGAACTTCGGCGTGCCGATGAATGGATGGACGATGTAGGCCGGCGTGTAGAAACGCGACGGCATCTCGGCCCACTCCTGGTAATCGGTGAAGAACTCGAGGGTGTTGCCCGCGGGATCCTGCGTCGCGAAGCCGCCGGCGCACCAATTCTTCTGCGCCGCGTCGAGCTCCTTCACCGGCGCGCCCGAATCCTTGACGCGCTTCTTCAGCGCGTCGAGGGCTTCCTCGGACTCCACGCTGAATCCGAAGGCGCGCACCTCGTGCTTCTTCAGCGAGCGGTCCTCCACGAGATCGAGCGAGTGGTGCGGTAGGCCGGCGCGTAGATACGTGTGTCCATCGGTGTTCCCGGCGAAGTCAACGCCGACGTACTTCTCGTACCACTCCTTCGTTTCCTTCACGTCCGGTACCGCGAGGCGCGCGTACTCGAACGAATAAGGGCCCTTCACGCTCATGTCGCCTACCTCCCGCTTCGTTTCGCTCATGGTCACAGGATGAAGCTCAAACGGCCACCGGGCCGCAGTACTTCGAGCTCGAGCACCGCGCGGCGCTTCCGGAATCGGAGGCCGTCGCCGTTCGCGGCGAGCGTGTGCTCGTAGCGGCCGACGAACTGATCGACGTTCCCGTCGCGGATCTTGTAGATGAGGAACGCCGCGCGGACGTCCAGGGTCGAATCCGATGTGTCGGCGAGGCGTACGTTCGTCACGAGCCGCCTCGTCCGGGAATGCGGATTCTCCGCGTGCGCGTGCTTGCTCTTGAGTCGCTTCACGCGCGCGGTCAGAAGCTCGTAGTCGTCCCAGACGTAGTACTGGGAGCGGTGCGGATCCTCGTTGGGCCGGTCCGTCGTGGGCACCTCGTAGGTCGCGTCCTTCTCGAAGAGCGCGAGCCATTCATCGAGGCGCCACTCGTCGAGGAGCGCGGCCTCCTGAAAGAGGAACTCCTCGACGTCCTGGCGCGTGATCGTGCCGGTCACGCGCTCGTGCCGCCGACGAGATCGTCCCAGTGCCGCCAGAAGCCGCGGATGCCCGCCTCGTCGACGTTGCGGGCGGGCTCGCCGCGCGATTCGCGCTCCATGCCGCGCGAGATGTCGCTCCAGTCGACCTCGGGTCGCGGATCGCCCGCGGTCGCGACGACGCCGCGCTGGACGCACTCGTACGCCTCGACGTCGTCGGGCGTCGCGAGACCGCCGGGACCGATGAAGCTCCCGAGGATCTTGATGCGCAGCTCTCGCTCCTCCGGCGATTCGCCGGCGGGACCGAGCTCCCATGCGCGGACCTCCGTGTAGCCCGGCGCGATGGGCTCGAGCTGGCGCGCGGCGAGACCCTCGATGTCGAAGAGCAGAAGATTCGGGAAGACGTACAGGATGCGGCTCGTGTGGCTCACGCGCGCGGCGCGCTCATCGCCGATCCGCGCGGCGAGACGCCGCACGTTCTCCTCGACGCGCACGCGCTCCTCATCGCCGAACCGCGGCTCCCACTGCATGCCGACGCGGCCGCCGTGGCCCGAGAACAGCAGCACGCTGTGACCGTTCTGGAGCGTGATCGCTCGGCCACCTTCGTCCGACGTCACGTAGCCCGTCGTCTTGAGGTACTCGACGAACGTCACGTGCGTAGGCGAGAAGTGGTAGCCGTCCATCGCGTTCTCGACGGCGAGCTTCCAGTTCCCGCGGATGCCGTACATGTGCGTCCCGGGGATCACCTCGAGGCCGTCCGCGGAGTGATCGGCCATGAGGTCGAGGTAATCGCGGGCGTCACCGAGATGATCGCGAAGGCTCTCGCCGCTCTGGGAGAACGAGACGAAGACGAAGCCGCGGTAGTTCTCGAATCGCGGTAGCGTTCGCAGGCCCATCTGCGCGGCGAACCCGCGCTCCGGCGGATACGCACCCGGATCCGGGATACCGACGAGCTCGCCGGTGTTCGCGAAGGTCCACGCGTGATAGAAGCACTGGTAAGTCTTGGCGTTCCCCTCCGTCTCTCGGCAAAGGATCGTGCCGCGGTGCGGGCACGAGTTCAGGTAGGCGCGGACCTGTCCCTTCGAGTCCCGGGCGAAGATGAGCGGCCGGCCCGCGAGCGTTCTTATCTTGAAGTCACCCGGCTTGGGCACCTCGGTCTCGTGTCCCAGGTAGAGCCAGAGGCGATCCCAGAGCCGCCGCTCGCGCGCGAAGATCTCATCCGAGCGGAAGACCTCGCGGTTGACGCGGAAGATCCGCGCGTCCCAGTCCTCGAAGATGTAGGGGCTCCGACGACCGGTCAGCTTGGCCTGCGGCGCCGTTGTCGTCTGAGTCATCGTCGCCGCCTCCCTAAGTCGCTGTCTCGAAATACGATACGGGCTCTCGGATGGTGCGGCGCGCCGTGGTCAGCCGCGCGGCCGCAGCGCCAGATCCGCGCCCATAGCGACGCCGACGAGGCCCGAGAGATTCGCGAGCGCGACCACGACCCGCGTCTCTTGATGGCCCGCCCGCACGCCGACGGTGATGCCGTTGCGGCGCGGCGGAAGACAGACGATGTCGCCACGAACGCACGCGAACGACTCGCCGTCGACCTCGACCGTTGGCTCGCCCGCGAGGACGTACATAAGGCCGTTGCCGGGCGTGCTGAGAAGCTCGGTCTCCTGCCCCGGGTCGAGGCGCTGCGTGAAGATGAGCATCGGCGCGGTCCCGGCGAAGCCGGGCGCGGCCGGGTGCACGTACCAGCGGAGCTCGCCGAACCCATTTCGGTCGGTGGCGAGGTCGGCGCGCCGGATGAGAGCGGGTGGGTGCAGCGCCTGGCGCTGGCGCTCGCGCAGCTCGAGCAGTCCCGCGAGCGTCGGTGCGGCCGGCGCGGCGGCGACGCCGTTCCCCGAAGCCTTTCCGATCTTCGCGGGCGCCCACTCCGACGAGCGCGTCTGCGGCTCGAGCTGCACCATCTCCGCGCCGAGCGCGACGACGAGCGGTTCGTAGATGATCCCCATGAACTTCGACGGGCGATCGTCGCGCGCGCGAAAGTGCTGATGGTCGAGACCGCCGGGAACGATCGGCAAGAGGACCGCGTCCTCCGCGCTCCAATCGAAGCGGTGGCCGTTCACGACGCTGTAGCCGTCGCCTTCGACGCCGAAGATCGTGATGCCGCCCTGATGCTGGTGGCGTCCGCTCGGCACGCCGGTGTGGTCGCGCACGAAGATCACCCACTGCGTGAGCGAGAGTTCCTCGAACTGCGGCATGACGTAGAACTGGCTCGTGCCCTGACGGCTGTCGACGACGGGCACCTCGCTCCCGCGGATGTGGATCTTGCCCTTGTGCGCGCGCTTGTAGAGCTGCTCCCACCGATCGAAGAGCCCTTCATAATCGCGCTGCGTTTGGACGGCCTGCGTCACGCGGGACGCCGTCCGGCGATCTCCGCGGTGTCCAGATGGTGCACCGTGCCGAACTCGCGCGAGAGCTCTGCGGCCGTGGCAAGAAGCGCCTTCGCCATGGGCGATGTCCGTGATTCCGGGACCGACGCCGAGGTCCCGACGATCGCGACCGTCGCCATCACGCGATCGCCCTGGAACACCGGCGCCGCGATTGCGCGGATGCCAGGCTCGACGTCCGAAGCCACCGCGAGCCGGCTGCGCCGAATCCGCTGCAGCTCGGCGGCGAGGGCTGGATCGCGGCGGAGCGCGCGGCGCAGGCCGCTCACCTCGCCCTCGGGGAGGAACGCGCAGAAGATCCGCCCCTGGCTCGAACGGAAAAGCGTGAGGCGCGAGCCGGTATGGATGCTGATGCGCACGAGTCGATCGGGGTTGTCGTCGGCGCGCACCACGACGGGCGACTCGCCGTCCCACACGCTCAGCACGACCGTCTCGTTGACCTTGTGGACGAGCGCTTCCATGTGCGGCCCCGCGATCGCCACGACCGGCAGGCCGGCACCCGCGGCGCCGGCGAGCGTGAGCACCTGGGGCCCGAGCGTGTATTCGCTCGTGGCCGGGTCGAAGCGCAGGAGGTTCGCCTGGCGCAGGGCCACGGTGTAGCGGTGGGCGGTCGCGCGGCTGACGCCGAGCCGCGCGGTGATCTCGGAGAGGGAGCGGTGCGGACGCCCGACCGTGAAGAAGCCAAGGATGTGAGCGGCCCGAGCGACGGACTGGATGGCGGACTCGTGTCCGGTCAAGTCGCGCGTCCCGCCTTGAGAGACGTGTTCTCGCATGTCGGTCAGAGGTGTAACACGACGAGCACCGGCCCGTCGACGGTCACGCGAGCGCTCGGCGGGTCGCCGCGACTGCGCTCGCAACACCTGCACGCAGAAGCTGCAGGTCAGAGCCGACGACGACGTAACGGAGGCGCATCCCCGCGAGCGCGGCGGCGAGGGCTTCGGCGTTCGCGAACCACGCACCGAGCGCGACGCCGGCACGCTCGGCGGCGCCGGCGATCTCCCTCATGCGCGCGCGGACTCGCTCGTCGTCGAGCGCGCCGGGCCGGCCGAGATCGACGCTGAGGTCCGTCGTCCCGATGAACGCGACGTCCAGGCCCGGCAGCAGCTCGTCGAGCGGATCGATCGTCGTCGCGGTCTCGATCTGGCCGACGAGCAGCGGGCCGCCTTTGCTCATCTCGAGATACGCGCCGAGCGGCACCGCACCGTAATCGGCCGCCGGGTGCGCCAGGCTGACGCTCCGCGTCCCCTCGGGCGGGTAGCGCGTTGCGGCGATCAACGCATCGCGCTCGCTGCGCGCGCGCAGCGAGGAGAGCTGTATGCCCGCGGCGCCCGCTTCGAGGAGCCGATTGATGTATCCGGCGTCGACCGCCGGGATCCGCACGATCGACGGCAGACCGAGCGCGGCGGCATGCCGCACCAGCGCGAGACATTCCGACTGGTCGAGCTGCGCGTGCTCGCCGTCCACCACCATGACGTCGAGCCCCGCCGACGATGCGATGTCCACGGTCTCGAGCGCCGCGAGCTTGACGAACGTGCCGACGATCGGCGCCCCGGTTCGAAGGCGCTCGCGCAGGCGAGACGCGGTCGTCGGCGAGGCCGTCAGTTCAGACCGAGGAGCCGCGCGGGGTTGTCGCGCACCATCTTGCGCAGGTCACCCTCACTCACACCGCAGTCGTGCAGCTGCCCGAGCATCTTCTTGAGCGAATCGATCGGCGATGGATTGTCGACCTGCCCGAGATCGCTGCCGATGCTGCTTCGCTCCGGCCCGACGAGGTCGATCCACCCCTTGAGCGCTTTGATGTCCCAGTGATGGAACTCGGACTCCTCGTCGTACATGCAGCACTCGTGCTCGATGATCGCGCCGCTTTCGGCGAACTTCACGACCTGCTCGCGGCTCGCCTTGATCACGTACTCGGGGTGGTTGACGATCACGCGCGTGACGCCGGCCTTGCGGGCCGCGTCGAGCAGCATCTGGATGCGATCGGGCGCCATGTGCCCCGCGGCAAGCACGGCGCCCGCCTCCGCGATCTGACCGAGGATCACCGGCACCTCCGGTCGGAGGTCTCCCTGTTCCGTGACGATGTCGACGATCTCGGCCTTCCGCAGCGGTACCGAGGGCTTCGGGAATTTCAGGTCAGGGTGCGCGGCCTGGTGCTCTTGATGCTGACGCGACGAGATGGTCGGGAACCACACCACGCGCGCGCCCATCTTGAGCGCGAGATCGACCGCCGACGGGTTGAGCCCACCCACCATCGAGTTGAGCGCGATGCTGCCGAACACCTGCGTCTTGACCTTCGCCAGCTGCGGCGCCATGGCGCGAACGTCCATGACCGTCGGGTGGTGATGCGACTTCACGACGATCGCGCGCATGCCGACCGACTCGGCCTGCTTCGCCGCTTCGACGTGGTCCATCTTCCGCGGGAACGGCGACGGCCCCGAGTGGCAATGCATATCGATCGCACCCTCTAGGATGCGATCGAGCGCGCCTCCCGGGCTCACGCAGGGACCGGTGCGGCGACGCCGAGCGCCTTCGCGATGTCCGCGATCGAGGTCACCACGCCATGAAAGCGGTCGGTCGACGCCAGCACCGCGTCGTGCGCGGCCTGGTCGGTGTCGGACACGCACTCCGCGGGGACGAGGACGTCGTAATCGCGCATGTACGCGTCGCGGATGGTCGAGTCGATGCAGAACGACGTCGTCGTGCCGGCGATGATCAGGACCTGGATGCCCTTGATGCGCAGCTCCGCCTCGAGCGGCGTGTTGTAAAAGGCGCTCGCGCGGTGCTTGATGATGATGTCGTCCTCGGGCCGCACCTCCGCCTTGATCTCGTCGATAAGCTCGGAGTCCCAGGTCCCGCGCCAGCACAGCTCGAGCTTCACGCCACGGCGATCGAGATGCGATGGGATGCGGCGGCGCTTCCGCGCCTGGTCATCCGGGTAATGCACCTGCCGCGTGAGCGTGATGCGGACACCCGCGGAACGTGCCATACGCATGATCTCGACGACGTTCGGGATGCTGGCGCGAGGCATGGCGATCGCGTCGACGCCGAACGCCTTCGCGCGCGCGCCCTCCGGATGGCAGAAGCCGTTCTGCATGTCGACGACGAGCAGCCCGACCTCCTTCGGGTCGAGGCGCGGTAGCTCGATCTTGCGGACCTTGTCCTCTGGCATCGCTAGCTCCTTCCGAGCGCGTGGTGGCGCCCCATTGTGATGGTGATGCGCGGATGCGAGTGCATCGTCCTCATGCCGACAGCGCCGCGCCGCCGACGCCGTGCTCGCGCGCGACGGCGGCCGCGGTGCGGTACGCGAGCGCGAAGATCGTGCCCGTCGGGTTGACGCCGGCGGACGTCACGAAGAGACCACTGCCGGGGAGGAAGAGATTCGGCACATCGTGGGAGCGCCCGTCGGCGTCAGCGACGCTCGTGAGCGGATCCTTCCCCATTCGCGCGGTCCCCATGTGGTGCCCCGCGAACATTCCCGCGGGGACCGACGAGCGCTGCGCGAACACCTCGCGCGCGCCGGCCTCGCGGACGACCTCGGCGACCTTCGCCACCATGAACTCCTCCATCGCGACCGTGTTCGGGTGATACCGGTAATGGATGCGCAGGCCCGGCCCGCCGTCGGCGAGGCGGACGGTGCGGTCGAGCTCGAGACGGTTCTCTTCCATGGGTAGGTCCTCGCACAGCGCGAACGCACCGAAGTGCCGCGAGTACGCGGAGGCCACGAATTCGCGGAAGCCCGCGCCCCACAGTGGCGTCCCCTCGGGGAGTCGCCCCGTCTGACCGGCGGCATTCGCGAACGCGAGCGGTCCGCCCGCGAAGGTCAGCGGAAGGCCGCCGACGACGGCGGCGCCGCGCACGAACGAAGCGCCGAACCGCGTGCGCGGCCGGTCCTCGTCCAGGTCGTCGAAGGCGGCGCCGGTCTGCGGGCCGCGGTCGGCATGGATCGGCTCGTCGAAGAGACCCCACGCCATCACGTTCGTGTGGAACATCAGGTTGCGGCCCACGAGACCGCTGGAGTTCGCGAGGCCGAGCGGGTGCGCTTTCGATGACGACAGCAGGAGAAGCCGCGCCTGGTACGCGGCGCCGGTCGCGAGGACAACGGTGCGCGCCGTGATCTCGCGCCGGCCGCGCGGACCGACGTAGCGCACGCCGGTCGCTTCGCCGGTCCGCGGATCCACCGACACGCGCTCGGCACGGCACCCCGCGCGTATGTCCAGCCGGCCGGTGCGGGCCGCGCGAGCGAGGACCGTGTCACGCGTGTTGCCCTTCGCGCGTCGCAGGCAGTCGTAGTGCGAGCAGCGACCGCAGAGGTTGCACGCGCTCCGCGAGCCGCGCCGCTCCGTCACGATCGCGGCGGGCGTCGGGTATGTCGTGTAGCCGAGCCGCCGCGCAGCGTCGGCGAAGATGGTCGACGCGCGCGACGCGGGCACCGGCGCGAACGGGAACGGTCCGCTGCGTGCGCCCTCGAAGGGATTGCCGCCCGCGCGTCCGGCGACGCCGATCTCGCGCTCCGCGCGCGCGTACGACGGCTCGAGCTCGGCGTAGCTGATCGGCCAATCCGCGAGGCTCGTCCCCGAGACGGCGCCGGCCTCGGAGCGCACGCGGAAATCCGACGGATGAAGCCGATACGTGATCGTGGTCCAGTGGAGCGGTCCGCCCACGCCGATGTTGCGCGCGAGCCACGCACCGCGCTTCGGTGGCCCGTCGCCCACGACGAGGGTCTCCGGTTCGGTCCAGAAGAGCGCGCGGCCGACGTGGAACTCGCGTTCGTCGGTGCTTCCGCGCACCGACGACGGACCCGCCTCGAGCGCGATCACGCGGAGACCCGCCAGGGCGAGCTCGGCCGCGATGACGCCGCCCGCCGCGCCGAGGCCGACGACGCACACGTCCGCGTCGTTCGCGCGCGCGCTGCTCTTGGACACGAGCCCCGCGGTCCAGCGCACCGGTGCCGTCACCTTTCGCGTCACGGGCGCGGCGGTCGCGACCTCCACCGCGGTGAACCCGCGCGGCTGCGGATCCCCCACCGCGCCGACGAGGTCCCAGCCCCAGCCGTTCTTGTTGCCGCCATGCACCGGATGCGCGAGCGCGGCCTCTAGCGCCAGCGAGCGCAGGAACCAGAACGTCGGCGCATCGTTCTCCAAGACCGCCGCGAGGAGACCGTCGATCTCCGCACGGTCGAGGCTCTCGATGGCGCGCCCGCGGCGCGAGCGAGCGGCGCGCGCGAGCGTGGTGGCCGTCTTCCGAAGACGCGCGCGCTCCCGCGGCGACGATCGCGCGAACCAGCGCTGAAGATAGGTAGCGGCGCCCGCGGCGGCGACACCGGGGAACAGCGCGTCGAGCACCGGGACAAGACGTGCGACGAGCGCATCGCGCGTGCGCGAAGACGCGCTGGCTGCCGGGGCGCTCAGGCGGCGCGATCCACGAGGATGGACATCCCATCGGACATGTTGGTCATCTTCCCGAGGAAGAGGCTGCCCTTCGCGATGAAGAACGCGTTGCGCAGCGAGCCATCGCGTAGCCGCGGCAGCGCGTGCGCGAGATATGGGAGCGCCGCGGGAATGTGACCCTGCGTCGGAACGAACCCCGGCATTCCGTGAGTGCGCTCGAATGACTCGACCTCGTTGCGCTGGATCTCGCCGCGCATCACCGCGAGGCCGGCGATGATCCGGTAGTTCGTCCGCGGCACGTTGCCGGCGCCCGCCGGGAACGTGATCTCGGGGTTGTGCAGCTCGACCGCGTACTTGTCGACATCCGTGATTCGCAGGCCGAGCTGGTCGAGCGGCTTCGTCACGAGAGCTTCGTAGATCGCGCCGGCCGCTCCACCCGAGATCACGGTGTGTCGGCCGACGGCGTCGAGGCGCAAGCGGACGCCGCTCCCGTCCTGGGGACCGACGAGGATCGCGACCGCCGCGAGCGTGTCCTCGAGCAGCGGCATGTCCTTGGCGAGGTGGCCGAGCATCTTCATGCCGAGCTTCGCGAGCGACGCGCCGCCCACCACGACGACGTTCTTGTAGATCCCGCTCTGCACGAGGGCGCCGGCCATCACGAGAGCGTGCACCGGAGCGCAGCAGAACGCCTTCACGTCCGAGCCGGTCGCGTTGGTGCATCCCGCCATCTCGGCCATCGCCTTCGAGATGCTTCCGCCGCCGCGCTGATAGCGGTCTCCGACGGCCTCTTCACCGCAGCCGAGGAGGTACTCGACCTCGCTCGGGGCCATGCCCACCTGACAGAGAAGCTGTTTGATCGCGAGCGCGCCCGACGCCTTGCAGGCGAGGTTCTCGAGGAGGATGTCGGCGGTCTGGCTCGAATCGTC
>DATCPK010000033.1:0-43388 GCA_036570125.1 Candidatus Limnocylindria bacterium
CTCTTCACCGCAGCCGAGGAGGTACTCGACCTCGCTCGGGGCCATGCCCACCTGACAGAGAAGCTGTTTGATCGCGAGCGCGCCCGACGCCTTGCAGGCGAGGTTCTCGAGGAGGATGTCGGCGGTCTGGCTCGAATCGTCCGGATACCCGCGTGCGACATGGCCCACCTGCGAGCCGTCCGCCGCGTGAAGCGTGAGCTGCGCCTCGGACCCGCTCGTGGCCGTCGCCGGACGTACGACGCGCTCGAGCTCCGCGTCCGTCCAGAGCTCGGTGGCCCGGAGCTGCGTTGCCGCCACATCGAGACGCGAGCGCTCGATATCGACGAGACCGAAGTCGTCGGACATGCGGAGGAGTCCCCAGAACGCGTCTTCGGACACGATCTGTCCGAAGGGGCCGCGCAGATTCGCGCCCGGCTCGCGGTATCGCCACCAGGGTTCGGGGACGTCCCACAGCGACTCCGGTGTGCGATTGCCGATGAACACCTGGTTCGGCGGATAGGCGGCGGCGTCCTCGAAGCTTCGAAGGTGCTGCTGCATTCGCGGGAGAAGGGTCTTGTCCTCTTTCGCGAGCTCGCGCGTCGGCTTGGAGCCGTAGCGCAGGAGACCCGGCGTATGCGCGAGGACGCACGACACGCCGCGAATCGTGGGAAGCGCGCTGACGGGTTCGGTGGTCACGTCGCGGAGTTCTTGGCGCGCACCGCGCGGATGGATTCCCAGATCTTCTCGGTCTCCATCGCGATCTCGGACAGCGCGATCTGATCCTGGTACACGGAGGCGTCCGTGATCTCCCGGACCTCTGGTTCGGTGACGTGATAAACGGGGAGTCCCAACGAGACTCCGGCCAACGGACCTGTGTAAGTGGGATCGCCCGCGGTGACCGTCTCAGCCATCATCTCGACGTAGACAGGTTCTGCGGCGCCGAGGATCACTACGAGTCCCTCTTTGCCCTGCTCGTCGAAGATCCGCTTGATCTCGGTCTGCTCATCCAGCTCCGTGGCACCGGCCGACGTTCAGACAAAGCACTGATTCAGCTCGAGCAACACTTCGGCGCCGGCGCTCCGCGCCACCGCCGCGATCGCCGTCGCCTGTACTCCGTCCCGCTCGCCGATCGCTATGACTTTCTTGCCTTGAAGATCCACGTGCATCACCCCCCTTCGAAGACCATCGTATCTGGTATCGCATCGTGAGGTGGCATCACGCGGGTCGAGACGACCGACGATCAGGTCTCGACGGACCCCGTGCGCCCGAACCCGAGCGGATTCGCGGCGCCCGCGAACAACGTGCGCCGCTCGAGCCGGATCTCCTGATCGACCGGGAACGGGACGCCACCGATTTCCGGACGGACGCGTATCGCGGGATCGCCGACGACGTGGTCCATCGCGGGTAGGTCGAGCGGCTCGTCGAGATTGCCGGTGCTGACGATCGCGACGGCCTCCGCGACGCCGAACGGCAGCGGGTAGTCCGACCCATCGGGACCGGCGTGCTCCCACGTGAGGAGCACGGTCTTGATGCCGCGGCGCTCGCACTCCTGGATCGCGAGCATCGCTTCGGTGGTGTTGTTGCCCGCCCCGCCGAGCGTGAAGATGGCGCCCGACGCGCCGAGAAGGCTCGCCGTCTCCGCGATGCGCAGCGCGACACGCTGCTTGTCCTCGTACAGGTAGAAGTGGCCGCGGTGGAGGATCACGCCCGCGAAATCCCAGCGCGTGCCGTGACCCGCCATGAGGCGCTCGACGACGGCGTTGTTCTGATGCATCCACGTGTGGATCTTCGCGCCGTGACCGCCGAGGCCGCCGCTCGTCACCGCGCCGTCGGCGAGCTCGTTCGGATGCACGAGCGTCGGGACCAGCTCGTCGAGGATCCGGCCGTACAGACGGCTTCGCATGAAGACGCCCTGCGACTGCACCTGGTACGCGTAGACGACGCGCGGCAGCGGCGTCGCGGGCGGCGCGAGCTCTCTCGTCTCCACCCGCGACGGCTCCGCGTCGCGGGCCTCGAGCGCGAGCGTCCGCGCGATCTTCTCGCCGGCGAGGAGCACCGCACGCTCGAGTCCCTCGTGATCGACACCGTCAGCGAACGAGAGTCGGAAGACGAGCAGATGGAGACCCGCGTAGGGATTCAGGTCCGCGCCGGGGCCCGCCGTATCGAGAACGCTGTCGTGCGCGACGAAGAGTCCCTTCGAGCCGAGCCACGGCACCTCACCTGACGTCACGACAGCGACGCCGCGCAGGCGATCGGTGCGGCCATTGCCCGCGGGCTCGACCGGCGAGAGCACTCCCGGAAAGACGCCGCCCGTCCCGCCCGACTTCGCGCGCGGCTCGACGACGTCGGTGATCTGGGTGATGCGCGCCGCTTCGCCGGGGCGCACGAGCTGGATGTCGACCGCGCTGAACGCGGGATCCGCGAGCACGAGCGCGCGAAGCTCCTCTTTGGAGACGGTCAGCGCGCGACCCGACAGTGCGGTGCGATCGCCGAAGGAGACGCTATCGATGTCGAAGGTGCGGAGCTCGAGCTTCGACATCAGGCGGAGACTCCGTCGAAGAGCGCTGCCTGGTCGAGAGACGTCGTGATCGCTTTGAGCGATCCGCGCACGAGTCGCACACGAAGGTCGTGGTCGCCCGCTAGGTCGAGGCTCGGGTCGCCGCACGGGTGCGGGATCTTGATGCCGCGGACGACCCGGTTCGCGCCGAGGTCGGCGGCGACGGGCCCGAGCGCGCTGATCATCGCGGTCGGCAGGCCGGCCCGTTCGAGCTCCGCGCTTATCGCTGCACCGCAGCGATTGCAGGTCCCTCAGGTCGCCGTCAGGATGACGGCGTCCACCCCGTTCGCGCGCAGGTCGGCCGCGATCTCGCGTCCGATACGCCGCGATTCCGTCACGGCCGTGCCCACGCCGACCGTGACGTAGTAGCGCGAGTACACCGAGCCAAGAGCGTGCGCGCGCTCGAGCTCGCGCAGCGCGTCGAGCGGGACCACGTAGTTCGGGTTGGCGTTCGCGGCGCTCGTGTCGTAGCCGGCGTGGATCGATTCGTACTTCCCCGCCTCGAGCGAATCGAGCCCCTCGATCGAGTACGTCCGCCACTCGGTCGAGTTGGACTGCTTGAGCTTGTCAGGATTGCCCTTCGGGACGATGCCGCCGGTCGTGATGATCGCGATGCGTGCGTGCGCGATGTCCTTCACCGGCGGTGCGGGGGTGGAGCGCTCGACCGGTGGGAGCACGAGCTCGCTGGTGAACGGCTTCCCTGCGAGGCGCGCGCTGAGCATGTCGAGCGCGCGGTCGACGGCGGGCCGCTCCAAGATCTGCGTCTTGCGAACGCCGCGGCCGTAGAAGCCCTCGACGGCGGGCGAACCGATCGTCTCTTTATGCGCGAGCCGGACTGCGAACCGCGCGAGACGTCCGAGCGTCTCGGGCATGCCGAGCGCCGTCGCCCCAGCCGGGAGGATGTACGTCCTCCGCCGGTACAGCTCGACGCCGGGGTTCTCGAGATTCATCGCCGTGACCGCGGGAATGCCCATCGCGGCGGCGCGGGCGCAGGCCTCGCCGCACGCGAGGCCGTACCGTCCCGCGTTGAAGGCGGGACCGGCCACGAGCACGTCGGCCTTCTGCTCGCGAAGCGCGGCCTCCACCTCGGCGCCGAACGCCTCGAGATCGGTGGAGGCGCGGTTGTCGCCGCAGATGAGGGTCGCGACGACGCGGCCGGCGTCGCCGAGCTCCTTCTGAAGACCGATGCCCGGGCCGATGGGGCCCTCGCGCACCGCGAACGGGAAGTCGCCGGCCTCCTCGCCGCCGATGCGACCGAAAAACTGGTTCAGGTATTGGACGACGCGAAGCTCGGTCAGGGGATCACACTTTCCTGGCTCATTCCGTGAACTGCCGTCTCACGATACGGGATGGGGGCGGGTTTGCGAGAGGGACGCCGAACAGTGCCGTCGCTGGACCTCCGGCGCACCGTGCGGGACCATGAAGCCGCCGTGATGTACCTCGTCCAGCGCCTGGTGCAAGGCGTCCTCGTACTTCTCGGTGTTACGACGATCGTCTTCGCGCTCACCTTCGTCGCCGGCGACCCCGCCTCGACGCTCGCGCCGCTCGACACGACGCCGGCCGAGCTCGAGCAGTTCCGCCACAACATGGGTCTCGACCGGCCGGTCCCGGTGCAGTACCTCGACTTCCTCGCGCACGCGGTCCGTGGCGACTTCGGAGAGTCGTACAGCCATCACGAACCGGCGATGGGCGTCGTGCTCGAACGGCTTCCGGCCACGCTGCGGCTCGCCGGCGCCGCCGTTCTCTTCGCGCTCATCGTCGCGATCCCCCTCGGACTGCTCGCGGCGATGAACCACGACGGGTGGATCGACACAGCCGCGCGCTTCTTCGCATTCCTCGGCCAATCGATCCCCGTCTTTCTGTTGGGCATGGTCCTGATCCTCGTGTTCGCGGTCGGGCTGCGCTGGCTTCCGTCCTCCGGCGGTGAGTCGTGGAAGAGCCTGATCCTGCCCGGCATCTCGATCGGCGCGTTCTCCGCGGCGGTGCTCGCGCGACTGCTGCGGTCGAGCCTGCTCGAGGTGCTCTCGCAGGAGTACATCCGCACCGCCTACGCGAAAGGACTGCGCGGCCGCACGGTGGTCGTTCGCCATGCGCTGCGGAACGCGGCGCTCCCGTTCGTGACGATGCTCGGGCTCCAGGTGGGCTTCCTGCTCTCCGGCGCGGTCGTGGCCGAGACGATCTTCGCGTATCCGGGTATGGGAAGGCTCGCCGTCGAGGCGATCTCGAGGAAGGACGTCCCCGTGATCCAATCGTTCGTGACGGTCGCCGCGGTCATCGTGATCGTCGCGAACCTTCTCGTCGACCTCGTCTACACGCGGATCGATCCCCGCATCCGCCTCAATTGAGGCGCCTACGCGGGCTGCGCAGGCCGAGCGGACCGGCCTTCCTGGGCCTCGCGATCCTCGCCGCGCTCGTCCTCGCCGCGCTCTTCGCGGACCAGATCGCACCCGACCCGGACGCGCAGCAGCTGTTCGATCGTCTCGACGCGCCTTCGTGGGCCGGTGGCCAGCACGGTCATCTGCTCGGCACGGACAGCCTCGGCCGCGATCTCCTTGCCCGCGTTGTCCACGGAGCGCGCGTGTCGCTCACCGTCGGTCTCGTGGGTGTCGCGCTCTCGGGCGGCGTCGGGATCACGCTCGGGCTCATCGCGGGATACCTCGGCCGTCGCTGGGACCGCGTCATCATGCGCGTCGCGGATGTGCAGCAGGCGATCCCCGCGCTGGTGCTCGCCGTCGCGGTCGCCGCGGTGCTGAAACCGAGCCTCACGAACCTCATCGTCGTCCTCGCGGTCACGACGTGGTTCACGTTCACGCGCGTGGTGCGCTCCGAGGTCCTCTCGCTGCGCGAGATGCTCTTCGTCGAGTCCGCGCGCGTGGTCGGCGCGAACGATGCCCGCATCATCACCCGGCACATCCTCCCGAACGCCGCGGCATCGATCATCGTCATCGCGACGCTCATGATCGGGAACCTCATCCTGTTCGAGGCGAGCCTGTCCTTCCTCGGCGTGGGCGTGCCAATCACCACGCCCACCTGGGGTCGCATGGTCTTCGACGGGATCGAATACGTCGCGACCGCGTGGTGGATCGCGCTCTTCCCGGGTCTCGCCGTGATGCTCACCGTCCTCGCGACGAACCTCGTCGGCGACTGGCTACGCGATGCCCTTGACCCCCGCCAGCGTCTGCGCTAGCCGGCGTTCGCGAGCGCGATCATCCGGCCCATCGCCTTCGACATCTCCACGTAGCCGCCGTACCACGAGTCCGATGGCGGCGGAAGGGCGTAGAGGCGCACGCCGGTCACGTCCGGCAGCTCGGAGTGAAGGTCGCGCAGGCGCTCTGCGCATTCCTCGGGCGTACCGGCCAGTGCGAATTGGTCGAGCACATCGTCGGTGATGAGGTCGGCCAGCTCCGCGGGCAGATACGGCTGCGTCCAGAAATCCCAATTCGCGAGCGCCGAGATGACGTGGTCGGGCACATTGAACTCGGTGGGGCGGCGCCAGTCGGCGCGCTGGCGCGAGTATTTCTCCGCACCCGCCATCCACAGGATGCCCTGCGCCGCCGGACGCTTCGCGGCACGCCGCGCCGCCGCTCGATCGTCGGAGATCGAGCAGGGCATCGAGATGTCGATCTCGAACGAGCCCATCGCGCGACCGCCACGCGCGGCGCCGGCCCGGACGTGCTCGAGCTGCTCGCGGTGGTGCGTGACGTTCAGGAAGAACGCCGCGAGGTGGACGATGTCCGCGACCTCGCCGGCGAGCTCGATCATCCGTCTGCCGCGGGCGGCGACGAGGATGGGCAGGTCCGCGCGGAACGGCCGGAAGTTCAGCTGCGCGCGCTCGACGCTGATGACCTTCCCGCGGTAGCTGACCTCCTCACCGCGAAAGAGTCGCCGGCAGATCTCGACCGCATCGCGCACCGCGTCCAGCGGATGAGCGCGCTCGCCCGGCCAGAACGCGGGCTGCTCGAGGCCGCCGCCGAGCCCGAGCACCACGCGGCCGCGCGACAGGTCGTCCATCGTCGCGTGCGCGAGCGCGGTGAGCGCCGGATGCCGGACGAACGGATCGGTCACGAGGCTCTCGAGCGCTAGGCGCTCCGTTGCGACCAGGCACGCCGTCATGTGGACGTACAGATCGGGGTAGTAGCGCCAGTCGGCGACACCGAATCGGTCGAAGCCCGCCGCCTCGTAGTGGCGCGCGAGCTCGACGAAGCGCGCCGACGGCTCCCGCCACAGCGAGGTCGGGAGATCGAACGTGAACTTCATGCCTTGTGAAGAGCGAGTCGCCCCGCGCCGGCGATAAGCGTGCCGGCGCGGGGCCGTCCGAACGTCGTTATTTGTTGACCGTCGTGTTCGTGCCGAGGACGACGGTGATGCCGTGGGCCTTCCAGCCGGAGACCTTGCTGCCCAAGCCATAGATGGCGTTGTCCGCGCTGATATAGATCCCGAACGGATCGGTCGCTAGGACTTTCTCGGCCTGCGTATACGCGGCGGTCTGCGCGGTCTGATCGAGGGTGGCGCCACCCTGATCGAGGAACTTCTGCGCGTCCTGGTTGCAATAGCTCGAGATGAAGCCTTTGCAACCGGCGAGCAGGTCGAGGAGGGCGGGGTGCGTGAAGGTGTTCCATGTCACGAAGTACATCGGGTCCATGGTCCTCTTGACCCAGCGGTCGTTGAAGACGTCGGTGGGCAGCGCGGTCAGGTTGACCTTGATGCCGACCTGTGCCAGCTGCGCGACGATCGCCTGGGGCACGTCCTGTTTCGCGGTGTTGGAAACGTCAGCGTCGATCGAGAAGCCGCTGGGGTAGCCGGCGTCGGCGAGCAATGACTTCGCCTTCGCCTGGTCGAACGCGAACGGCTTCAGGTCCGCGGTGTAGCCGTCGGTGAGGTCGGTGATGCCGCCGGCGAGCTGTCGGGCGTGCCCGCCGAGCACCGTCTTGATGATGGTCGCCGTGTCGACCGCCATGTTCATCGCCTGCCGCACCCTCGCATCCTTCAGCGGCTTCGCGGCATCCGCGGTGCTGGCGGTGTTGAAGAACGCGTAGTTGTAGACGGGGCTCTTGCTCTCGACGACGTTGAATCCGGCCGCCTTGAGCGGGTCGACCTGGTCCGGCGGCAGATCCTGGACGATGTCGGCCGAGCCGGCCTTGAGCTCGGCGACGCGTGTCGCAGCCGTCGGGATCGCGCGGAAGATGAGGGTCTGCGCGAGTGCCTTGCCCTTGTAGCTCCCGCTCCAGTAGTCCGTGTTCGCTTCCATCGTGACCCGGTCGTCCTTGGTCCAGCTCACGAACTTGAACGGGCCGGTCCCGATCGGCTTCGAGATGAAGCCTGCCTGACCGACGCTCGTGTAGTACTTCATCGGAAGGATCGACAGGTTGTTCGCGATCGTGTCGAAGATGCGCGCGTCGATCCGACTGAGCTTGAACTGCACGGTGCTCGGGTCGACGACGGTCGCGGAGTCGACCGCCGCGAAGTTAGTGGCCGAGCCCGAGTTCAGATCTTTGCTCTTGATCGTGTCGAGTGAGAACTTCACGTCGTCGGCGGTGAGCGGATCGCCGTTGTGGAACTTCACGCCACTCCGGATCTTGAAGGTGATCGTCGTGCCGTCGACCTTCCAGGATTCGGCGAGGCCGGGAACGATCTTCCCGTCGTAGCCCCACTCGACGAGGCTGTCGAAGACGTTCTCGCGATAGGAGATGCCGACGATGTCGTAGCTGAGGTACGGGTGCGGGCTCTGGATGTCGCCCCGCATCGCGATGGTGAGCGTGCCCGCCGGACCGGATGGCGTGGCCGCCACCGACGGCGGGCTCGAGGCGCCGGGCGTCTGCGTGCAGGCAGCCATCACCAGCACAAGCGGCAAGACCACCGCACGCGCGAGATGTCCAATACGTCCGAATGTCATTGGTCTCCTCCTTCACTCTGTTCGTGCCGAAAGCGTCATCTTCAAACCCGTCATCTACCTCCCGACCCCTAGGCGACCGCGAATCGCGATGCGCCAGACGATGCCACGCCCGCGTTCACAAGACGCGCGACGCGGCCGAAACCCTTGACCATGTCGACGTACCCGTCGAAGAGCGGCTTGCCGGCAGGCGGCACGGCGTAGATCCGCACACCCGTGACCTCCGGTAGCTCGCTCTGGAGCGCACGCAAGCGCGCGGCGCACTCCTCGGGTGTCCCCGCGAGCGCGAACTGGTCGAGCACGTCGTCGGTGATGAGGTCGGCGAGGCGGTCCGGAAAGTGCGCCTGCGTCCAGAAGTCCCATGAGGCGAGCGCCTCGATGACGTCCTCGGGCACGTTGAACTGCGCCGGCCGAACCCAATCCTTGCGATCCCGCGAATAGCGCTCCGCCGCGGCGGTCCACAGGATCCCTTGCGCGGCCGGCCGCTTCGCGGCCCGCCGGGCGGCGTCACGGTCCTCGGAGACGGAGCACGGCATCGAGATGTCGATCTCAAAGGTACCCATGCGACGCCCGGCTCGTTCGGCGCCGCGCTTCACGTGCGCGAGGTTCTCGCGGTGGTGGCTCGCGTTCACGAAGAACGACGCCAGATGGACGATGTCGGCGAGCTCGCCCGCGAGCTCGAGCATCTTGCCGCCGCGCGCCGCGATGAGGATCGGCAGATCACTGCGAAATGGCGTGAAGTTCAGCTTCGCGCCCTCGACGCTGATCTCGCGCCCCTTGAGCGTCACCGTCTCGCCGGCGAACATGCGCCGGCAGATCTCGACGGCCTCCCGCACCGCGGTCATCGGAAGCTTGCGCTCGTAGTCCCAGAAGGTCGGCTGCTCGACACCGGCCCCGATGCCGAGGATCGCCCGACCGCGCGATAGATCGTCCATCGTCGCGTGCGCGAGCGCCGTGAGCGATGGATGACGAACGTACGGATCCGTGACCAGGCTCTCGACCTCGAGCTTCGTGGTGGCCTGAAGGCAGGCGGTCATCACGACAAGGCAGTCGTGATAGAAGCGCCAGTCGCTCACACCGAAGCGATCCAGGCCCTCACGCTCGCAAAGCTGCGCGAGTTCGACGAGCTTGCCGACCGAATCCACCCACCCGATGGACGGCAGGTTGCCGAAGGTGAACTTCATCGCTTCTCGATCCCCATGCCCCCATGTCTCGCTTCGCGAGGCACTGTCTCTCTCAGCGAGACACTGCGCTGGGGAGGGTGGGCTGTCAATGCTGCGGCTTCGCTGCGCTCACGCCCGACTCGGCGAGACGCCGCCGCGCGAGGGGCAGGAAGCGCTCGCCGATGTGGGCCGCCTCCTCGAGGAACGGATAGCCGTAGATCTGGAAGATCGAGACCCCGACTTCGGCGTAACGCGCGAAGAGGTCGGCGAGATCATCGTAGGACCCGACCCAAGCTGAACCGTAGATGAGATGGCTGATCCCCGACCAGAGATTCGGCGCGAGCCACGTGTCCACATTCGTGCCGGCGCGAAACCGCAGATTCTCGACGGCGACGTCGACCCGGCCGACTCGCTGACGCTCCGCGAGCACCTCGAGGTCCGCGTGCGACGCGAAATCGCGCGCCCATCGCCTCGCGTCCTCGTCGGTCTCGCGCGCGAACATCGTCGCGGCGACACAGAACCGCGGCGATCGTCCGTGGGCCGCGGCCTTCACGCGTAGCGCGGAGATGCGAGCGGCGACGCCTTCGACGGTTTCCGCGCTCATCATGTACACGTCGGCCTGCCGCGCGGCCATCGCCGTCGCCGCGTCCGACGCGCCGGCGAGGTAGACCGCGAGACCTGTGGCCGACACGGGCTTCGGCTCGAGCCTCGCGGCCTTCGTGTGGAAGTACGCGCCGTCGAAGTCCGTCGTCCGCTGCGACCAGAGCATCCGCACGAGGTCGACGAATTCCTCGGCACGCGCGTAACGCTGGTCGTGACTCAGGTCGTCGCCGAACTGCTCCATGTCGCCGGCCGCGCCCGCGGTCACGATGTTCAGCGCGAGACGTCCACCGCTCGCGCGATCGAGGGACGCGCACATCATCGCGAAGACTCCGGGATTCACGAAGCCCGGACGGTGCGCGAGGATGACCTTGATCCGACGGGTCACGTGCACCGCGGTGGCCGCGGAGAGGATCGCGTCGGCGCGCGGCGAGTGAGGGCTGTAGTTGCTGCTGCTGAACGCGATCGGGACCAGAATGCTGTCGAACCCCGCGCGCTCCGCAGCCTCGGCCACCTGCCCGAGATAACCCAGCGTGGGCTCGCGCTCCGGCTCGGGCGTGCTCGTCCAGTGGCCGTCGCCGTCACACGGCAGGTACCAGCTGAACTCGACCGGCCCCATCAGCGCGATGCGGGCTTGGGACGAGCGGCCTGGAGCGCCGCGGTCGCGCCCTGTGCCATGAACGAGATGTCGAATCCGACCGCGACGAACTGGTAGCCCTTCTCGAGCATCGCGGTCACCCGCCCCGGCGACGCGTGGATGCCGCCGGGGACCCCGAGCTCTTTCGCGACGCGCTGCACTTTCTCGAGCGCGGCCCAGTACTCAGGGAAGTCCGGATCCCACGTGTTCGGGAGGCCCATGCTCGCGCAGAGATCGCCCGGGCCGATGAAGTAGCCGTCGATGCCCGGGACGGACAGGATCTCGCGAGCGTTCCCGACGGCGGTGATGTGCTCGATCTGCACCATCAGGAGGATCTCCTCGTTGGCGTGCTCGACGTAGTCCGCACCGCCGTAGAGGCGCGTGCGCGAGCCGCCGATGCTGCGCGCGCCCATCGGCGGGTAGCGCGTGGCGCGGACCGCCGCCTCGGCGTCGGCCCTGGTGTTGACCATCGGCACGACGAGCCCATACGCGCCCGCGTCGAGCGCGCGCTTGATCCAATCGACGCCATTCTCGGGAACGCGCACGAGCGGAACTGTCTCCGTCGTGCTGATCGCTTGAAGGAGCGATTGCGTGAGAGTCGCGTCGATCGCGCCGTGCTCTTGATCGATGACGAGCCAATCGAAGCCGACCT
Organism: Candidatus Limnocylindria bacterium; assembly: GCA_036570125.1. Taxonomy (GTDB): domain Bacteria; phylum Chloroflexota; class Limnocylindria; order P2-11E; family P2-11E; genus 3-1-20CM-2-70-9. Next base: position 11,479 of record DATCPK010000033.1, read on the forward strand.
GAGCAAGCTGCTCGGCGCCGAGCGCGCTCCCGAGGGCCATGAACGTCCCGAGCGCGGGCTGGCCAGCTTTGAGAAGCTGCTTGACCTTGTTTTTCCGCATGGCTATCTCGCTCCGACCGCTGCGGGCTCGGACGCGAGCCGATACGCGGCAATGACCTCGCCCAGCGCTTCCACGTCGCCGGTGTAGTCCGCCAGCGTCCGCGACCGAAGCGGCAGCGGGAGCTTCACGCGGAAGCCCGTCGCGCCGGGCGCATCCGACGCGAGAGCGCGCAGCCGGCGCGCGCACTCGAGCGGCTCGCCCCAGACGGTGAACTGGTCGAGGACGTCGTCGGTGATCAGCGCGCCGAGCTCCGCGGGCAGGTCCGGATCCTTCCACATGTCCCAACCGCGCGCGAGCGCCTCGACCGTCGCGGCCGGGACCGCGAAGCCGCGCGGCACCGACCATTCGCGCTGGCGCCCGTACTGATCGGCGCCGGCGTACCAGAGGATGCTCTGCGCGGCGTTGCGAAGCGCCGAGCGCCGCGCACGTTCCCGGTCGTGCGACGCGCTGACGGTCACGGAGATATCGATCTCATAGCTCCCCGCGGCCCGCCCCGCCTTTCGAGCCCCCTCCGCGACGCGGCGGAGCTCCTCGGCCCGGTTGTCCCGACCGAGGAACAGCGACGCGAGATGAACGATGTCCGCGATCTCGCCGGCGAGGGCGAGCATGCGCGGTCCACGCGCTGCGATGAGGACGGGGATCGGAGGAGGAAGCGGACAGTCCAGCGCGACATCGTGCACGTGCACGACGCGCCCATCGAACGTGACGCGCTCACCCCGCCACATCGCGCGTACGACGTCGATGCATTCGCGAACGGCGTCGACCGCATGCGGCCGATCGTGACCGAACGGTGCGACCCACACCCGCTTGGGGACCTCGACACCGCCGCCGATGCCGAAGATCGCGCGTCCGCCGGAGACGTCGGCGATCGCAGCCCAGGCGCAGGCGATGAGCGCGGCGTCGCGAGTGAACGGGTTGGTCACGAGACTCTCGATCCCGATGCGACGCGTCCCCGTGGCGCACGCGGTCATCACGGCGACGCAGTCGAAATGAAATTGCAAGTCCGCGACGGCGAACCGGTCGAATCCGACGTGCTCGCAGCGCTCTGCGACCGTCACGATGTCGCGCATCGGAAGCTTCCAACCCACGGCGGGCAGGTTGCTGAACGTGAACCTCAAATCCCCCTCCGTCCCCTTCTCACAAAGCGATACGGCGTCTCGCGATAGTATCCACCCTTCGACATGCGGAACTACGATGAGACGCGCCGCGACTTTCGATGGCCCGCCCCGGAGCATTTCAACTTCGCCGACGATGTCGTCGGTCGTTGGGGAAAGGACGCCTCGGCCGTCGCGATGCGCTGGATCGGCGACGGCGGGGAACGCACGATCACCTTCCGCCAATTCGCCGAGCGGTCCGACCGGCTCGCGAACGCGCTCGAGACCCTGGGCCTGCGCGCCGGCGACCGCGTGCTCGTGATGCTGCCGCGCGTCGTCGAATGGTGGGAGGCGATGCTCGCCCTCGAGAAGGCGCGACTGGTCGCGATGCCCGCCACGACGCTGCTCACGCCGAAGGACATCGACTACCGGCTGGACGCGGCGGAGGCGAGCGTCGTGATCACCGACGCCGAGAACGCTGAGAAGGTCGACGCCGCGAAGCTGTCGTCGGCGCTCAAGGCGCGGATCGTCGTGGGCGGCACGCGCTCGGGTTGGAGCGGGTACGAAGCCCTTGTCGAGCGCGGCGCGCCGACGCGAGCGCGATCGCTCACGCCCGCGAACGAGCCGTCGCTCCTCTACTTCACGTCCGGAACGACCGGCTATCCCAAGATGGTCCTGCACACGCACGCGTCGATCGGCCTTGGCCACGAGGTCACCGGCCGCTACTGGCTGGACCTTCGGCCCGGCGACCTGCACTGGAACATCGCCGACAACGGGTGGGCCAAGGCAGCGTGGTCGAGCCTCTTCGGGCCGTGGCAATGCGGCGCGACGCTGCTCGTGCAGTACAGCACCGGGAAATTCGCCGCCCCCGAGATCCTGCGATTCCTCGCGACGTATCCGGTCACGACGCTGTGCGCCCCGCCGACCGTGTATCGGATGCTCGTGCAGGAAGACCTCAGCGGCCTCAAATCTTCCTGCCCGACGCTGCGGCACTGCGTCGCCGCCGGCGAGCCTCTCAATCCCGAAGTCATCGAAACCTGGAAGCAGGCGACGGGCATGGTCATCCGCGACGGCTACGGGCAGACGGAGACGGTGATCCTCTGCGGGAACTTTCCCCCGATCGAGGTGCGGTTCGGCTCGATGGGCAAGCCGACCCCGGGTTTCGACCTGGCCATCGTCGACGACGACGGGAAACGCCTGCCGCCGGGCAAAGAGGGCGACATCGCGCTTCGTGTCGAGCCCGACCGGCCGCTCGGTCTCTTCAAGGAGTACTGGAAGAACCCCGAGGCGATGGCGGCCTCGTTCCGTCACGGCTGGTACACGACGGGCGACCGCGGCATGACCGACGACGACGGGTATTTCTGGTTCGTGGGCCGCGCGGACGACGTCATCATCTCCGCCGGTTATCGCATCGGGCCGTTCGAGGTCGAGAGCGCACTCATCGAACACCCCGCCGTGGCCGAGGCCGCGGCCGTCGCCAGTCCCGACGCGATCCGTGGCGCGATCGTGAAGGCGTTCGTCGTGCTCGCGCCCGGTCACGTCGGATCGGACGCGCTCGCCACAGAGCTACAGGAGCACGTCAAGCGCGTGACGGCGCCGTACAAGTACCCGCGCGAGATCGAGTTCGTTCCGGAGCTGCCGAAGACGATCAGCGGCAAGATCCGCCGGCTCGAGCTGCGCGAGGGCGAGGCGAAACGCAAGGCCGGATGACGGCCCGGTCGCGGTTCGACACGATCATCGTCGGAGCGGGCAGCGCCGGGGCGGTGCTCGCCGCGCGGCTGTCGGAGGATCCCTCCCGCACCGTCTGCCTGGTCGAGGCGGGCGACGATCCATCGCCGAACGCGCTTCCGCCGGAGCTGCGCCTGGCGTCGATGATCGACGCGCGGCACGAGCGATATCTCTGGCACCACACCGCGCGCGCGACCGATCTGCGGCCGGTCGTGGCGATCCCGAGCGGACGTGTCGTCGGTGGGAGCTCCGCGATCAACACGACCGTGTTCCTGTGGGCGCTGCGCCAGGATCTCGACGCGTGGTCCGAGATCGCCGGACGCGACTGGAGCTACGAAGCATGCGTCCCGTACTTCGGCCGGCTCGAATCCGATCGCGATTTCCCGTCGCCTCCGCACGGAACGGACGGCCCGATCCCCGTCGAGCGCCCGGCACGCGAGACCTGGTCGCCCGCCGCGCTCGCGTACGAAGAGGCCTGCACGCTCGCTGGATACGCGGCGTGCGCCGATCACAACCGCCCCGACGCGACCGGCTGCGGGCCGGTGCCGTTCAACATGCGCGCCGGCGAGCGCATGAGCGCCGCGGTCGCCTATCTCGCGCCAGCGAGAGCGCGACCGAACCTTTTGATCCGCGCTCGCACCAGCGCCCGCCGCATCATCGTGGTGGATGGCCGCGCGACTCGCGTGGACGTGGAGTACGACGGCGAGCGCTCCGTCCTCGAGGCGGACGAGATCATCCTCTCGGCCGGTGCGATCGGCTCGCCGCACCTCTTGCTGCTCTCCGGCATCGGACCCCGGGCCGACCTCGCGCCGCTCGGCATCAGGCAGGTCGCCGATCTCGCCGGTGTCGGGAGGAACCTGCGCAACCATCCACTCGCGGCCGTCAGCTGGCGCGTGACCGACCGCTACCGCACGGCCCTGGAGCTCCCGATCCCGTGGCAGGTGCAGCTCCGGTGCACGGCGCCGGGCTCGAGCGATATGAACGACGCGTGCCTCGGGGTCGCGGTGCTGACGAAGCGCACCCCCGGAGACCCGCGCATCGGGATCTCGACGCTGCTCATGCACGAGGCGAGCGCCGGAGCGATGCGCCTGGTGAGCACGGATCCGGACGTGCAGCCTGAGATCGATCTCGGATTCCTGAACGAGGCCGAGGACCGCGAGCGTATGCGCTCGATGATCGATCTCGCGCTCGAGCTCGGCGCGAGTAGAGCGTTCGACGCGTTGCGCGGACCGCTCGCGCAGCCGGAAGCGCCCGATCTCGAGAGCCCGAAGGCCCTCGACGAGTGGCTCGGACGCAACGTGATGACCTCGCACCACCCCTGCGGGACCGCTCGCATGGGAGCCGCGTCGGATCCGCTCGCCGTCGTCGACGCAACGGGAAGGGTGCACGGGGTCGACGGACTGCGCGTCGTCGACGCGTCGATCATGCCGGACTGCCCGCGCGTGAACATCAACGCGACGACGATGATGGTCGCCCTGAAGATCGCTGACGCGATCGTTCGCCCTCCAGTCCCGGTGAGGGCGCGCGGAGCGGCCGGCTAGCGCGTGCGCACCGCGCGCGCGCTGCGACGGATCGAGGAGCTACGCGCCATCAACGCGCTCGTGTTCGTCGACAACTCCGCTTCCGGCATCGGCCTGGTCGTCGCGGTCAAGGACAACATCGACGTTCGCGGCATGCCGACGACCGCCGGCGGCCGTCATCTTCCGACGGAGGCGCGGCTGCGCGACGCGGAGTGCGTGCGACGCCTGCGCGCGGCGGGGTGCGTGATCGTCGGTAAGACCAACCTGTACGAGTACGCCATGGGTGGTACGGGAGAGAACCCGCACCGAGGCGACGTCGTGAACCCGCGACATCCCGATCGCGACGCCGGCGGATCGTCGAGCGGCAGCGCGGCCGCGGTCGCCGCGGGGCTCTGCGACGCCGCACTCGGCACGGACACGCTCGGTTCGGTGCGTTTGCCCGCCGCGTTCTGCGGCGTTGTGGGATACAAGCCTCCACGCAACGCGATCGCTCGTGGCGGTGTCTTCGTGAATTCCTCGTCGCTCGACGCCGTCGGGGTCCTCGCGCCGAACGTGCGCACCGCGGCGCGGGTCGCGGCGCTTATGGCGCGCGCGCCCGATCGCGGGCGCGCCGCTGTGCGACGACCCCATCGGCTCGCTGTCCCGTGGAGCTGGATGACCGGTGTGAGCGACGAGGTCCGAACGGCGTTCCGCAGAGTCGCGGCCGATCTTCCCGACATCGAGCTTCCGCCACGTGACTTGCTCAACGATCTCGCGCTTCGAGTCGCGCAGTTCGAAGGCACGCGTCCGCACCTCGGGTGGCTGCGTTCGGCGCCGGAGCTCTACGGCGAGGAGGTCCGTGCGCTCCTCGAAGGCAACCTGCAGGTCTCGGTCGCGGACTACCTGGCGGCGCGCCGGGAGCTCGCCCGGCTCCGCGCTCTCATGAAACGCCGGCTCCGGGCCGTCGACGCGGTGCTCGTTCCGACCGTGCCTTTCGTTCCTCCCCGCAAAGCGCGATATCCGCTCGAGGCGCGGCGCCACCTCACCGATCTCACGCGGCCGTTCAATGTGTCGGACAGCGCCACGTTCTCGATCCCCATACCCGGGACGCGGTTGCCGATCGGGCTTCAGATCGCGGCCAACGACGAGGCGACCGCGGTCGAGGTCGCGCTACGGCTGGAGCGCAGGCTCCGGGCGTAGCCTGGCGATGACCTGCCCCATACCGCGGATCGCGTCTTCGTAGTCGCCATATGTCGCCGCGCGGACCGGCCGGGCCAGTTTGATGCGGAAGCCGGTCACCTCGGGCAGCGCCTCCGCGAGCGCTCGCATCCGGCGCGCGCATTCCTCCGGCTCGCCCGCGATGGTGAAACGGTCGAGGGTCTCGTCGTCGATCATCGCCTCCAGCTCCGCGGGGAGCTCGGGATCTCGCCACATATCCCACCGCGTCGTCAGAGCTCGGATGAGATTCTCGTCCACATCGAACTCCGGCGGCCGTTGCCAGTCGCGTCGACGCGCGTTGTGCGAATCAGTCCCGGCGATCCACAGGATCGTCTGTGCCGCATTTCGTCGCGCATCGCGGCGCGCGCGCTCTCGATCAGAGGACACGCTGACGGTGACCGACATGTCGATCTCGAGGTCCCGAGGAGAACGGCCGGCCTTCCGAGCGCCTTCGAGCACCGCCCGAACGTTGTCGCGCTGGTGCTCGACGTCCATGAAGAGCGACGCCAGGTGCGCGATGTCGGCGATCTCGCCGGCGAGGCGGAGCATCACGCGTCCGCGGGCGGCGACGAGGATCGGGATGGGCGGAGGCAGCGGGCAGTCCAGGGTCGCGCCATGCACGTGAACGACCTCTCCGTCGAACGTCACCTCTTCGCCGCGCCACATGCCGCGATAGACCGCGACCGCTTCGCGCACCGCTACCGCCGGATGGGGCCGATCGTGCGCCCACGGCGCGACATACACGCGCGTCGCGGTCTCGACGCCGCCGCCGATCCCGAGGATCGCTCGACCGCCGGATAGGTCCGCGAGCGTTGCGAACGTGGCGGCGACCAGGCCGGGGTCGCGCGTGTACGGGTTCGTCACGAGGCTCTCGACCTCGAGACGTCTCGTGCCGAGCAGGCATGCGGCCATCACGGTCATGCAGTCGTAGTGGTAAGGGAGATCGGCCACGGCGAACCGGTCGAAGCCGACCTCCTCGGTGAGGCGCGCCAGATCGACGATCCTCGCGGCCGGCAGCGCCCACCCGGTCGCGGGGAGGTTGCTGAACGTGAACCGCATCAGCTCATCCGGGCCAGACGACCTTGCCGTCCTTCAACACCTTGTCGAGGAATGATGTGTCGAGCACGTCCTCGACCTTTGGCTTCGACGTGATCACCTTGAGGTCGGCGAGGAGGTCGAGCTGCGCCTGCCACTGCGCCGGCGTCACGTAACCGATGCCCTTCGTCGCGGCGATGCCCGACACGAGATCTCTCGCGGTGACGTCGTATTGGAACTCGTGCTGCTCCCTCGTCTTGCCGGGACCGGCGTACTGCACCGCGATCTGCACCGACTCGGCCTTGTGGGCGACCATGTACTCGGCGCCTTTCAGCGTCGCGCGTAGGAACCCCGTGACCTCGGCTGGATTCGACTTCGCGTAGCCCGCGTTGACGACGGTCGAGGTGCCGATGGGCGGGTAGCCGAACTGGTCCGGCAGGAGCAGGTCGACGTCCGTGTTGAGCTGGTTCTTCAGGACATAGGGCTCGTTCCCTGTGAACACTGGCAGCACATCCACCAGGCCATCCTTGAGCTCGACCGAGCTGAATCCGACCGGTACCTCCGTGATCTTCGTCCGGTCGACCTTGTCGCTCGCGAGCATGACGAGGTATTCGCTCCACGGTGAGGTCTTGATGCCCACCTTCTTGCCCTCGAAATCCTTCGGGCGGCTGATGCCTGAGCCCTTCTTCACCGCGAGCGCACGTGCGCCGCGTTGCGTCATGAGGTCGATGACCTTCAGCGGGATGCCCTGGACGATGTAGTTCACCGGCGCCGCCGCGTCGCTCACGCTCCCGGCCTGGTATTGACCGGTCCCGATCAGCCGAATCCCCGTGGAGTCGGTCGTAAAGTCCCAGCTGAAGTCGAGACCCTGCTCTTTGTAGTAACCGAGCTCGCGCGCGATCACGACAGGCAGATCGGCACCCGCGGAGATCGTGAAGCCAAAGAGCCACTTGAACGGCACAAGCGCCTTCGAGCTCGACGCACCTGGAGTCGCACCGCTCGTCGTGGTCGGCGCGCAGCTCGCCAGCGCCACCGCCGCCGCGCCTTTCAGGAATGCTCGTCGCCCAAGGCTACTGACCATCGCAGGCCCTCCCCCATCGTCGAGCCCCATCTCGGATTGCGAGGCGGAGTCTCTCAGCGCGTGACAGTGCGCCGGGCGAGGGCCTGCGTCAAGGAGGTCCTCTAGAACGAGAGCGTGAGGTTGCGGTACTCGTCCATGCGAACGCTCTGCCCGGGTCGCACGAGCATCGTCGTGTCCGGTGCCTCGATCACCGCGGGGCCGGCGATGCGCTGACCGGGCCGGAGCGTGTCGCGGTCGTAGACCGGAGTGTCGTGAAATCCTTTGGTCTCGCGGAAATAGACCGGGCGCATCGGCCGCGTCGCGGTCGCGTCGCCACTCCCCATGCTCTCGCGGGCGAGCCGCAGCGGCTGACCCTTCGCGGCAACGCGCACCTCGAAGCTCATGGCCTCGATCGGCGCGTTCTTGTTCGTCGTGCCCTTTCCGTACCGCGCCTCGTAGCGCTCGTGGAAACGGTCCGCCATGGCTACGGCGGACGCGTCGTTGAATGCGCCGGTCGGCACGGGGACGCTCACGTCGTGGACCTGTCCCTTGTATTTCATGTCCGCGGCGCGGAGGGTCGAAAGATCGCCGCCGCCGTTCGTGACCGCTCCGGCTCGGCGGAGCTGGTCGATGGCGTCGCGCTCGAGCCGCGTGAAGACCTCACCGACCGCGTCGGCGTTGAACGGACCGACCATCGGCGAAGAGACCTTGTTCACGACGAGCATCTCCGAGGTCGCGATCGCGAGCGCCGAGAACTCCGACGCGTAGGTGGGGACGATCACCGCTTTCACTCCAACGTCGCGTGCGTACGCGCCGACGTGAAGCGGACCGGCACCCCCGATCGCGAAGAGCGCGAAGTTCCGAGGATCGAGCCCACGGCCGATGGTCACGCGGCGCACGAGATCGGCCATGCGCGCGTCGAGGATGTCGACGATCCCGATCGCCGCCTCTTCGACGCTGAGCGATAGCGGCTCCGCGATCCGCTCGCGAACGGCCTTCTCGGCGAGGCGCCGGTCGAGCTTCCACGATCCCCCGAGGAAATAGTCGGGGTCGATGCGGCCGAGGACGACGTTCGCGTCGGTGACGGTCGGCTCGGTGCCGCCGCGCCCGTAGCAGGCGGGCCCGGGCTCCGCGCCCGCGCTCTGCGGACCCACCTTCAGGAATCCGGAGCGATCGATCCACGCGATGCTGCCGCCGCCGCTGCCGATGGAGACGACGTCGATCATCGGGAAGCTGAGGTGGTACTTGTCGAAGAGCGGCTCGCGCGCGTACTCGGGCTGGCCGTCGACCACGAGCCCGACGTCGAAGCTCGTCCCGCCGACGTCGGTCGTGAGCACATTCGCGTGACCGAGCACCTGCCCGAGGTTGCGCGCGCCGATCACGCCGCCGGCCGGACCCGATGCGAGCAGGTACGCGGCGCGCTTTCGCGCGTCGTCGGCCGGCGCAACCCCGCCGTTCGAGAGCATGACCATCAGCTGATGCTTGAAGCCAGCCTTGCGGAGCCGGTCCGCGAGCGCCGCGATGTAGCCGTCGACCTTCTTCGTGAGATACGCGTTGACGACCGTCGACGCCGTGCGCTCGTACTCGCCGAGCACGGGCGCGATCTCGCTCGAGATGCTCACGGCGACGTTCGGGTGCTGCGCCAGGATGAGCTCGCGTACGCGCTGCTCGTGCGCGGGCCGCATGTAGGACCAGAGCAGTGAGACCCCGATCGCGTCGCAGCCGACGTCCACAAGCTCGCGCGCGACGCGACGCACCTCGTCATCGCTCATCGCGACGACGACGGCGCCCTTGTGGTCCACGCGCTCGTTGATGCCGCGGATGAGCTTGCGCGGGACGATCCCCGGGATCGCCTTGTCGTGCTGCAGGAAGTCGTGGATCTGATCCTCGTCGAGCCCCGCGATCTTCTGCTTGATGCGGCCCATGAAGAGGGCGTCCTCGTGGCCGCGCGTCGTGATGAGACCCGTGACCGCACCGGTGTGCGTGAGGAGCGCGTTCGTCGCGACGGTCGTGCCGTGGCCGAACCGCGTCGTCTGGGCCAGGAGCTGCTCGGCGGTCATGCCGAGCTCCTTCGCGGCGCGTGCGACGCTCTCCATCACGCCGACGGAGAAGTCCTGCGGCGTCGATGCGGCCTTCGCCGCGGTCACCGTCCCCTGGTCGTCGACGACGATGCAGTCGGTGAAGGTGCCGCCGGTGTCGACGCCGATCCGATAGCTCGTCACGGGATGGCGACCTGGACGTCGTGCAGGATCGGCTCGTCCTTCAGGCAGACCTCGGTCTCGAGACGCCGTAGGCATCCCGGGCAGTAGAACTGGCGGTAGACGAACCGACGCGCGACATCGAACTCGTTGACATGAGGGCCGGCCTCCTTCACGAGGCCCTCTTCCATCAGGGTGCCCTCTTTGAAGTTGCGCGTGGCATCCGAAAGGATCTGCCCACACGTGCACTGGATGGAGGCGGAGCCGCCCTCCTGGACGATGTGCATGAACTCGTTGACCGCGACGCCCGCCGTCGCCCTCCGCGTGGCGCCTGTCTTCGCGCTCGCGCCGGCCGTCTTTTCGACCGGACGAGCGTTCTTGCGCCGCCGTTCGCGGATGGTCTTGCGCGCGCGCTCGGTCTCGTCGACGGAGACCGCGTCCTTCTTCGGATCGATGATGACGCCGTACGTGGAGCTCGCGGCCTCGCGAGAGACGACGCCGCTGCGCACGTCTTCGAGCACCCGGGAGGTTTCGCGATCGAGAGGATCGCCGTATCCCCCACCCGACTGCGTCCGGACCTGGAAGACGTCGTCATGGTCGAGATACGACACCGAGATCACCTTCTGGATGTCCCAGTCGCCCGAGAGGTCCTCGAGCCGCTCTGGCATCTCGCCCCTCGACAGGACCTTCCGCACGTCGGTCTTGCGCTTGATGATGAATTGGTTGGTCTGGCTCGGGCCGCCGCCGGAGATGCCCGCTGACTCGGGCCACTCGGAGCCCGAGGTATGCATGATCTTCGTCGGGATCCGCTCCGTGTCGTGGACGATGTAGCAGAGCGTGCAGCCCGTGCCGCCGCGGAACATGCCCGACCCGCCGGAGTCGGCCTGATGACGGCGGAAGAGGTAGAGGATCGGGTACTGGAACTCGTAGGCCTCGGCGTTCGGCGCGAGCTCGTAGATGCTGCCGACGTATCCGCCGGTGTCGACGCCGTCCTTGCGGCTGCGGGCTCCGCCGCCGCCGAAGTACGTGTCGAGCATCGTCGCGCCGAACCACTGCCCGCGCTGGTCGGTCCCGAAGAGCTCCTCGGTGGTCAGGCTTCCGACCCAGTTCGCCATCGCGTGCTCCCGGTGCATGTCCGACGCGGCGAGCAGCTTCCCGAGCGCGTTGTCCGCGAGGTTGATTACGGACTGGGTCGCGCTCGTCGTCGCTTTGCTGACGCCGCCCGGCCATTTCACGTGGACGATCGTCCCGGGCTCCGACTCGATGGTGACCGCGCGCGCGATGCCCGCGGGGACCCACGGCATGTCCCAGCAGAGATAGGTCATGACGCAGCACAGGACGTCGGACACCGTGGCGTGGATCGGGTTGTTGATGACGGCGGGCGCCTGCGGCGACGACCCTCGGAAGTCGAACGTGAGGTGATCGTCCTTCTTGGTCATCGCGACGACGGCCGTGTAGATCTTGTCCTCGTACTCCAGGTACGAGCGGTGACGCCACGTCCCGTCCGGAAGCTCGCGCAGCCGCGATCGCATGCGGTCGGCGCTGTGGTCGAGCAGATCGAGCATGAGCGCCTTCACCGTCTCGACGCCGTACTGCCGGCAGAGCTCCTGCACGCGGGCCTTGGCGACGTTGTTCGAGGCGATCATCGCGGTGAGGTCGAGACGCACGATCTCCGCGACGCGCGACATTCGGAGGTACAGCCGCACGAGATCGCTCCGCAGCTCGCCACCCTCCACGATCTTCATCGGCGGGAAGAGCGGCTGTTCGCCGTAGATGTCCTTCGCGCCGACCTGGACCTGTCCGGGAACGGGGCCACCGATGTCGATCTGGTGGATGGTCGAGCCGACCCAGCCGATGAGCTCGCCTTCGAAATGGATCGCACCGAGAACGACGACATCCATCTGGTGCTGCGCGCCTGCGTACGGGTCGTTGCAGAGGAACATGTCGTCGGGTCGGATGCCCGGGTTGTCGGCGCACGTGGCGACGACATCTTTCGCGAGCGTCTCCATCGAGATCGCGTGCACGAGCATGTAGGGCGCGATCACCAGAGAGTCACCGCTCGCGGTCATGATCGACGCGTTCATGTCGTGGACCTCGCTCGCGATGAGCGAGCCCGAAACGCGCTCGAGCGTGTTCGCAGCTTCCTCGTTGATGCTCCAGAGGCGATGCCGAAGGATCTCGAACGTGATCGGATCGGTGCGCATCGCCGGTGCCGTCTTGATCACCACTGGACGCCGAGCCGCTTCAGCGCACGCCGATATTCGACCGCCGCCGCGTCGGTGCCGCGCAGGTGAAGCTCCTCGGAAAGGTCGAGCGGTAGCAGCTCCGGGCGCTGCGCCTCGACGATGATCCGGTCCTGCTCGGTCACCGCGGTGTTCCGATCGGCCCAGACCTGGTCCGGCTGATCGAGCCCGAAGTTCCGCGCGAGCCCGAAGTAGAAATGCGTCTCGCGCTCCGCGATCGGGCGCGCCACAAAGAAGAGCGACGTTACGTTCTCCTGGCCCGCTCCCGGCGTGCGCCGCTCCACGAGCATGTGCAGCGTCAGCGGAAGGCTGACGGTGTAGGTGCGGATCGCGTTCGTCGCCTCGTCGTCGAGGACGTATGTGATGAGATTGCCCTTGGTCTTTACCTCGATCTCCGGATAGACGGGCTTGGTCCGATCGCCCAGCACGCCCGGATGGACCCACGGGAAGTGCGCGAAATCCATCACGTTCTCGATCGCGCGCGCCGCGTTGGCCTTCCAGCGGTACTGCGTCCAAATGGTTCGGTAGTCCGCGCGCTCGGCCTCCGGCCACTCGGGGATCGGCTCCCGTGGCTTTTCGAGCGCGACCCAGACGAGGCCGAAGCGCTCGTCCGCATGGAACGACTCGACGCGGGCCTTCGGCGGGACGGATCGTCCCGGCGGAAGCGACGGGATGCGAACGCACGCACCGTCGGGCGCGTACCCCCACCCGTGGTAGGCGCACACCAGCGTGTCGCCATCGATCCAGCCGAGCGAGAGCGGAGTGCCCCGATGGATGCAGAGATCTCGGACCGCGCGCACCTTGCCGCCGGCGCGGTAGATGGCGACGCGCTCGCCGAGCAATTCCGCGGCAACGGGCTTGTCGACGACGTCGGTCGACAGAGCCAGCGGATACCAGTACGGCTTCAACGGTTCGTACACGAGTCCTCCCCTGCCCGCGCCTACGCTACCCGAACACGACGACGCCGCGACCGACGTTCGTCTCGAGCGCACCGAGCGCGTCGTTGATCCGGTCGAGGCCATACGTCCGCGTCACGAGGCGATCGAGCGGCAGACGGCCCTTCGCATACAGGTCCACGAACCGTGGGATGTCGATGGACGGTCGAACGTTTCCGAGGGTCACCCCGTGGAAGTTCTTGTTCCGCAGGAAGCCGTCGGTGGGAAAGCTGAAGGTCGTGCCCGGCGCCGGCGCCCCGATCAGCCAGCCGTGTCCGTCGACGCCGATCATCTGCACGAGCTGCGCGAGCGTTTGCGGGCTGCCGACGCAGTCGAAGACGTGGTCCGCACCGCCGCCCGTCAGGGTGCGGACGGCCTCCACCGGATCGGCGCTCTTCGCGTTCACGGCGTGTGTGGCGCCGAGTGACCGCGCGAACTCGAGCTTGTCGTCGGCGATGTCGACGGCGACGATCGTGCCGGCGTGCGCCAGGTCCGCGCCGACGATCGCGCTGACGCCGACGCCTCCGCAGCCGATCACCACGACGCTCGCACCGGGCTCGACGCGCGCCGCGTTCAACACCGCGCCGAGGCCGGTCGACACGCCGCACGCGAGCGTCGCGATCTTCTCGAGGGAAACGTCCTTGCGGACCTTCACCGCCGCGCCCTCGGGGACCACAGCGCGCTCCGCGAAGGACGACTGGGAGAACCAGTGGTAGACCGGGCGGCCGCCCAGGCTGAGGCGGGTCGTGCCGTCGAGCAGCGTCCCGGTGAAGAGGTTCGCGCCAGCGACGGAGCAGAGCCACGGCTTGCCCGCGACGCATTTTGCGCACTTGCCACACCGCGCGATCGCGGCGAGCACGACGTGATCGCCAGCTGCGACGGTCGTCACGGAAGGACCGACGGCTTCGACGATCCCGGCGCCTTCGTGGCCGAGAACCATGGGGAGCGGGAGCTCGCGCGTGCCGCGGAGGCCGTTCAGGTCGCTGTGGCACACCCCGGTCGCGACAAGCCTGACCAAAACCTCGCCGGCGCGCGGCGGCGCGAGATCGACATCGTCGACGACGAGGTCCGCGCCTCGCGAGTGCATCACCGCCGCCCTCAAACTGACTCCCTGGAAAAGATAAAGGGGCACCGCGCTCTCGCGCGGCGCCCCAGAGCGCCTGCTACGGGTAAATGACCTTTTTGTCGGCGCCGAGGATCTCTTTCATCAGCGTGTCGTCGACGATGTCGTCGATCTTCGGCGGATCCTTGATAAGCCCGAGGCTCGTGATGATGTCGAGGTTCGCCTGCCACTTGGCCTTATCGATCCAGCCCACACCGTTCGGGTGCTGCATGTCCTTCTGCGAGATGTCGTAGATGTACTCGTGCTGCGCGCGGGTCGTCGCGGTGCCGCCGTACTGCACGGCCATCTGCACCACCTCGGCCTTGTGATCGATGAAGTACTCCTGCGCCTTCATCGTCGCCTTGAGGAAACGGAGCATCGCGGGTCGATTGTTCTTGATGTAATCCTTGTTCGCGACCATCGTCGTGCCGACGAGCGGCGCGCCGAAGTCCTTCGGGAGAATGAGGTCGACCGGCGTGTTGAGCTGCGTCTTCAGAACGAAGGGCTCGTTGCCGATGAAGACCGGCAGCACGTCGACGAGGTTGTCCTTCAGCTCGACCGAGCTGAATCCGACCGGGACCTCGGTGATCTTCGTACGGTCGACCTTGTCGTAGGCCAGCATCGCGAGGTACTCCGACCACGGAGCTCCCGGCTTCACACCGACCTTCTTGCCCTCGAAGTCCTTCGGTCGTTTGATCGACGAGCCCGCCTTCACGGCGAACACACGTGCCGAGTCCTGACCCTGCTGGACCATCGCGACGAGCGGGATGCCCTGCTTCACGAAGTTCGCGACCGTGAGGACGTCGCTCACCGACCCGGCGTTGTACTGATTGGTGCCGATGAGCCGGATGCTCGTCGAGTCCGTCGTGAAGTCCCAGCTGATGTTGATGTCTTCTTGGCCGTAGTAGCCGAGCTCCTTCGCGACGATCACCGGCATCGAGGGGTTGGCCTGCACGGTGAACCCAAAGAGCCATTTGAATTGCTCGACCGCGCGTGCTCCGCCTGAGGCTGACGGTGACGGCGAGGTCGCCCCGGGGGTGCATGCCGCGATCGCGGCGACGGCTGCGGACATCAGTGCCTGACGGCGTGTGAGTCGTAGCTCGCTCATCCTCGAGTCTCCTTCTCTTCCATTCGCGATCGCGATGCCCGACTGCGCCCCCACGCGGACGAGCCGTCTCGCTTTGCGAGGCGCCATATTCCGATGCGGGACAGTGCCAGTCGAGGATAGACCCGTCAATAGACGCGTGCGCCACCCGGGTACAGGGAGGCTTGACGGCGGACGCAGCAAGCCCGAGCGTGCTCGCGGTGCGCGTGAACGAGGCGATCGCGAGGATCCTCCGCGTCGAAGACGTCGAATTCCTCTTCTGTTTCCCCGCCCATGGGGTGATCGACGCGTGCGCGGCCGAGGGAATCCGCCCGATCGTGACACGGACCGAACGCACGCTCGTGAACATGGCCGACGGCTACACGCGCGTCCATAACGCGCGGAGGTTCGGCGTGTGCGCGGTGCAGGCCGGCCCAGGCGCGGAGAACGCGTTCGCCGGCGTTGCCCAGGCCGGCTCCGACGGAATTCCGATCCTCGTCCTGCCCGGCGGACCGCGACGCGACCGCCGCGGGGTGCCGTATGCGTTTTCGGCCGCGGAGCAATACCGCGGCGTCGCCAAGTGGTCCGACGAAGTGAATCTGCCGGAGCGGATCCCGGACCTCATGCGCCGCGCGTTCAGCGCGCTGCGCAACGGCCGGCGCGGTCCGGTCGTCCTCGAAATACCCAACGACGTCGGCGGCGCCGACGTGGATCCCAACCTTGTCGCGGCGTACGTGCCGCCGCGCAGCTATCGATCGGCCGCGGACCCGAGCGACGTGAAGGCGGCAGCCGATGCACTCATCCGGGCCGAGCGACCGGTCATCGTCGCGGGCCAGGGCATCCTGTTCGCCGACGCGACGGACGAGCTGCGCTCGCTCGCCGAGCTACTCGGAGCGCCGGTCATGACGACGATGAACGGGAAGAGCGCGTTCCCCGAGGATCATCCCCTCGCGCTCGGCGCGGCGGGTGCGACGGGGACCGCGGCCGCGGCGAAGTTCCTCGAAGGGGCCGACCTCATCTTCGGCGCTGGGACGAGCCTTTCGGTCACGCCGTTCACGCAGCCGCTGCCACGCACGGTGCCGCTCATCCAGCTCACGTCGGACGAGCGCGACATCAACAAGGACTACGTCGTCCGCGCCGCGCTCGTCGGCGACGCGAAGCTCGTGCTCGCGCAGCTCATCGACGCGCTACGAGGCGAGCGCATCGGACCGCCGCGCGCCGACGTCCCGGCGAAGATCGCCGCGACGAAGAAGGAGTGGCTCGACGAGTGGCGGCCGCGCCGCGAGTCTTCGGACGAGCCGCTGAGCCCGTACCGCGTGCTCGCGGAGCTGGGACGCACGATCGACCGCGCGCGGGCGATCGTCACGCACGACTCGGGAAACCCGCGCGATCAGCTGCTCCCCTTCTACGAAGCGACGAGCCCGCGCGGCTATCTCGGATGGGGCAAATCGACGCAGCTCGGCTACGGGTACGGACTCGCGCTCGGCGCGAAGCTCGCGGCGCCCGAGCGCCTCGTCGTCAACGTCATGGGGGATGCGGCCTTCGGCATGGTCGGCATGGACGTCGAGACCGCGGTGCGCGAGCGCATCGGGGTGCTCACGATCCTGCTGAACAACTCGGCGATGGGCGGCTATTCGCGGTCCATGCCGATCGCGTCCGAGCGATACGGCATCACTCGTCTCTCCGGCGACTACACGCAGGTGTCGCGCGGTCTCGGCGCGCACGCCGAGCGCATCACGCGCGCCGCCGACATCGGATCGGCGATCGCGCGTGCCAGCGCCATCACGATGGACGGCCGACCTGCTGTTCTCGAGTTCATCACGCGCGAGGAGCCCGTGCTCTCGCGTTTCTTCACGCCGACGTACTGATCACGTCCGCGCGACGAGCAGCTCCCGGTCGACGTGCTCCACGTTCGTGACTCCCGCGATGGCCATGGCCACCGAGAGCTCCACGCGCAGCATCTCCAGCACGCGCTCGACGCCCGCCTGACCGGCCGCGGCGAGACCCCACGCCGCCGCGCGTCCGATGAGGACCGCATGCGCGCCGAGCGCGAGCGCCTTGAGGACGTCGATCCCGCGGCGGATCCCGCCGTCGAGCAGCACCTCCGTACGTCCGCCGACAGCGTCGACGATGCCGGGGAGCGCGTCGAGGGTCGCGATCGAATCGTCGAGCTGGCGCCCGCCGTGGTTCGACACGACGATCGCCCGCGCGCCGTGCTGGACCGCGAGCACCGCGTCGGCGGGCGCGAGGATCCCCTTGACGACGAGCGGCAGCGACGTCGCCGCCGCGAGGCGATCGAGGTCGCTCCAGTCGAAGGTGTCGCCTCCGGTGAGCCATTTCCCACGACCCGGGCGCCGGAGCTCGGCGGGCATGTTCGCCCACTCGACGCCCTGCGGCAGCTCGACGGGCTCGCGTATCGCACCGTCGCGGCGGCCCGAGACCGGCGAGTCCACCGTCACACAGAGCGCGGCGTATCCGGCGGCTTCGGCGCGCGCCGCGAGATCGCGCATGAGCGCGTGGTCCTCCGTCACGTACGGCTGGAACCAGAGCGGGCACTTCCCCGCGTCCGCGACGTCCTCGATGGTCCGGTTCGAGCCCATCGAGAGGCCCATGAAGATCCCGGCCGCGGTCGCGGCGCGCGCGGTCGCGACCTCCCCGTCGGGATCGAGGAGGCCCTGCAGCGCGAACGGCGCGATGCCGATGGGCATCGCCACGCGGCGTCCCAGGACGGTCGTCGAAAGATCGCGCGCGCTCGTGTCCACGAGGACGCGCGGCATGAAGCGCCAGCGCGCGAAGGCTTCGGTGTTCTCGCGCATCGTCCGCTCGTCCCCCGACCCGCCGGCGACGTAGACGTATGCGCCCGGTGAGAGACGCTGCCTGGCGATGGTCTGAAATTCGTCGACGGTGAGGACGCGCGAGAGGTCGATCGGCGCGAGGAGCGACCCCTGGCCCTTGGTCAGCGCCCCTTCATCCAGTCCAGGAGGTGGATCAGGTCCTTCCGCGCGGGTCCGAAGACGTCGAGATTGAGGACCTTCTCGGTGCCCGTCGGCTCGATGTAGTGCGGCTGGCCCGCGGGAATGAGGATGAGCGAGCCGGGGCCGACCTCGTGGCCAACGCCGTTCACGTAGTAGATCGCGGTGCCTTTGACGATCGTCGCGATCTGGTCGAAGTCCTCGTGAACGTGCGGGAAGACCTTCATGCCAGGAGTGAGCTCGTTCATCACGAGGAGTGCGCCCTCGTTGCCGAAACCACGCCGCCGCACGCCATCGCGCACGAACTCGTCGGGGATGTCGTCCCACCTCGTAGCAACGGCCTCGCGCGTCGCCGCGACGGTCGCGGACGTGCCTGACGCGGGTTTCGCGCCTTCGTCGCGTCTCGCTTCGCGAGGTGGCATGTCCAGATGCGAGACACTAGGCACGGGCGGAAGAGGGGTCAAGTCGCGTACCGTACTCGCCGCATGCGGAAGTCCGATCTGCTCATCGCGAACGCGCGACTCGTCACACCCGCCGGGATCGTCGAGGGCGGCGCCGCCGTTCGCGATGGGACGTTCGTCGCGATCGGGACCGAGGACACGCTCCCCGATGCGGAGACCCGGATCGACGCGCGGGGACGACTCGTGTTCCCGGGTCTCGTCGACCCCCACGTGCATCTCGGAGGCGCTTTTCCGTACGAGCAGAACCTCGTCACCGAGTGCATGAGTGCCGCGGCCGGCGGCGTGACGACGCTCCTCCAATACCGGCGCAGCGCGACGACGTTCCTCGAGACATTCGAGACCGACCTCGCGACGGCGAAGAAAGCGATGGCGCTCGACACCGCGTTCCACTTCATCATCTCGAGCCTCGCGCAGGCCGAGGAGATCCCGCAGTACGCCGAACGCTGGGGCGTCCGCAGCTACAAGCTCTACATGGGCGGATACGCACCGGGTAACCCGATCGGCCTCGTCGCCGTCGACGACGGAGTGTTCTTCCGCTCGATGGAGCTCATCCGCGAGCTCGGGCCGTACGCGTACTGCATGGTCCACGCGGAGAACCAGGGGCTCTACATGTTCCTGAACGACCGCGCGCATCACACCGGACGGACCGACCTCGGCGCGTACGCGCTGTCGCATCCCGATTTCATAGAAGAAGAAGCGGTGGCGCGCGTCGTCTGGCTCGGCGAGCTGCAGCGGTGTCCCGTCTACGTCGTGCACACGACGACCGGCGCCGCGATCCGCACCGCCTCCGCCGCCCGCGCGCGCGGCGCGCGCGTCGTCATCGAGACCTGCCCGCACTATCTCGCGCTCACGATCGACGACGAGCGCCTCGCCTCGCAGGGACCGGCCATCGGAAAGGTGAGCCCGCCGCTTCGCAATGCCGCCGAGCGGGACCACCTCTGGGACGCGATCGCGCGCGGCGAGGTCGACCTGATCGGCACCGACCACGTGCCGATCTTGAAGACGGGCGCGACCGTGTGGGAGGAGCGGCCGGGCTTCGCGGGCCTCGCCACGCTGCTGCCGGTCCTCGTCACGTTCGGGCTGCTGCGCGGTCGCCTGACTCCACAGCGACTCGCGGAGCTCACCTCGCTCAACCCCGCGCGCACGTTCGGGATACACCCGCGCAAAGGCGCGATCGCCGTCGGCGCGGACGCGGACGCGGTGATCGTCGACGTCGAGCGCGAGGCCCGCGTCGCGCCAGAGATGACGCACAGCCGCTACACGAGCGCGTTCGAAGGCCTGCCGCTGCGGGGCTGGCCCGTCCTCACGCTTCGGCGCGGCGAGATCGTCTTCGCCGACGGCGAGGTGCGGCTTCGCGAGGGCAGCGGCGAGATCCTGCGGCCAGGCGCGTACGACAAAGAGCGCGCCGCGAGCATCGCGTGAGCGACAACGCGCTGCACGTGCTTCGCGCGACGCCGGCAAACTGCTTCTGGGGATTCTTCGACCGATCGCTGCCGCCCGTGCTCACGGTGCGCTCGGGCGACGTCGTTCACGTCGAGACGCTCACGCATCAGGCGGGCGACGCGCCCGATGTCTTGATGGACGATGGAGTGCGTGCGGTCTACGAAGGCATCCCCGCCTCGGAGCGCGGGCCAGGCGTTCACGTTATGACCGGTCCGATCGCGATCGAAGGCGCGCGGCCCGGCGACACGCTCGAGGTGCGCGTCCTCGCGATGTCGCCGCGCCTGGAGTACGGCACGAACATCGGCGCGTGGTGGGGTTACCTCTACGACGAGATGCGCAAGGAGCGGATCACCATCTACCGCGTCGACGCGGCGAGCGGCTTCGCGCAGGCGGCCTTCGCGTTCGACTACACGCACAGCCCGCGTTACGACGCGCCCGGCACGATCATCCCCGCGGAGAAGACGAAGCGGACACCGGCGCTCGAGGGCGTCCTCGTCCCGCTGCGCCCGCACTTCGGCGTGATGGGCGTCGCGCCGGCAGAGAGCGGGAAGGTGAACAGCATTCCGCCGCGGGAGTTCGGGGGGAACGTCGACAACTGGCGACTCGGTCCCGGCGCGACGATGTACTACCCCGTCCAGTGCGAGGGCGCGCTCTTCTTCGTCGGCGACCCGCACATGGCCGAGGGCGACGGCGAGCTCTCGGGCACGGCGATCGAATCCTCCGCCGACGGATGGCTGCAGCTCAGCGTGCGACGCGATCTGCCGACGGACTCGCCTCTGCTGGAGACCGCGACCCACTGGTACACGCACGGCTTCGGCGCCGACCTCGATGAAGCGATGCGCCAGGCGGCGCTGCGGATGCTCGCCTTCCTCGGACGCAGGTACGGCCCTTCGCGCGACGACGCGTACTCGCTGCTCTCGGTCGCGGCGGACTTCGGCGTCACGCAGGTCGTCGATCAGCGGATGGGGATCCACGTCGGCGTGCCGAAAGGAGCGTTCCCGCCGCGCCCTCAGGCGTAGGCGAAGTGCAGGCTCGTGAAGCGATGGACGATGCCGGGCCTCCGCTCGTTCGGCCGATCGCGGTCCCAACGAAGATTCGGAAGCTCGTCGAGGCGAGTGAGCAACACTCGGAGCATCTCGCGAAGCTCGAGCCGCGCGAGCGGCGCGCCGAGACAGAGATGCGAACCGTTGCCGAACGTCAGATGGGGATTGGGACGGCGTAGCG
The DNA here is from genome assembly GCA_036570125.1 of Candidatus Limnocylindria bacterium. Lineage (GTDB taxonomy): Bacteria > Chloroflexota > Limnocylindria > P2-11E > P2-11E > 3-1-20CM-2-70-9. Next base: position 32,875 of record DATCPK010000033.1, read on the forward strand.
GCTTCAGGACATCGGGCTCGTCGAACACGGCAGGGTCTCGGTTCGCGGACGTGATCCACGCGGCGACCTTCGTTCCCCCGGGAACGACGAGGTCGCCGAAACGGACCGGTTGAAGGGTCTCGTGCGTCACGAGCGGGAACGCGGGGTCGAGGCGGAGCGCCTCCTCGACGATGGAGCCGATGAGCTCCGGCTCCTCGCGGAGCGCACCAAGGAGCGGAACGTCGTCGACCACCATCAGCAGGAGGCTCGCGAAAGAATTCCCGGTCGTGTCGGTCCCGGCGGAGTACATGCCCCAGAGCGAAGCCAGGATGTCCCGATCGCGGATCGGCTGTCCGTCGAGCGTGACGCCGTCCGCCTGAGCCCGAAGCAGGTGGTCGAGAAGGCCGTCCCCGCGATCCTCGCGGGCTCGCTCGATGAGCTTCAGAAAGTAGTCGCGCATCAGATCCTGACGCGGCATGCCGTCGATCGTCGACGAGTTCGCTTCGTCGAGCCATTCGAGGAACAGGGCAGTGTCCTCGAGCGGAGCGCCGATGAGCGCCGAGATGATGTCGTACGGCACGAGCGCGAGGGTGCTCATCAGGTCGAAGCTTCTCGTTCCGAGCCGAAGGATCTCGTCGATACGCGCGTGCGTCCGTGCATGGATCGTGGGGACGATGCCGCGCAGTGCGCGGGTGAAGGGCTCCTCGAGAAGCTTCCGCCGGTCGTCGTGCGCCTTTCCGTCCCACGCCCACATGAAGGAACGATTCGGATGCTCGTCCTCGCGGTCCGCAGTCGGGCCGTACTGCTGAGTCATGGTCGCTCCGTCGGTGCGTAGCACGCGAAGGACGTCGGCATGATTGAAGACCGTCGCGCGCCGAGTGGCTGCGTCGTACGTCGGCGGCCGCAGCGGGTCCCACTGGATCTCCGGCGCGCTGACGATCCGCGGAATGTGCGGCGCGGGGGCGAGGCCGGTCATGGCTCCGCTCGCATGAGATCGCGCAGCCGCGGGTAGAGCTCGCGGTAGGTCGCATACGCGGCGTCGTACACGCGCGACGTCGCCGGATCGGGCTCGAGCCGGGCCGCAACGCGAACGAGGGACGCGGACGCGGTGAGCGCATCGGGCGTGCGTCCGGCGCCGGCGGCCGCGAGGATCGCTTCGCCGAGGAGCGCGCCTTCGGTCACGGTCGGAACGACGACCGGCGCGCCGATCACATCCGCCTTGATGCGGTTCCAGAGCATCACGTGCGCCTGCCCGCCGGTCACGCGAAGCTCTTCGATCGCGCCACCGGACGCGCGCAGAACGTCGGCGACGTGGCGCAGGGAGAAGGCGACGCCCTCGAGGACCGCGCGCGCGAGATGCCCGCGCGTATGACGTTCGGTGAGACCGAACAGGACCCCGCGGGCTCGATCGTCCCAGACCGGCGTGCGCTCGCCGGCGAGGTATGGCAGGAACACCAGGCCATCGGCGCCGGGCGGCGCCGCGGCGGCGTCATGCTCGACGGTCGTGTACTCACCCGGCGCGTAGCCCGCCGCCGACATGAACCACGGGAGCGATCGTCCCGCGGCGGCGAGCGGTCCACCGCAGACGAAGAGTCCCGGCGCGGGCGCCGGCCACGCGGTGAGTCCGTTCTCGCGCAGCGGCGCGTCCCAGATGAGCGCGAGGCCGCCCGAGGTCCCGCCGAGATCGAGCGCGTGGCCTTTGCGGAGGACGCCGGCGCCGAGGACGGTGGCGGTCGAGTCGTTGACGCCTCCGGCGACGGGAATGCCCGCGGGCAATCCGAGATCGCGTGCGACATCCGGACGCAGCGTGCCGCCGCATTCCCCCATCAGGATCTCGCGAGGAAAGCGCGACGGATCGAGGTCGGCCGCCGCGAGGACCTCGGGCGGGAACACCGTGGCGCCGCGAAAGCTCGACGAGACCGCGACGCTCGTGAGCCGGAACGCGATGAAGTCCCAGGACTGCAGGAACCACCGCGTGCGCGCGTAGACCTCCGGCTGGTGCTCGCGGATCCACGCCGCCTTGGGGATCGCGGAGTACGGGGATACCTCCTGGCCGAGCCGCGCGGAGATCCGCTCACGCTCCGGCTCGGCGCGGCGATCCATCCAGATGATCGCGTGCGCGAGCGGCTCGCCGCGCTCATCGACCGGGACGATGCTCGGCCCTTGTCCGCCGATGCACGCAGCGACGATGGTCGTCCCGCGAGAGGATGCGACCGCCGCGCGGATCGCGTCGCGCGTCTCCGACCACCAGACCGCGGCGTCCTGCTCGACCCATCCGGGCTGGCCGCCGTCGATCAGACCGTAGCCGCGATGGGCGAACGCGATGAGCTCTCCGTCCAGTCCCACGACGCCGACCTTCACGCGTCCGGTTCCGATGTCGACCGCGAGGAGACCCTCGGCCATGCCTACGTGCGCTCTGGCGCGGTCTTCCCTCGCTGGTGCGCGGACCGGAACTCCGCGTCGGGCTGGACCAGGACGCGATAGAAGTCCTTTCGAAGTGCGGCCTCGAAAGCGTCGGCGAGCTGCGAGAGCGGATAGGTGGCGCTGATCAGCGGCCGCAGATCGATCTTGCGATCGCCGATGAGCTCAGCCGCCGCCATGAAATCGGCGGGATTCTGTGCGAGCGAGCCGCTGAGAATGATCTCCTTGTTGTGGAACACGTTCGGGTCGAGCGTGATCGTCGAGGTCTTCGGGTGCACCGATGCGTAGACCGTGACCACGCCGTGCTTCGCCGCGGCGGCCACGGCCGCCTCGATCGCTTTCGGGATACCGATGCTCATGTAGGTCACATTCGCGCCGCGGCCGCCGGAGAGCTCGTTCACGCGGGCGCCGTAGTCCTCGGTGGTCGGATCGATGACCGCGTCGGCGCCGAGCTCGCGTGCCTTTTCGCGGCGCGCGGCCTCTGGCTCGCTCACGATGATGAACGACGGAGTCTGTCTTGCGACCACGAGATGCAGCAGGCCCATGATCCCGGCGCCGACGATCACGACGACGTCGCCATTGCGGACGGGGTGACGTTTCATGTCATGCAGGACGCACGAGAGAGGCCCGGTGAGCGCGGCCTCGAGCGGCGTCGCGACCGGTCCGACCTTGAAGACCTGATAACCCTCGGCGAGGACGTAGTCGCCGAAGCCGCCCGGTCCCCACGGCATGTCCGGCACGCGCTTGGATCGCGCGTTGTCGCAGAGGTTGTCGATCCCGCTGCGGCAGCTGTAGCACTGACCGCATCGCTTCAATCCCGCGAGCGCCACTTGGTCGCCAACGGCGATCTTGAGCTCGACGTCCTTGCCGACCGCTTCGACGATCCCGGAATTCTCGTGTCCGCCGACGAGCGGGTAGGAGAACGTGTCGATGCCGGCGAAGGTCCGCTGCTCCCATGTGCAAAGCGCGGCGGCTCGGACGCGGACGAGGACCTGGCTCGGTCCGGGCGTCGGCACGTCGAGCTGCTCCATCCTGATCTGCTTCGGACCGGTGATGACGGCGCGCGTCATCGTTGTGGAGGGCGCCTTCGTACCGGTCATCGTCACGCCCGGACCGCCTGCGGCGCGCGCGTGTCTCGCGTGGACGACCCGTGCACCGCGGCGACGAGCTCGCGAACGGCCTGCTCGGGATCGGGCGTCGACCAGATGTTTCGTCCGAACGCGATACCGGAGCCGCCGGCCCGAATCGCGTCGGCGACCTGACGGGTGATCGGAGCGCCGCCGTCGGACCGCGCGCCGCCGAGGATGATGACCGGGACGGTAGCTCCCTCGACGACACGGCGGAATGAATCGGCATCGCCCGTGTACATGGTCTTCACGTAGTCCGCGCCGCACTCCGCCGCGATGCGCGCCGCGATCGCGATGTTCTCAGGCGTGTGCTTGTCGACCGCGCCGAACGCGAACGGGATCATCTCCGCCTGGAACGGGATTCCCCATCGATCGCACAGGACGGCGTACCTCGCGAGGTTGCGCATGCCATGCGGGTCCTCGCCGCCCCAGTACGCGAGCGTCTTCACGTGGTCGGCGCCGATCTCGATCGCCTGCTCGATGACGCCAGCAGGATCGGGGGCCATGAGATCGACGCTCAGGATGAGCCCGCGGCCGTCGAGCGCGGCTCCGATCTGCTTTGCCGTGCCGAGCGTCGTCATGACGGCGTCGGCGCCGCCGGCCACGACCGCCCGCACCGTCGCGAGCGGATCGATCAGCCCGCCGACCGGGCCCATATACCCGGCGTGGTCCATGGCCACGATGAGCGCGCGCCCGTCCGACCCGAACACGCGCCGCATCCGGTGTGCCTTCGATTGCATTGATGCCTCTCCCACTCAAGCGCGCTCGCGCCGAAATCCGGCGCTCGGCTTTTCTTCGCGACGTCGTAACTCTACGCTACGGAGGTGGGCCAGACCATGACGCCCGTCTCGCGCCCCGCGACGCCGTCCCACAACGTGAGAGGGCATGTCGTCGTGGATCGCGTCGCGAAGTCGTTCGAATCGAAGAACGGATCGGTCGAGGCGATCCGAGAGGTCTCGCTCGATATCGGTGAGAACGAGTTCGTCACGCTCATCGGACCGAGTGGCTGCGGTAAGTCGACGCTCCTTCGGATCATCGGCGGACTCATCGAAGCATCGGCCGGCAGCGTTGCGCTTCGCGGTCGGTCACCACAAGACGCACAGCGCACTAAGGACATCGGCTTCGTCTTCCAGCAACCCGCACTTCTTCCCTGGCGCACCGTGGCGCACAACGTCGAGCTGCCCTTCGAAGTCAACAAGGGCGCGGGGAGCGACCGGCTTTGCAGCACCGAGGAGATCCTCGCGCTGGTCGGGCTGAGCCAGTTCGCCACCGCGCATCCGTACCAGCTCTCCGGCGGGATGCAGCAGCGCGTGGCCATCGCCCGCGCGCTCATCTTCGACCCGGCGCTCCTGCTCATGGACGAGCCCTTCGGGGCGCTCGATGAGATCACCCGCGCCGGGATGCGCTACGAACTCTTGCGCATCTGGGGCAAATCGCAGAAGACCGTGCTCTTCGTCACCCACAGCATCGCCGAAGCGATCGCGCTCTCCGACCGCGTGGTGGTGATGAGCCCGCGGCCCGGCGAGATCCGCGAAATACTCGAGATCACACTGCCTCGGCCGCGGAACGAGGAGATCGAGTCCGCACCCGAGTTCGTGCACATGGCCGACCATCTGCGGCACCTCCTGCGGGCGTGAGTCGCCGGTGACCGCGACCACGGCCGCGCGAGCGCTCCCCCGCGCGGGCACGCGCGGCGGCCAGCTGGCCCGGCTGCGCGGCTCCTGGCCATCGATCTTCGGCCTGGTTGCGTTCTTCGTGATCTGGGAGGTCCTCATCCGCGCGACGAACACGCCGGCGTTCGTCGTCCCGCCACCGTCGCTCGTCTTCAAGCGGCTCTGGGAGGAGTTCCCCTCTTACGCGTACGAGTTCTCGTTCACGCTCGCTGCGGCCGCGATCGGCCTGGCCATCGGCACGACCGTGGGCATCGTCGGCGCGGTGCTCATGGCGAACTGGCGAATCCTCGAGAAGAGCCTCTTCCCGCTCGCCGTCATCCTGAAGCTCGTTCCCTTCATAGCGATCGCACCGCTCTTGCGGATCTGGCTGGGCTACGAGCTGCAGCCGAAGATCCTGCTCGCCGCGCTCATCACGTTCTTCCCGGTGCTGGTGAACTGCATCGCCGGGTTCCGTTCGGCCGACCCTCTCGCCCTCGAGTTTTTCCGAAGCGTCGGGGCCAGCCGCTGGGAGATCCTCACACGCCTCCGCTGGGTGACCGCGCAGCCCCACCTCTTCGCTGCACTCAAGGTGAACGTGAACCTTGCCCTCGCGGGCGCGATCGTCGGAGAGCTCTTCTCCTCCAAGAACGGCATCGGCATGGTGATCAACGACACCGCGCTGAACCTGGATATCCCCGCCATGTTCGCGGCGATCCTCTTCCTCGCGATGACCGGTGTGGCGCTGACGCTGTTCATGAACTGGAGCGAACGCCGCGTGCTCGGATGGCACGAGTCGGTGCGCGCGGCACGATGACCACAACCGCCGCCGTCCGTCCTTCTCGCATCGTCCGCCGCTCGCGGCTGCGCGGCGTCGGCGACAACGTTCTGCCGCCTCTCGTCGCGCTCGTGCTCGCGCTCGCGGCGTGGGAAGCGCTCGTCCGGCTCTTGAACATCCCGATCTACCTTCTGCCCGCGCCCTCGGACGTCGCCGGCACGCTCTGGAAACTCGTGAGCGCGGGGTTCGTGCCCCCCACGTACGTGGGCGCCCCGGCCGAAGGGATCCTGTACGACACGTGGGTCACTCTCGCCGAGGCCCTCGTCGGCCTTCTGATCGGCACGTTCGTCGGTCTGTTCTTCGCCGTCGTCATGACGCAGTCGCGATTCGCGGAGCAGGCGCTCTATCCGATCATCATTTCGATCCGCTCGACGCCGATCATCGCGGTCGCACCGGTGTTCATCATCTGGTTCGGCTTCACGATCATGCCGAAGGCCATCGTCGCTGCGCTGGCGACGTTCTACCCCGTCCTCGTGAACTGCATCACCGGAATGCGCGCGGTCGATCCGGCGGCGCTCGAGTTCTTCGAAAGCGTCCATGCGTCGCGCAGCGAGATCTTCTGGCGCCTGCGCGTGCCAAACACGATGCCGTACTTCTTCGCGGCGCTCAGGCTCAACGTCAGCCTCTCGCTCATCGGCGCGATCGTCGGCGAGCTCGTCGGTGCGCGCGACGGGGTCGGGCACATGATGACCGCCGCGGCCGTCACGCTCCGCACGACCGAGGTGTTCAGCGGCGTCGTCATCCTCACCGCGCTCGGCGTCGTCCTCACCGAGCTCGTGACGTTCGCGCAGCGCCGCGTCCTCTTCTGGCACGAGACCGAACGAGCGTGACGACGGTCACGCGGCTCTCCACCATCCCGATCTCGGTCCCGCTCGATCCGCCGAAGGGCGGCACCGGCCACCCACTCGGGCCCACGTTCCTTACCCACTGCCTGGTGAAGGTCGAGACGGACGCCGGCGTCACGGGCTACGGCGAGATCAGCGACGGGTGGGGCTGCGAGTACGCGCACGTCGCGGACGCGATCGTGACCGAGGCGCTCGCGCGTTTCGTCGTGGGTTGCGATCCGCGCGAGCCCGACGTCATCCTCGCGCGCGCATGGGCGTGGCTCCGGCGACGCCAGGGCACGACGTGGCTCGTGGCGCAGGCGATGAGCGGCGTCGAGATAGCGCTCTGGGACATTGCCGGGAAGCTCGCGGACCGGCCCGCGTACGAGCTGCTCGGCGGGGGCGGCGCACCGGTGCCCGTCTACGCCGGCGGGAACTTTATCTCTCAGGGCACCGCCCAGGTCCATCTCGAGCATTTCGAGCGGTTCATTTCGCGTGGCGTCCGTGCCGCGAAGGTGCGCCTCGGGGCGAAGTGGGAAGAGGAGCTCACGACCCTGGCCGAGCTGCATCGGGCATTCGGCCCGGGCATCACGATCTTCATCGACGGGAACGAGGCATTCACGCCGAAGACCGCGGCGCGCATCGCGCCGCGGCTCGCCGAGTGCGGCGTCGGGTTTTTTGAAGAGCCCTGCCCGCGCGACGATCGCGTCGGGCTGGCGCGACTGGTGGCGAGCTCGCCCGTGCCGATCGCGTACGGCGAGCACGTCTTCGGCCTTGCCGGTTTTCTCGAGCTCGCGGAGGACCGGCTCGCCGACATCTGGCAGCCCGACGCCGCGATCTGCGGCGGGATGTCGGAGCTTCGCCGGATCGCGGCGCTTGCCGCGGCGCGGGGCTTGCGCCTGAGCCCGCATTCGGCGGCGACGCCGATCGGTCTCGCGGCCAACCTGCATGCGGCGTCCGGTGCGCCCGCGCTCGCGTGGTGCGAGATGAGCGCGCGCATCGACGAGTTCGCTCCCGCGTTCGTCGGCGGCGCTAACGTATCGACAGAGATGATCGTCGACGGAACGCTGCGTCCACCGGCCGGACCGGGCATCGGCATCGAACCGAGCCCCGACCTCGCGGAGCGTTATCCCTATCGCGTCCCGCCGCCGGTCCGGAATGCGCCCGCGCTGTACCAGGGATCGATCTGATGGTGAAGACCGATCCGCGATGGATCGAAGCCGGACCGCGCCCGATGCTCATCGGCGGCAAGTGGCGGACCGGCGAAGGCGGCAAGTCGTTCAAGGTGATCAGTCCATTCACGAACGAGCAGCTGACCACGATCTCCGAGGCATCGGCATCGGACGTCGACGCCGCGGTGCTCGCGGCGCGAGCGGCGTTCGATTCGGGTCCGTGGCCGCGCATGTCGCCGAACCAGCGAGCCGACATCCTCGCGAAGGTCGGGCGCCTGATCGAGCGCGAGCGCGATCGCCTCGCGTACATCGAGGCGGCGGATATGGGCAAGCCGATCGCAGGCGGCTACCAGCATCTCGGGCAGGGCATCTTCGCGTGGGACTACTTCTCCGGGAAGGCGCGCGACCAGGCCGAGGAGATCGTGAAGGTCGCCGCGGGCAGCCACTTCAACTACCGGATGCACGAGCCCGTCGGGGTCGTCGCCGAGATCATTCCCTGGAACGGCCCGGCCGTGTCCGCGAGCCAGAAGCTATCGGCGATCCTCTGCACCGGCAACACGGTCGTGCTCAAGCCGTCGGTCGAATCGACGCTCAGCGTTCTCGTTCTCGGGGAGCTGCTGATGGAGGCGGGTTTTCCTGAGGGCGTCGTGAACATCGTCTCCGGTCCCGGCGGCACCGTGGGCGACGCGCTCCTGCGGCACCCGGGCGTGAACATGGTGTCGCTCACCGGCAGCGTCGAGACCGGAAAGCACGTGATGGAGCTCGCGGCCGCGGGACTCAAGCGCGTCGCGCTCGAGCTCGGCGGAAAGAACCCGAACATCGTGTTCGGCGACGCAGACCTTGCCGCGGCGGCGATGTGGGCGGGGATCGCGGCGTTCAGCAACGCGGGCCAGGTCTGTGTGTCGGGTTCACGGCTGATCATCGACGAGAAGGTGCACGACGACCTCGTCAAGCGGGTGGTCGAGGGCGCAAAGGCTTTGAAGATGGGCGACCCGCTCGACGAGAGCACGCAGCTCGGTCCGCTCGTCTCGCGCAAGCAGCGCGACCGGGTCCTCGACTACGTGCGCATCGGCGTCGCCGAGGGCGCTCGTCTGGTCTACGGCGGCGACGCTCCAACGGAGCCGGCGCTCTCGCGAGGCAACTTCGTCAGACCGGCGATCTTCGACGGCGTGACGGCCGACATGCGCATCGCTCGCGAGGAGATCTTCGGACCCGTTCTGTCAGTAATGCAGTTCACGGATGAGACCGATGCGCTCACGCTCGCGAACGGCGTCGAGTTCGGGCTCGCTGGCGCGGTGTGGACGAGCGACATTCAGCGCGCGCTGCGTGTCGCTGGACGGATCGACGCCGGACAGGTCTACGTGAACGGCTACTACAGCCCAGCGATGTCGGAATCGCCCGCGGTCGGGCACAAGCAGAGCGGGCTCGGCGAGGCCGGCTACCTCAAGTACACGGTCCCGAAGACGGTGTTCGTCCGACTCCAGTCCTGATGCCGGCGCCGCCCGAGCGCACCGAGCACCCGAGCCTGGCTCGCATCGGGACCTTCAGCGACGGCGTGTTCGCGATTGGGATCACGCTCCTCGTCCTGGCGATCCGCATCCCGCATCCGACCGACGCCGATGCCGACCGCGGCCTTTTGAGCCTGTTGACCGAGCAGTGGAGGAGCTACCTCGCCTTTGTGCTCAGCTTCATGGTCGTCGGGATCAACTGGGCGAACCACCGGGTCATGTTCAAGACGTTCGCCAGCGCCGACAACACTCTCGTCTGGCTGAATCTCGTCTACCTGATGGTCGCCGTCGTCTTCATACCCGTTCCGACCGCGGTCCTCGGCGCGTGGCTCGGCGACCCCCGCAACGAGGTGGTCGCCGCGGTGTTCTATGGAGCTGTCGGCGCCGCCGGGGGGCTGCTCTACGTCCTTCTCTGGTGGTATGGGGCGTACGTGGCGAAGCTCACCGAGATCAGCGCCCAGCAGCGTCGCGCGCTCACCATCGCCTGGGCGCCGGCGCCACTTGTTGTAGCCCTACTCACGGCGGTCGCGTTCGTCAGCCCGACGGTGGCGGTGGCCGGTTATGTCGCGATCGTCCTCGTGTACGTGCTGCCGGTCCCCCGGTTGGTCGCGCTCGCGCAGCGGCGGCGTCGCGCGCCTTCGAGTCGTCGCCGATAGGTCGCGACTAGCGGCCGCGGAGGTACGCGTCCTGTCCTTTTATCCAGTCCTCACGCGGCGGGCTGAACACGTCGAGGTCGTACGTGTCCTCGAGCGCGAGGGCTTCGTGCGGCACGTTCGCCGGAATGACCAGCACCTCGCCCGCCTTCACGTCGTGAACTTCGGAAAGATCGTCGCCGAGCTTGAGACGCAGCGCGCCCTCGACGATGAACGAGAGCTGCTCGGCGGGATGCACGTGCCTTGGGACGGTCGTCCCTTTCTTCAGCCAGATCTGCGCGAGCATCGCCTTCTCGCCGTAGAGGAATCTCCGCTGCACGCCGGCCATCAGGTCCTCGCGCGG